>JANNEY010000070.1:0-2846 GCA_031379235.1 Opitutaceae bacterium | reverse complement strand
CGGCGTTCTTGCCCTCACGCGTGAGCTTCAGTCCGAGCGTCGCATGGGCTTCCGCCGAATCGGGATCGAGCGTGAGCGCCTGCGTGATCTTCGCCATGATGCGCGCTTGCTCGGTTGCGATGGCTTGGTCCCCTTCTTCCCTTCCGTTCCGAGCGCCAAGCCCACGCAGCATCCACACGTGGGCTAGCTCGGCGTGAGCGCGGGCGAAGTCCGGTTCGAGTGCCAGCGCGCGGGTGAGCGCCCTTTCAGCGAGCTCGTATCCCTCCTCGGTCCGCCGGTTCCACGCCTGCCGCGCTTGCACGTAGAGCTCGAAGGCTTGCGGATTCACCGCCGCCGTTGAAGCGGCGGAACTCGCGCCGAGTTTCAGCGAGAGATTTTTCGCGATGAGCCCGGCGACCTCGTCGTGCAGGGCGAAGATGTTCTTCAGCTCGCGGTCAAGTTTGTCGGAGCCCCATACTTGAAAGCCGTCAGCCTGTATGAGTTTCGCCGTGATGCGCACCGTTTGCCCTTCCTGCAGGACCGTGCCTTCGACGAGATGGGTTACGCCGAGCTGCCGCGCGATTTCCGGGATCGGGACGGACTTGCCCTTGAAGGAAAACGCCGAGGCGCTGCCGACCACCTTCAGGCCCGGCACGCGTCCGAGGACGTCGGTCACTGCCTCGCTTAACCCGTCGGAGAAAAACTCGCGCGCCGGATCTCCGCTGAGGTTCTTGAACGCGAGGACGGCGACGGATTTTTCGGACACTGCGGGCCGGTCGGCCGGCGCCGCCACGGTCTTGGGACCTGCGGTGGCCGGTCCTTGGCGCCACCGCTGTTTTTCCCGCTGCTCAACCTCCGCGACCAAGCCGTTGAATCCTGGCGCTCGACGCACGTTCTCGAATATCGGGTCGCGCCGCAGGGACGCCGCTGTGAACCACCAACCCGCCGGAATCATTTCGATGTCGTAATCGAGCTGCACCATCTGCCGCACGTAGTTCAACGCCTGCTCGGGCGGCTCGAACGTGACCTGCGAGAACGTGTTTGGCCAAACCTCACGCAACTGCCGATACGTTTTGTCAGCTTCCTCACGCATTCCCAGCAGGCGCAGGGCCTCCGCCTTATACCACAGCAGCACGAAATCGTTCGGTGCCTTCTCAAGTCGCGCCGCGATCAGTTCGAGCGCACGCCGGAAATCTTTCTCCGCGGCCGTCACCTGCTTTGCCTTCAGCCTCATCTGGCCCGACAGGAACGACGTGGGCCCGAGGTAGAAAAAATTTTCCAACCAGTCACGCGGCACCCCTTGGAGAATCGAAACCGCCCGCGCGTGGTTTCCACGCCAGTCGGCGACCATGACCGCGAGCGAGATGCCCCAATTTTCCTGCAGCGCCGTCGACGGCAACCGGTCGATCGTCGCCTGCGCGAGTTCGACGTCGCCGTGGAGGCGCAACGCGAGCGTCGCCTTGAGTCCTAGGTTGTTCCAATACTCCTGCGCCTTCAACGCCCGCTCCGCGGCAGACTCCGCCACGCCAAATCTCCCGTAGAAAAGCGACATCCAGCCCACTTCATTCAACGCCCGGCCGGCAAACCACGGATGCTTTTCGGCCAGCCGCTCCAACGTGGAAAACCCCTCGTCCGCATTCGCCGGATCGCAGATCAATCCGAACCCCAGCGCGTAAAGTGCCCGCGGCTCATCCGGCCGTTCGCCCAGCAACTCGCGCAGGATCGGCAGCGCCGGACGTTCGTCGCCGATCTTTCCCTCGGCGGTCATGCGCACAATGAAGTGCGCCCAGGCGTAGCGTGCCTCGTAGGACTTGGGATCAATCGCCAGCGCCTTCTGCGCGTAGTCGCGTGCGGCCTCCTTGCGAGCGGGCACCCGCTCAAAGCCGTGAAAGTAATGCCAGGTGTTCATCGCGGACCACGCCGCCCACACCGCGGGATTCGTTTCCTCCAACGCCGCGGCCTGCTTGCAGAAACCCTCGGCGAGCAGGAGTTCACTGCGCGCCATCTCCGTCTTGTCCATCTGCTCCCACGCCTTGGCCACCAGACGGCTCCCTTCGGAAACCGAGGCAGCGGATTTCGCCGCGACGGGCGGCAACGCGAGGGAGTTCGGGGTCGGTCGCAATCCGAAATAGGCGGCGCCGGCGATAAGGAACGCGGCGCCGGCGATGGCGGGCACGAGCCATGGGCGCGATGGCTCTTGTAGGGGCGTGGCTCGTCCACGCCCGTCGGGGGCGACCGCGGCACGGGCGCCGTCAAGCGACGCCCCTACAACGAAACCCTCCGAGCCGCCGAGGAGCGTTTTCACTCGCGTGCAAAACGCAGCCGGCGTCTCGCCGCCGGGCAGCCGCGTCCATTGCACGTCGCGAAACTCATCCGGCACGTGCGCTTCGGCGTCGCGCGTGGCGTCGATGACGACCGGGAGCAGAAACGCCTTGGCCGTCGCCATCGCATGCGTGCGGCGCGCGGCGAGTTTCCACTCGATCCGAAAATACCCTTCGAGCCGCGCCTGCGTCGCCGCCGAGATCACGGGCACGAACAGCGCGCACGTTGCGACCTGCGTGCGGATTTTGTTGTCCCACGCATCGCCCCCGGCGAGTTCGTTCTGATCGAACCAGACCTCGATGCCCGCCGCGCGCAGCGCCTCGCAAATGCGCAGTGCCGGCTCCACGTCTTGCGACGCGTAGCTGAGGAACACAGCTTGGCTGGCGGAGGCGGACATGGGGTGGGTGGGAGATTTGGCGGCGCGCGGCGGGCCGTCGAGGGTGGAAAAGGCCTTTCGGGCGGTTGTGGCAATTTCGTAGGGGCGGGGGGGGGGGGGGGGGGGGGGCGCGCGCGGCCCGCGCCACCCCCCCCCACCCCCCAAAACC
>JANNEY010000589.1:0-10683 GCA_031379235.1 Opitutaceae bacterium | reverse complement strand
GTGTAGCCGGTGACGGGCCACTCGGCGGTGACCGTGCGCGCGCGGGCGTCGAGGCGGACGACCTTGTGGCGGTCGCGGAGCGCGAGGAAGTAGTTGCCATTCCCGTCGGGCGCGGCGCCTTCGAGTTTCTCGCTGTCGATTTTGAGGATGCCGGTGAGCTTGCCGGTCTTCGCATCCACGAACGCGGCCTGCTTGCTGTCGCCCATCGTGACGAGGAGCTGCTTGGTCACGGGATCGTAGAAGGCGTTGTCGGCATCGTCGCCGAGCTTGACGCGTTCGAGCGTCTTCAAGGTGGAGAGCTGGAAAATGGTGAGCGATCCGTCGGTGTTGGTGACGTAGCCGCGGTCGAACTCGGGGACGAGCGTGGTGGCGTTGCCGCCCTTGGTGTTCTCGATCGTGCCGGTGATCTTTTTCGCCTTCGCGTCGTAGATCAAAATGCCGTCGTCGCGGCGCGCGATGTAGAGCACGTCGCGCGTGGAGTCGAAACAGAGGTAGTCCCAGTTGGGCAGCGACGCGCTCGGGATCGTGAGCGCGGACTCGAGGCGGTAGAACGGCGCGGCGGCGGCCGATGCCGCGATCAGGGTGATAAGCGCGGAGAACACAGCCGCGCGACGAAGGAATGAGGCGCGCATGGCGGATTACTTGGCCGGCGCGAATAGCGCGGCAAAGCTCGGGATGTCCTTCTTGATGCTGTCGCGGAGCTTCATCGCCATCGCGTAGAACTGGTCGTCGGTCTTGGCGTTGGCACCGTCATTTTTGTAGGCGAGGACAAGGAGGCCGACATTTTCACCCGTCGTGTCGCGCAGCGGAGTGAGGATGACAAATTTCTTCACGGGATCGTTGGTGCGGCGCCAGCGGGGGTCGAGGATGGTGATACCCTTGACGACCACATCGACATCGTCGGGATCGCAGGCGTTGCCGATGCGCTCGGGGAAGGAGCCGGCGAACATCGTGTAGACGTCCTTCGCGGCGCCGGGCGGGTTGCCCTGCAGCGTGACGCTGATGAGCTCGGGGTGCGCCTGCATGATTTTGTCGGCGAGGGCCTGCGCGTAGATTTTCTGCGCGGGGGCGGTCCAGTTTTTCTTTTTCACGGGGGCGTTGGCGGCCGGCGTTGCGGCCGCAGCGGCAGCGAAAAGCGTGGCGGCGGAGAACGCGGTCACAGCAAGAAGGCGGAGCAGATGTTTCATGAGCGTGGAAAAGCGGAGGTGGGCGGGGAAAGACGGGTGCGTCCACGGTAACTGCGGCCAGTAAAGTGAACCTTAACGGCGGCTGAAAAACGATTCAGCCACGTGCGTCACTCGAACGTGGCGCGGGCGGCGCGACGCACGGACTCGCCGAGCGGGAGGTAGCCGGTGTCGGCCGCGATGCAGTCCTGCCCCGCGTCGCTGAGGATGAAACGGAAAAACGCGGACGCATCGGGATGAGGCGGCTGATCTTTGGCCCCGTGAAAATACGCGACGACGGCACGGGCGAGCGGATAGCGGCGCGCGGCAACGCTCACGCGGTCCGCGCCGATGCCGTCGAGCGCGAGGGGTTTCACGTGCGGGTTGGCCGCGCCGAGGCTGGCGACGGCGAGCCCGTGCGGATCGGCGGCGAGGGCGGCGAGTGTGCGGTGGGCGGCGTCGTGCGTCGGCGCGCGCAGCGGCGCGGTGTCGGCGAACTCGGTGATGCGCCCCCAATGGAGACTGCGGCTGTCGCCGAGCGCGGCGGCGCGGAAGAAACGCCCCGTGCCGCTTTCCGTGTCGGGCGCGTAGAGGCGCACCGCCGCGGCCGCCCACGCGCCGCCGAGGCCGAGGTCGCCCCATCTCGCAAGGGCGGCCGGCGCACCGCGGCGGCGCTCGGTTGAGAAAAGCGCGTCCACCTGCGCGAGCGTAAGCGAGGCGAGCGGATTATCGCGGTGGACGAAGAGCGCGAGTGCGGGCGAATGTCCCGGCCGATCGAGGCTGCCGGTCGCGATTTCCACGGCGGCGGGCTTGCGGCGGTAGATCCACTCGTAGGCTTTCAACTCGGCGGCGGTCGCCTCGCGGCCGAGCAACGCGAGATCGGCGCGGCGAGCGTAGAGTGCGGCGATGGCGACGTCGCTGCCGTCGAGCCGAAGAGTGAGGCGCACGGCGGGATGAGTCTTTTGAAACGCCTCTTGCCAGCGGGCGAGCAGAGGCGCGAGTGAGGCGGGGCCGGCGACACGCAGCACGCCCGGCTGCGCGGTGTCCGCGGGCGGCGGGAGGCCAACGCCGGGTTGATACCGCGCGGATTCAGTCGGCGTCGAAGCGGATGTAGCGTCGGTGACAGGCGTTGGCTGAAGTCGCGCGCTACCATTCGCGATTTCATGTGCCGCGAGCTGCGCGAGTTGGCCGCGAATCGCTGCGGCGCCGAGCGGGAGATAGCCCGTTTCCGCAATGAGCGCCTGCTGGCCTTCGCGACTGAGCACGTAGCGGAGAAACTCGCGCACCGCCGGCTCGACCGGCTGGCCCGGCGCGCGGTCAATGAACGCCGGGATGATGCGCGCGAGCGGATAGGTCTGCGCGACGAGATTTTCCGGCGTCGGTGCAAACGCCTCCGCACCCGAACGAGCCGCGAGCGCCAGCGGTTTCACCTCGGGCCGCGCATAGCGCACATTCGAAATCGCGATGCCGGCGGGATCGCGCGCGAGGGCGTCCAGAATTTTCTGGCCGTGGTCGTATTGTGAGCCGTCGGGGCGCGTGGTGTGGACGTATTCCTTGATCGCGGGATTCCAGCGATGGCTGTTTTCCAACACGGCCTCGCGGAAGAAGAGCGCGAAATCCTCGTCCACCTTCCAACCGTAGGCCTGGATTTTCCTCCGCGCCCATTCACCGCCGAGCCCGAGGTCACCCCAGGTGCGGAGATCCTTCGGCGCGCCGCGGCGGCGCTCGGTGCCGAAAATCGCGTCGAGTTGCGCGAGGTCGAGCGACGCGAGCGGATTGTCGCGGTGCACAAAAATCATGTGCGCGTAGTCGAAGAAATTCACGTCCAGGCTGCCGGTCGCGACCTGGATGCCGGTGGGCGGATAGCCCTTCGCACGCTCAAACGCGGCCGCCGCGGCCGGGCTGATTTCCTCGCCGAGGAGCGCGATGTTGCCGGTGCCGGTGTAGAGGGCGCCAATCGCGGAGGCGGTGCCATACATGCGGTTCTCAAACGTCACAGCCGGCTGCGCGCGGCGAAACTCCGCCATCCAGCGCGCGACCAGCCTGCCCATGAAGTCGCGCCGGAAACTGCCGTGGCCCCAGAGGCTGATGTGGCCGGCGACTTGTTCCGCGGGCGCGTAAGCCGGGAGCCTGTCGGCCCACGCAGGCTCAGATCGGCGCGCGTCGGCGGAGGACTGGGCCCGCAACGGGACGGCCCCTTCTGCAACCAGCACTGCCAGGGCGCATGCGAATCGAGTGAACATCGGGCAATGCTCCGGCACGTAGTGGCGCCAGCGAGGGTGCCGATTGCGGCGACGCCTTGCTCAGAGCTTCGTCGAAACGGATAGCGTGAATTTCCGCTGCTCGCCCATGTTAAGTGTGAGCGCGCTTTGCGCGGAGGCGATGTAGCGGCGATCGAGGAGATTCTGGATGTTCAATGCGACGCGGTAGCGGCCGAAGCTGTAGTAGGCGGAGCTGTCGACGCGCGACCAACCGGCGAGCTTGTAGTAAACCGTCGTCGTCGGATCGCCGGCCCACGCTTCGCCGACGTAGACGAGGCCGCTGCCGAAACCAAGGCCCTTGAGGTCGCCGGTGGCGAAGTTGTAGCGCGTCCAGAAACTGGCGGATTTGCGTGGCGCGTTGGCAAGGTCGAGGCCGACGCTCGTCGGGTTGCGCGTGGAGGCGGCGATGATCGCCTTGGAGTAGGCGTAGCCGGCCTGCAGCTGCCAGTTGGGCATCGGCTGCCACTGCACCTCAAGTTCGGTGCCCTTGCTCGTCTGCTTGCCGTCGAGGCGAGAGATGGCCTGGCCGACCTGCGCGGAGCCGGTGGGGACGGTGAAGTTGGTGCCGGAGGGCACGACGACGTTGGTGCGGGTGATTTCGTAGGTGGCGAGCGTGACGTTTACGTTGCGGCTCGGCGTGCTGAACTTGAGGCCGCCCTCGTATTGCTCGCCGGTCTCGGGTGGGAAACTGGAGTTGCCGTTCACGTCGTAGGCGATGTTGACCTGCGGCTTGATCGATTCGCTCCAGCTGCCGTAGGCGGAAATCTGGGGGGTGATCGCGTAAACGGCGCCGAGCTGGCGGGTGTTGGCCTTGAGCTCAGTGGCAAAGGTGGTGAGCGCAGGGTTGAGCGTGTTCTGGCCGTGGATGCGCTGACGGTCGCGGCGAAAGCCGAGGGAAAGGTTCAGTTTGTCGCCGATCTTGATCTGGTCGGAAATGTAGGCACCGAGCGCGCCTTGCCACGTGACCTGATTGGTGACGCCGGCCGGCACCGCCGGATAGTCGGCGACCTGATCGATCGCGGGGTTGATGAGGGCGATGGCCTGCGCGACGGTCTGGTTGGGGCCGAAGGCGAGCCGGGCGTTGCCGAAGAACTCGCCGCCGCCGCCGGTGCCGAGGAGGACGGTCTGCTTGATCTGGCCGCTCGTGAAGATGCGATAGATGTTGGCGTCGACGAAATTGTAGCGGTGGCCGTTCTTCACGTAATTGTATTGGCGGCGCAGCGTGGAGGTGGGGCGGGCAAACGTGGAGGTGGGATTGAAAGTATTGGCGTTGTTGACGGTAAGCTCGCGCACGACGTCGAGGTGCCAGACGGAGCGGCCTTGCAGGCGGAGCACCCAGTCGGTGGCGAGCGTGGTCTGGAATTTCAGCGAGATCGCGGAGCCGCGGTCGGTGGCCTTGTCCTTGGTGTCGTTGTAGACGGTGTCGAGCGGCGCGGTGACGTAGGTGGCGGTGGGGCCGAACGCGGTGTTATTGGTGAAAATCGGGATGATGCCATCGTCCTGCCGGCGGAAGTCCTGGCTGATCTCGCCCTTGATCGTGAGCTGGGTTTCGCGACTCCACTTGTAGGTGAGCGCGGGGTAGAACGAGGAGGCGTTGTTCCAATTGCCGGGGCGCGACGAGGGCGACCGGCCGACGTCCGCGACGAGCCGGAAAAACAATTTCTTGCTGGAGCCGACGGGGCCCGTGGTGTCGAGGCTGAAGGTCTCGGTGTGATCCTCGCCGAAGCTGCTGAACTTCCCCGCAAAGGTGCCGACGGTGAAGCGGACATTGGTCTCCCGGACCTCCTTCGGATTTTTGGTGACGATGTTGAGGAGACCGCCGGGATTCATCTGACCGTAGAGCACGCCATTGGGGCCCTTGAGGAATTCGAGGCTGTCGACATTGGACGCGCTGGAGCCGCCCTTCTTGAGCGTGGCGCCCATGAGGCCGTCGAACTGGATGTTTTGCGTGTAGCTGCCGGTGTTGGGGAAGCCGCGGAAAGAAAAACCGTTCACCGAATTCTGCGACGCCGTCGCGCCGACGACGTAGGCGACGACATCGGTGAGGATGACCGCGTTGCGGTCGGTGATGGCGGCGGAGTTGAGAATCGAAAGCGACGAGGCGATTTCCTTGAGGTCCATCGGGAGCTTCGAGGCCATCGAGGAGGAGGTCTGATGATAGGTGTCGATGGTGCTGGTGACTCTGAAAGTGTCGAGTTGCACGACCTCCTCGGCCGGCTTCGCGGCCGGCGCCTGAGCCAAGCCGGCAGCGGTTGCGAGCAGAACGGTGGAAAGCGCGACGCAGGCGCGGGCTCGCCGGGGGGAAGTGATTGGGGGTAGGACGGTGTTCATGGGAGGGGCGCGACGAATTTCGCCGAAGGGGTTGGCGTGGCACCGTGAGACTGGGTGCAGTGGGTTAAGCATCGCTGAACGCTGGCTAAATTTCGCTTCAGGGAGCAGCTGAAACTTTCGCCCATTCAGCTGCCGCCTCGGCGGCGTTAAGCGGCAGATAGCCGAGCGTGCCTGCGGCGATCCGTGCCTGCCCTTCGGATGAAAGGGCGAACCGAAGGAACTCGCGCGCCCACGGCTCGAGTGGGGCTCGCGCCGCGAGCAGCAGGTGGCGGTCGAGCGGGTAGCGGCCGGCGGTGAGATTCTCCGCGGTGAGCGCGATGGGCCCGGCGCCGACGCGCGGGGCGAGCGCGAGGATTTTCACGCCGGGTGTGGCGCGCATCGCGGCGGCGAAGCCGATGGCGCGCGGGTTCGCGGCGACGTGCGCGACGACCTCGGCGGATTGCGCGAAGCCGGTGAAGTCGCCTGCGAACGCGCGCTCACCGAGCACGCGCTGGCGGAAGAACAGGCCGAGCGCAGCGTCGGCATTAACGCCGCACGGCGCGAGCCCCCGCGCGGCGGCGCGCGATTCGTCTGTGAAGATCGCGGCGATCTCGTCGAGCGTGAGCGTGGTAAGAGGATTTTCGCGGTGCACGAAGATCGCCAGTGGCCCGCTCAATGCCTTTGGATTGAGTGAGGCGTGCGCGAGCCGCACCACGAGCGGATCGCCGCCGGTAGCGATGCGGTAAGCGGCGAGTTCGGCCGACGAAAATTCCGCGCCCATGGGAGCGAGCGCGGACTTGCCGGAGGCCAGCGCCGGGGGCGCGGTGCGCGTGCCCTTGAGATCGAGCGCGAAGACGAAGCCGGGATGCAACGCGGCGAAGCGGGCGGTGAGGGCGGAGAGCAATTCCGCCATGTCGTTGTAGCCGACGATGGCGATGGCTCCGCTCGGCGTGAGGGAGCTTGCGCCGTGGGGAAATTCCAGGACCGGCGTCGGCAGCGGAAAGAATCCACTGCGATCCGCAACTACGGCGCGCTGGCCGGCGCCGCTTTGCGCATGGCGCACGAACTCACGGGTGGCTGCATCCGGCTCGTGCCCCGTGCCGAGATAAATTGTGCGGGTGAGCGGGTAGTCGCGACGCGCAATTTCAGCGGCGTTACCAGCGAAAAACGGCCCGGCGTCGGTCTCGGCGAGCGCGAGCGACTTCGTGCCGGGCTGGGCGTAGCCGAAACCGCTGTAGCCGAGCGCGGCTTCGTCAGCAGCAACGGCGCGCACGATTTTTTCCAGCGCCTGCATGCCGCCCGCGCCGGGAGTGTCGATGTGCGCGACGTGCGCGGCGTCATCGCGCCACGCGCGACCGGTGAGGACGCGCTGCTCGAGGAAGTTTATGATGCCGGGCGGATTGCCGGTGTCGCGGCGCACGGTCATGCCGTGGACGACGATTATTTTTGAAGCCCATTCGCCGGTCGCTCCGAGCTGGCCCCACGTCCTGATCGTGCTATCGCGCGCGAGCA
Organism: Opitutaceae bacterium; assembly: GCA_031379235.1. Classification (GTDB taxonomy): domain Bacteria; phylum Verrucomicrobiota; class Verrucomicrobiia; order Opitutales; family Opitutaceae; genus ER46. Next base: position 3,437 of record JANNEY010000589.1, on the reverse strand, counting down.
CTTCGCGGAGCTGCGCGAGCGAGAGGCGAGTGACGGGATTTTTCTCATGCACAAAAATCGCGATCGCGTGCGTGCCGCCCTTGGTGTCGCGGCTGCCCGTGGCGACGGGCACAAGCCGCGGCACCGCGCCAGGAAATTTCGCGGCATAGCGGGCGCGCTCGTCGGGAAACAGCTCGCGCGCAAACGGCGCGACCTGCACCTCGCCACGAAGGAGCGCGTCGAAGGCTTCGGCCGAGAATTGCGTGCGCGCAGCGACGCGGGCGGGAGTCTCCGGGTGGGAGGCGGTGAAATCGCGCGTCCACGCGCCCATCAGTCCGTCCATGCTCGCGGCGCTCGCGCAAACCACTTCCGCCGCGTCGGCGCGCGCCAGCGCGAGCCAGAAAAAGAACGCCGCCAGCCCTGCGCGGCGCGCGTTCATGGTCACTCGAGTTTCTTCAGCTCTTCCGCGACGACGGATGGCAGCAGCGGCATGAACACACCCTCGGCCGCCACGATCCGCTGGCCTTGCTGGGAGAGGACGCACTTCAGGAACTCCTTCGTCTTCGGCTCGAGCTTCGTGCCCGGCGGCCGGTTGAGAAAAATATAGACGTAGCGCGAGAGCGGGTAGGTGTGGTTGTAGACCGTCTCGATCGTCGGCGCGATGAAGGGCTCGCCTTCGTTCTTCGCGAGCGGGACGACGCGCACGTCGGGCGTGAGGTTCGCAAGCAGCGCGTAGGTGAGACCGCCGAGCTGCGTCTTCATGTCGTTCGAGGCGACAGTGAACGCGTGCGTGAAACCCTGCCCTTTCACGTTCTGGATGCCGTCGCGCCACTCGCCGTTCTGAAGCACTTTCCATTTCACGAACTGCTCGATCCCGTTCGGCGGCTTGAGGCCGTAAGTGTGGATCGGACGGTTGGCCCACTCGCCGGTGAGGCCGAGCTGGCCCCACGTCGTGAGGTCGCCACCGCCGAGCTTGTGCGACTTCGAGTAGATCTGATCGAGCTGCTTAAACGTGAGCCCCTTGATCGGGTTGCTCTTCGCGACAAGGATGACGCTCGTCGCCGTCTTGCCCAGCGAGCCGAGCGAGCCGGTAGCAACCTTGATCGCGAAGGGCTCGTAGCCGTATTTTTTCACGAACGCCTCGTGCTCCGCGGGGAGCGCTTCGCGGCCGACGGGCGCGGCGTGCGCGATGCCGGCGGTGAGGGCGTTGACGCCGGTGCCGGACGCGCGCGCCTCCATCGTGACACTGAGCTTCGGGTAAGCCTCGCGGAAAAGTTTCACCCAGCCGAGCGTGATCTCGTCCATGATATCGGCGCCGACGAGGTTGAACTCCTCCTCGGGCACCGTCGTGACCGGGCCGGGCTTCCAGGCCGGGATGGCCGGGTCGGCCTTCAGTTTGTGTTCGGGCGCAGCGTATTTCAGTGCGAAGGCGGGAGTGCCAGCGAGCGTGGTAAGGGCGGCAACTAATGCCGCTTTCCGGGAAAAACGAAACGGGGATAATTTCATGGGTGGGCTCCGCACTTTAGAATGCGCCGTGCAGAAGGTGCGATACGATGCCGGCTTTCACTGAAGCAAAACTGAACCGCGGGTAAATTTCCGTTTAGGGAAGTCAATAGCCCGGAGCAAGCTCCGGGGGATATTCATCATATCGCCGAAAATTTCCCGATCCTCGTGCAACCCACCGCTCAACTCGTTCTGATAACCAAGCCGAAGCGAGCTTCGGGGTATCGGACCCAGTGGGAATGAACCGACAGGCTCAACCATGAATGAACCCACGGGCCAACCATAGCGGGGCGCGGGCCAGGTGCCAACTGCGCGGCTTATTTTGAGGAATCGTTACTGGGTGGTTTCTCGGAGGGAGGGCCCGGCTTGGCGGGCCTGACCGGAGTCGGGAGCTTGGCCAAAAGTTCGGCGCGATAGTCTGCGGGCGTGCGATACCGGATCGAACTGTGCGGCCGGCTCGTGTTGTAGTCATCGCGGAAGGCGCGCGCGATACACTGGGCCTCCAGCGCAAGGCGGATTTTGAGACGCGCCGGTGCCGACAAGGAAAACCCCTGTCCGCGACGCCAGCTGATGGACCGTTCGATTTGCGCGCTGATGCTTGAGCGGTGACGAGCGGCGCGCCCCGCCTTGTGCGGGCGGAATGAAAGCGCGAGGTCGCCGGTCGGTCTAATCTCGGCTCGTTTTTGCCCGCGTTTCGTGAAACGTCTTGGAAGCCTCGTGCCTGATGATGCCCCTTTGTTTTTCGCCCTGCCTTTTGCGTTCCTTCCGGAGCGCTTGGTTTACCCTAGCGTTGGCTGTTGCCCACGCGGCGGAAACGCCGTCATTGGCGGAGCGCGTGCACCGGCTGGAGTCGCTCGTTGAGGCGCTGCGCGAGGAAAACGCCGCCTTGCGGCGTGAAGGCGGCCCCGCGCGGGCACCGGTGGTGGCGAGCGAAAAAACCCCCGCGCCGAGCGTGCGCCTCACCGGTGATTTGCGCACGCGCCTTTCAAGCGGGATGTATGCGGCGCGCGAAGCCGTCGCGCGCGACCAACTCCTCTTTCAGTTTCATTTCGGCGTCGTCTCCGCGGTGAGTGAAACCATTGAGGCGGGATTCCGTTTTAGCGCGGGTGATCTTAACACTGGGTTTGGTGGCACACCGCTCTCGGCGCAGTTTTCCGCCGCCGACAACGGATCGAGAAAATACGCCTTCATCGATCGGGCGTTTATGGCTTGGAAGCCGGTGCTCGGGCCTGAGGCAAAGATGGCAGTCACGCTCGGTAAGGCCGAGAATTTGTTTTTTACGTCGTCGCGAATCTTATTCGACACCGACTACATGCCCGAGGGTCTCACGGAAGAATTTTCCCTCCAACTGACGAAGCGTGATCGGCTGTGGATCGCGGGCGGCCAATACATGCTCGACGACATCACGAGCTCAGCCCGCGATCCTTGGATGTTCGCGGGGCGGATGCGTTGGGACGCGCAATGGGACGCCGCTTGGTCGACCTCAGTCGGCGTGGGCTTGCTGAGCATCACGCGCGGGGCGCAGCTTACGGCCGCCAACGTGGCCAACACCAACCGTGGTAATACGCGCACGGCCACCGGTGTTTTGGTGCACGCCTACCGTCCCTTCTATGCCGAGGCGGCGATTACGCGCCTCTTGGGCCGCGTGCCCGGCTACACCGGGAAATTCCCCGTCACCCTGCAGGCGGATCTGTTGCATAACCCCGGTGCGCCGGCGCAAAACGACGCGTGGACCGCGGGCTTCACACTGGGCAAAGCGAGCAAGGCTGGGCAGTGGGAAGTCGGCTACCGCTTTCTGCACATCGAAGCCGACGCGTGGTATGAAGAGATGCTCGATGCCGAATACGGCGCCTATTACCGCGCTGTGCCTCCCGGCTGGAATAACGACCCGGCGTCGCTCGCCGGCGGTCCGGGCGGTGGCACCAACATCCGCAGCCATTCGATCCGCACGGGCT
>JANNEY010000320.1:0-7337 GCA_031379235.1 Opitutaceae bacterium | reverse complement strand
GCTTTGGTGGTGGTTTTCACGGTGATGGTGTGGTCGTTGTATAAAAATAAAACCACCACTATTCTGGGGCTCGTGGCGGTTGCTGGGGGCTACCCGCGGCGGCTGACGGCGGCCAGCACTGCCGATTCCGCGCCCACGTGGAGCCCCGACGGCACGCGGATCGCGTTTCTTTCGAAGCGGGGAGACGATGAGAACAACACGCTCTACGTCCTGCGGCGCGACGGCGGCGAGGCGGAAAAAATTCTCGAGCTGCCCTATGGGCTGGCGACGCCGAAGTGGCTGCCTGACGGCAAATCCGTCGTCGTGCAGACACGCGTGATTCCCAAGCTCGTCGGCACCTGGAAGGCCTCTGACCTCGCGGCGATGAAAAAGGAAATCAAGCGCCGCAAGGATTCGAAGATGACTGCGCGCGTCACCGAGAACCGCCAGTATCGCTTCTTTGACTCATGGCTCACCGACAATCTCGCGAGCCGGCTTCTCGCGGTCGAGGTTGCGACGAAGAGCTTCCGTGATCTGACGCCGACGCGCACCTATCTTTTCTCCAACGGTGGCGATGCGCCCTTCGACATCGCGCCCGACGGCAAATCGATCGCGCTGACGATGAACTCCACGCCACCGCCTTTCCGCGACGACAATAACAACGACATCTATCTCGTCGCCACCGATGGTAGCGGCGCACCGCGCAACCTCACGGCCGAGAACAAGGGGAGCGACAACACCCCGGTGTTTGCGCCCGACGGCAAGTCGCTCGTCTTTGCGCGCACGCCCACCGCGATGCACAATGGCGAGAGCCGCCGCCTCTGGCGCCACGATCTCACCACGGGCAAAAGCGCGCCGCTCACCGCGCAACACGACTGGTCGTTCGACGAGATCAAGTTCTCCAGCGACGGCGCGCACCTCTGGCTGACCGCCGAGGAAAAGGGCCTGCTGCCGATCTTCCGGCTCGCGCTCGACGGCTCGGGCCCGCCGATTCCCATGTTCAAGGACGGCAGCGTGACTTCGATTGAGGTCGTGGGCCGCACGGTGGTTTTCCTGAAAGACTCCACGAACCGCCCCAACGAACTCTTCGTGCTCAACGGCGACAGCACGGCCAAGGCGCTCACGCATTTCAACGATGCCTTCATGGCCCAGCTCGATCTCGGCAAGGTCGAGGGCTACTGGTTCAAGGGTGCCAACGGCGCGGACATCCACGGCTGGCTCGTCTATCCGCCGGGCTTCGACACCGACAAGAAATACCCGCTCGTGCAGCTTATGCACGGCGGCCCGCACACGATGAACCGCGACTCGTTCAGCTTCCGCTGGAACACCCAGGTCTTCGCGGCCACGGGCGCGGTGGTCACGTGGGTCGATCGCCACGGCTCGACTGGCTACGGCGAGAAATTTGCGAAGAGCATTATCAACGAGTGGGGCGACAAGCCCTTCGAGGACATCATGAGCTCGACGGATTTTCTCCTGAAGAAGCTGCCCAATCTCGATCCCGAGCGCATGGCCGCGGCTGGTGCGAGCTACGGAGGCTACATGGCCGCGTGGGTGCTCGGCCACACGGACCGTTTCAAGTGCATCATCGATCACGCGGGCGTGAACAGCTCCTACGCGCAATACGCGACGGATGCGCCGCATGGTTTCCCGAAGGTGATGGGCGGCACGCCGTGGGAAAACCTCGAGGGCATGCAGCGGCAGAACCCGATGTTCTACGCGAAGAATTTCAAAACACCCACGCTCGTGCTTCACGGTGAACTCGACTATCGCGTGCCCTACGGCAACGGCCTCGAGCTCTACGGCGTGCTGCAGGCGATGGGCGTGCCCTCGCGCCTCGTGGTGTTCCCGAACGAAAATCACTGGGTGCTCTCCCCGCAGAACGCGATCCACTGGCACTGGGAAATGCAGGACTGGCTCGCGCGCCACATCGGCGTGAAGCCGGCGCTGACGAAACCCAGTTTCGACGGTGCCGACGGAAAATAGCACCGCAACAAGCCGGCTCGTTCGCGGGTCGCAGGGATTTCGCCGGCTGGAGCGCACCCATGACTACGTGATTAACCGTCACCGGTTCGGCGACTGAGCCGGAACGTTGCAGTTGAACTCAAGATCGCTCGCAAGTTTATCGGTTGGAGGTGGGCCGTGCGCTCCGCGCGCGGCAGGGGCAGGTCCACTCGCGTTTGCCGCGCGGAGTGCACGGCTCACCTTTCCGACAGCATCGTTCCGGCTGAGAGGGCGCCGCGTTGCGCACACGTGTTCTGCGGCCCCCTTCGATTTCTCGACATCTTGTCGTTGGCTGTTTTTGGTCAGCGTCTCTTCGCCGCAACGTTTGCCCGAAAAAAAATGTTTCGAACGTCCCGCCCCATGCGCCTCGCTCCTTCCGTTTCCAACCTGTCCAATGGTATGGCCTGCCGGGCCGCTGGCCTCGGCCTGATGGTGGCGCTCACCGCGGCCACGGCCGCCCAGGCCGCCAATTGGCCGGGCTGGCGCGGGCCGAATGGCGACGGCACGACGACCGAGGCGAAGAACCTCGCGGAAAAGTGGAGCACGACGGAGAACGTGAAATGGAAAATCGAGCTGCCCGCGTGGAGCGGCTCGTCCCCTGTGGTCTGGGGCGACCGGATTTTTATCAACACGCCGTCGAAAGAAGAGGTCGCTCCGGTTGAGCCGGCGCCGACGGCACCTGGTCCCGCCGGCAAGGCGCGCCCGCGTCCCGGCGGCAACCGCCCGGCGATGAGCGGCCCCGGCGGCCAGCAATTATTGTTGCTCTGCCTCGACCGTGCGACCGGCAAAGAACTCTGGCGGCAGCAGGTCGACGCGGGAAATCAGATTAAGATGAAGCACAATTCGTCGAGCCCCTCGCCGACGACGGATGGCAAGCTCGTGTGGGTCGTCTCCGGCAACGGTATGATCGCGTGCTTTGATTTTGCGGGCGGAGAAAAGTGGCGCTCCGATCTCGCAAAAAAATATGGGGCACTCGGCGCCAATCACGGCTACGGTTCCTCGCCCGTGCTGGTGGATGGTAAGCTCGTGGTTCAGGTGCTCCACGGGATGAAGACGAAGGAGCCTTCCTACCTTCTCGCGCTCAATCCCGCGACCGGCGACGTGATCTGGCGCGTGGAGCGCGCGACCGATGCGATCTTTGAATCGCCCGACGCCTATACCACGCCGGCCGTGGCGATGATCGACGGGAAACGGCAACTGGTCGTCAACGGTGGTGACTACATCACCGGTCACGACGCAGCGACCGGGGGGGAGCTGTGGCGCTCAGGCGGATTGAACCCGAAGAAAGTGCGCGACTATCGCGTCGTGCCCTCGCCGACCGTGCGCGACGGCATGATCTTCGCGCCGACGCGCAAGGTGCCGCTCCAAGCTTTTCGTGTCGGCGGCAAGGGCGACATTTCCTCCAGCCACCTCGCGTGGACGTGGACGGGCGCGGGCGCGCCCGACGTGCCGACGCCCGTGAGCGACGGCCCGCGTTTCTACATGGCGGACGACGCCGGCATGCTCACGTGCCTCGATGCGAAAACCGGCGCGGTGATTTACGGCCCGCACGACACCGGGATCGGACGCACCAGTTCCTCGCCGATCATCGCTGACGGAAAAATTTACCTCACGAGTGAGACGGCGGAGACGGCGGTGATTCAGGCCGGGCCGGACTTCAAACTCCTCGGGAAAAACACGCTCGACGGCAGCTACACGCTCTGCACGCCGGCGTTTGTGGACGGCCAGATGTTCATCCGCACCGGCACGCACCTGTATTGTGTGACGAAGTAACGCTGCCGGTCGGCGCAGCCCGAATCTCTTTCCCCCGCGGTGCGTCTCGCCGCGCTTCCCTGCCTCATGTCAAATCTCCAGCTCGCCGTTTTTTTCTTTTTCCAGATCGCGACGATTTTGATCGTTTGCCAGCTCGTGGGAAAAGTCGGGGCGCGGATGGGCCAGCCGCAGGTGGTTTCAGAAATGATCGGCGGCGTGCTGCTCGGGCCGTCGCTGCTCGGGCTGTTTTTCCCGGCGGTGTCGGCGGCGTTGTTTCCACCGGAGACATTGCGTGTGCTGTTCCCAATTTCACAGCTGGGTCTGGCAGCCTACATGTTTATCGTCGGCCTGGAATTCCGGATGGACATCGTGCAGCGGCAACTGCGGAGCGCGGTGGCGGTGTCGATTGCGGGCATGGTCGCGCCCTTTGTGCTGGGCGCGGGGCTCGGCTGGTATTTCCACGGGCACACGTCGCTCTTTCCGGCGAAGGCGACGCTCGCGGAGGCGATGATTTTTATGGGCGCGTCGATGTGCATCACGGCGTTTCCGATGCTCGCTCGCATCATCCATTTTAAGGGTCTCACCGGGACGACGATGGGCACGGTCGCCATCGGCGCCGGTGCGATCAACGATGCCGCCGCGTGGGGACTTCTCGCGGTTGTGCTGGCGAGCTTCGACGGAAATATTTCGCACGCGGCCGTGAATATCGGTGGTGGTCTCGCCTTTGTCGCCGTAACGTTGCTCTTGCTGCGGCCGCTGCTGGCGCGGTGGGCACGCGGCATTGAGGCGCGGGGCAATTTGTCCGATGGCGAATTTGTGGTGTGCCTCGCGCTGATGGCGCTGGCTGCCGGCTTCACCGACTGGATCGGGCTGCACGCGGTGTTCGGGGCATTCGTGATGGGCATCGCGATGCCCCGGGGCCTCGTGACGCGCGAACTCATCGCGCGCATCCAGCCGCTGACGGTGGCGCTGCTGCTCCCGTTGTTCTTCACTTACTCGGGCCTCAACACCCAGATCGGGTTGATCGACTCGGGTTATCTCTGGGGCATGGCGGGCCTCGTGCTGGTGGCGGCCGTCGGCGGCAAGGGCGTGGCGTGCTGGCTCGCCGCCCGTGCCACCGGCCTCTCCAACCGCGAGTCGCTCGGCATCGGCACGCTGATGAATGCCCGCGGGCTGATGGAACTCATCATCATCAACATCGGCCTCCAGCGCGGCATCATCACGCCCGCGCTGTTCGCCACGCTGGTCATCATGGCGGTGGTCACGACCCTGATGGCTTCGCCCATCTTCGATCTGCTCGTGGGCCGGCACGGGCCGACCGCGAAGCAGCCTTAGCCTGAACAAAGCAGTTGGAAGGTTGGGCCGTGCGCTCCGCGCGCGGCAAACGCGGACGGACCTGCCCCTGCCGGGCTGTTGTTTTTTAGACTTTTTCATCGCGAGGTGCGCGAAGCGCGCCGTGGCGATCCAGCTGGATGGATTCGTCGCTTCGCTCCTCGCCATGACAATCCAAATATTAACAGACGTTGGTATTACTCATAGATGTGACGGCGCAGGTTTGAAAGGAGGGCGGGTCTTTGACCCGCCTTCGGCGGCGAAAAAGGCAGAACGCAGATCTGCCCTGCCTCGGTAGTGGGTCCTTGTTCGGATAATCCTCAATCGTGAGGGCGAAAATTTTGCGCCACTTTGAAACGCGGCCCCACGCCGCCCGCCCGGCTCCTCACAATTCCAGGCACACGCCCTGCGTCGTGCTGCGGAGCAGCAACTGGCCGTCGCTGTAGGCGAGGCTGGCCCAGACTTTTCCCTCGAGGACTTTGGCGGCGGCGAGTTCGTGATAGGACTTTGGCGTGGGCTCGATGAGCGTGAGTTTGCCGCCATCGGTCACGGCGACCAGTCGGCCGCCAACCATGATCGTCTGGCCGTGGCCGAAGCCCTTTTGCTCCCATTGCACTTTGCCGGTGCGGATATCGATGCACTTGAAGGCGCCGTTGCCGTATTCGCCATGGCCGTAGCAGCCGTAGAGAAAACCATCATGCACGACGGCGGTGCTCCAGTGCGCGGCGGTGTTGCGGTTGCCGGGGCTGCGCCAGAGTTCGTTGGCCTCCCACTTGTCGCCGGTGCGCACGATCTGGCACGCGCCGCCGCCGACCCCGTAACCCGCGCTGCAATTGACGATGTCCTGCCACACGACGGGTGAGGCCGCGGTCGCGGTGCGGTAGGGAAACGGGTAATGCCACAGCTCGCGGCCGGTGGCCGGATCGAGCGCGACGAGGCCGCGCTCGGCCATGAAGAGCGCCTGCGTCTGGCCGTGAATCGTGGCGGGCACCGGGGTGGAATGCGTGGTGCGATCGCTGCCGGATTTCCAGAGCACGCGGCCGTCCGCGGCGTTGAACGCGAGATAGGACTGGCCTGCGCCACCGCCGGCCACGAGCACGCGGTCGCCCATGACCAGCGGTGAAGCGGCGTTGGACCACACGATATTTTTCCCGCCGAACTCCGCGATCAGATCCTGTTTCCAGAGGAGCTTGCCGGTCGCGGCGTCGAAGGCGTGGAGATCCATGTTGCCGCCGAAAACAAATACCCGGCCCGCGGCAAACACCGGCGTCGCGCGCGGTCCGTCGCCGCCCGAATTGCCCTGCGCGCCGCGGTTGCCGCCGTTGCGGTAATCGGCCACGCCGAGTGGCGTCTGCCAGAGGGTCTTACCCGTCTTGCGATCGACGGCGAGGGCCGTCTCGCGCGCCGCGCCAGCGGTCTGCGTCGTGATGACGGTGTAGGCACGGCCATCGCCCGTGACGAACGAGCTGAAGCCGGTGGCGGCGGGGATTTTCCACAGGGTCTTCGGCGCACCGCCGCTCCACGGCGCGGCCGTTCCCGTCGTCTTGCGGTCGAGGCTGGGTCCGAGGATGTGCGACCACTCGCCGGCAACGGTGACAGGCGCGGCGATGATGATGAGAAGGAGACTTGCGGCGAATGGCAGGCGGACAGAACGAGGCATGGGCATTGGAGTGGGAGAGTTACGGCGACGCGGCGAGGGAGACGCACACGAGCTGGGTGTCGTTGCGCGCGAAGAGGCTCCGGTGCGCGTAGGCGGGGTGCGACCACGCGATGGGATGGGTGCGGTTGAGGAGCGGCGTCTCCGGCGTGATGAAGTGCGCGCTGCTGATCCGCTCGAAGCCGGCCGGCGTGAGCTTCGCGATCACGATCTCGCCTTTCTCGGTGGTGATCCACGTGCGGTCGCCGTGCTGGACGAAATGCGCGGTGGCCCAGCGGCCGTTGGCGAGGAGCGTGGTGTCTTCCCACACGCGGTCGCCGGTCGCGAGATCGAGGCAGCGCATCTCGCCGTAGCTATCGATGCCGTAGACGTGGCCGCCGCGGATGAACGGCGTCATGATGATGCTGTGCAGCGCGTCGGTCTTGCGCTCGTTCACGCCTTTGCGCTGCCAAAGCAAGGTGGGCGGCGCGGTGTCGGGCGGCAGCTGGTAGAGACGCGCCCCGTCGTAGAACGCGGAGAGGAAAAGTCGCGTCCCCGATACGTCGAGCACGCGGTCGCCCACGTAAAGGATCACCTACGCCGGCTTGTAGGGTTCCTTCCACCAGACCTTGCCGGT
>JANNEY010000476.1:0-38148 GCA_031379235.1 Opitutaceae bacterium | reverse complement strand
AGGTGGCCACGGCGGCGCGGACCGCGCGGGCGTCATCCCCGAGCGCGGCGGATTCGCTGCCGCTCGATTCGGTCGCGGCCTCGGCGTAGCCCAAATCGGACGGCACGGATTCGGCGAGCAGCTCGGCGCGGCGGCGCCGCATGCGCACGCGATCGATGGCGCGGTTACGGACCAGTGTGACGGCCCACGAAAACGCGTTGCCGCGGCTGACTTCGAAGGTCGCGGCTTTTTCCCACAGCGTCACAAAGGCATCGTGCAAGACATCCTGGGCCTCGGCCGGATCGCGGAGGATTTGCTGGGCGGCCCCGAGGAGCGGACCGGAGAACCGATCATAAAGCTCGCTGAACGCCTGTTTGTCACCCTGGGCCACGCGTTGCAGCAGGCGCGCATCGATTTGCTGGCGTTCGTCCGGTGGCGGCGATCCCGTGGACACTGGTGGGGTCATCCGATTTCGCCCTCGCCACGGCGCGACGCCATCCCGCTCCGCCACGGCGTGGAAGAGGCCGGCGGGAAAACAGGAAATTGCGATGGACATCTCCCAGTCATACGTGCGTCGGGCCAAAAAGGATGCAGTGACCACGGCCTTGGCGAGGCTATTCGCGGCACACCAGACCTACAGCCAGGCCATGCCGGCCAACCCCAGCACGATAAGCAGGGCTACGACGGCTAGAATCCATTTCTCACGGGCGGTGACGGGGAAGGGCATGGCCAACAAAGCTGGGCTCGACCGCTGCTCAGACCTTCACGGTAAATAATTCCGGGTGCATGGTGCCGTCTGCGACCTTGTTGACGGTGCCCGTCATCATGATCGAAAAGCCGTCGCCGATCCCGATGCCGATCTGGCCGCCGGGCATGTGGACGGTGACGTCGCGATCGACGAGGCCGAGGCGATGGGCGACGGCCGCCGAGGCGCTGGAACTGCTGCCCGACGCGAGGGTGTAGCCGGCGCCGCGCTCCCAGATTTCAATGCGGATATTTTTCCGATCGAGCACTTGGAGAAATTGGACGTTGGTTTTGCGCGGGAAGATCGGGTGCGTTTCGAGGTGCGGGCCGTATTTGTGCGCGAGCTCGGCGGTGACGGCGGGCAGCGGAATCACGCAGTGCGGATTGCCGATCGTCGCGGCGCAATAGGTGAACTCCCGATCCAGTATCTGGACTTTCTCGTTGATTACTTCACGGGCTGTGCCGGTGAGGTTCACAGGGATTTTGGCGCTGTCGAAACTTACGCTGCCCATCGCGATCGAGATGAGCTGGGCGTGGTGCTGGAGGGCGACGGCGACGTGGCCGCCAGGGGTTTCAACGGTGAAGTCGTTGTTTTTCACCAAACCCTGGTCGAAAAGAAACCGAGAAAAGATGCGCAGGCCGTTGCCAGATTTTTCCGCCTCGGAGCCGTCCGGGTTGAAGATACGCAAGCCGAACTCAGATTTCTGGGAAGGGAGCGGGCCCCATAGAATGCCGTCCGAGCCGACGCCGAAATTCCGGTGACACACGACGCGAATCTGGTCGACAGTCGGCGCGGGTTTCCACGAGGGGAAATCGCGCGGATCGAGGACGATGTAGTCGTTGCCGAGGGCGTGGTATTTGTGGAAGCGCATGAGCGGACGGGCGAAGTTGCCCGCGGAACGAGCGGAAGACACGGAAAAATTTTAACCACGGATTTCACGGATCGGCACGGATTCAATCCGACGCATCCGTGTTAATCGGTGTTATCCGCGGCCAAAAAATCAGCCGAGAAATTCAAAAGCCGTGCGTAGCGCGTTCCTGCCGCCCGTGTCCAAATTTCTTCCGTGGCTGATGACCACGCGGTCAAAGTCCCACGCCAGGAGATGGTCGAGCGAACGGCGCAGCGCCGTCCGGTCCTTGATCGTGGTCTTGAGGAGGCGCGACGGCGCGAACTTGCAGTAGCAGCCGTTCACGCGCAGGAGCACGCGGCTGAGGAATGGCAGCTCTGGCCCGAGGTTAAACGCGAGGTCGGTGAGAATGAGCGTGCGCGAGGCGCGGTGTAGAAACGCCACCTCGTTGAGGCGCGGCATCCCGCGAATCATGTGCTGATCGAATGTCGCGGCCCAAGCCGGCTCGGGCGTGTCGCCGAGCGTGTGGGTGAATTTCAGATCCGGGCGAAATTTTGCGAAGCCCCGCGCGCCGTGAAAATGGGCGGAAGGAAAGGCGGCGAACCAGCCTTCGAGGTAGGTGTCGTGCATCGCGTTGGGCGCGACAATGTGCGCGACGCGACCGAGCTGTGCCAGTTCAGCGGCCAGCGCAGACGAGTGCGCAACCGGCGAATGCACCCACAGGCCGCCCTCGGGGAGGCGGGCCACCGTCATGCGGTGTCCCAGCGCTATGCCCAAGACGCTCAACGGCGCGTTGAGCTCCCAGAGATTTGGCGCGAGGACGGCGAGGGTCATTGACCCGACGCGATTTTATCCTGGGTCATCGGCTTGTCGCCAGTGTAGCCGAAGAGCCGGCGTTTTTTGATCGCTGCCACCACGGTGGCCGGGACCATTTGCTCCCAAGTAGGATCGGATTCGCGGATGCGGCCGAGCACGTCGCGGGAAAAGACGCCGAGCACCTGTTGATCAAAGCCCACGATGCAGTCGATGTAGTGGTTTTCGAGCAGGTAGTCGTAAAGATTGCGCAGGCGATCGGCGACGTGGACGTTTTTCGCCGTGATGAGGACGTTGGCCGCCATCGGGTGGCCGATGATCGAGCCGACCCCGTGGGCGGAGTCCTTCGACAGATAGTGATCATACGCTTCCTGGCGCATGGGGTAGATGTAGAGCTTGACGGCGTGGCGGAACATCCGGCCGAACGACTCGAGAATGCCACCCTCAAGATGGTCGTAATATTTCTCGTTAAAGATTTCGAGGAGGTTGTTGATGCCCATGGCGACGCCGATCATTTCCTTGGTGTAGCGGCGAAAATACGACGTGAGCCGGTAATACTCGGAGTAATTTGAGATGAGCGCCGTGAGGCCGAGCTCGCCCAGTAGATCGACGCGCTGGAGGAAGTCCTGGGCATCGATTTTTCCCGTGGCCAGGAGGTTGTTCATGGTGATCTCCATGAGCACGATCACGTCCTTTCCTTTCACGTCCGGCTCCTGCACGAACTGCGAGGTCGCACAGTTAAGCATGTCGACGTTCACGTGCGTGACGGGACGGAAACTGCCGCGCTCGACGAGAATCGCCTTTTTGTAGAGCACCTCGGAGGGCTGGAGCACGTCGCCCTTGGGGCCGAACATCACCGCGTTGGTGAGGCCATGCTGCACGAGGTAGAGCGCCATGATGCGGTTGTCCACGCCCGCAAACGCCGGGCCGGAGAACTTCAGCATGTCCACTTCGATGCGTTGCGTGCCGAGGCCATCGGCGAGCGACTCGATGAACTGACCCGGATTATCGCGGTGATAAAACGCCGCATAAATCAGGTTGGTGCCGGCGATCCCGAGGGCCTCCTGCTGAAGCAGGGCGTCGTTATCCCACATCCGCACGTGCAGCAGCGCCTCACTGGCGGGACCGCCCGGCTCAGTCTGGAAACGCACGCCCATCCAGCCATGCGCCTCGTTGGCGCTCTTGTAGCCCTTCGTCGCGACGGTGTCCGCGAAGACGAAAAACGTGGAGCGATCGCCGCGCGGGGCGGCCAGGCGTTCGAGCAGGAGATTGTATTCGTGATCGAGCATCAGGCCGAGCCGCTCGCGCGACACGTAGCGCGGCGCCTTGCCATAAATGGCGTCGCTGAAATTCATGTCGTAGGCCGAAATTGTCTTCGCGACCGTGCGCGAGGCGCCGCCGGCCTGAAAGAACACGCGGGCGACTTCCTGGCCTGCGCCGATTTCGGCAAAGGTGCCGTATTTGGCGTCGTCGAGGTTGATCGCGAGTGCTTTGGCGTTCGCGGTGAGCACTTCTTTTTTCTCGCTCATGGTCGGTATTTATGGGTTTGGCGCGGGTCGGTGCAACAATTCGTGTGTGACGAATAGAGGATTTTCTTAACCAATCGTAACAAAGGCCGATTTGCTTAGAAGATAATGCGCCGGGGGCTGGTTTTGTCCTTTCGGACTGGAGCAACCGGCGAAAGCAGCTACGGTGCCCGCACTCATGAAGAATTTTTTCACATCGATGCTCGGCGCGCTGGTGGCGCTGATGATATTTTCCGTGGGTGCCGTGCTGCTCTTTTTTGGCTTCATGGCTGCCATGGTCGCCATGGGTGGGGGAGACAAGGCGGCCCCGGCGTTTGAGCGGGGTTCCTATCTCGTCTTCGACCTTTCGACGAACATCGCCGATGCCCCCGCGCCGGTGGATTTGAGCATCTTAGGGGGCAAGTCCGAGTCCGTGCAGCTCCGCACGGTCACACGCGCGTTGCGGGCGGCCGCCAAGGATGAGCGCATCGCCGGCGTGTTCATGACCGGTGACTTCGCACCGGCTTCGTTTGGCTCCGGCTACGCGGCACTGAAAGAAGTCCGCACGGCGCTCGACGAATTTCGTGCCGGGGGTAAACCGGTCGTTGCTTATCTCACGCAGGTGACCGCCAAGAGTTACTACGTCGCATCCGTCGCCAGCGACTTGGCGATCGACCCCTACGGATTGGTGTTTATGCCGGGGTTGGCCAGCGAGCCGATGTTTTTTGCCGGAGCCTTCGAGAAGTATGGCATCAATGTGCAGGTGACGCGCGTCGGGAAATACAAGTCCGCAGTCGAGCCGTTCACGCGCCGTGAGATGAGCCCCGAGAACCGCGAAGAAGTGCAGAAGCTGCTGGGCGATATCTGGGGTAGCATGCTCGCGGACATCGCGCCGAGTCGTAGCCTGACAGTGGAAAAACTGCAGGCAATCGTCGATGCGGAGGGCCTAATTCGGGGCGATACTGCCAAAGCCGCTGGTCTTGTCGATCGTGTGGCTTACCGCGACGAGATTTATGATGGTTTGAAGGCGAAAACCGGCCGTAAGGGCTCGAAGGAATCATTCAAGCAAATCGGGCTCGCCGAGTATGCGAAGCTAGCCAAGGACGTCGCCGAAGCGCCCAAGAAAGCCAAGGAGACCAAAGAGAGCGACGTTCCGAAATCGTCGGGCAAGGGCGGACGTATCGCGGTCGTCTACGCCGAAGGTGAGATTGTCGATGGCGAGGGCGACAGCGGGGAAATCGGCGGCACGAAACTCTCCCGCGAGCTGCGCAAACTGCGGCAGGACGAAACGGTGAAGGCCGTCGTGCTGCGTGTGAACAGCCCCGGCGGCAGCGCCTCTGCCTCCGAGGTCATCCAGCGCGAAATCCGCCTCATCAAAAAAGTGAAACCGCTCGTCGTCTCGATGGGTTCCTATGCGGCGTCCGGCGGTTACTGGATATCCGCTTATGGTGATCGGATTTTTGCGGAGGCCACGACCATCACGGGCTCCATTGGCGTTTTCGGCATTCAGTTTGATATCAAAACCCTCGCGAACAATTTTGGCGTGACCTTCGACAGTGTGAAGACGGGCAAATTTGCCGATGCGCTCACGATGTCCCGCCCGAAGACGCCCGAGGAACTCGCGGTGCTCCAACGACTGGTCGATTGGATCTACGGCGAGTTCGTCGCCAAAGTCGCCGAGGGCCGTGGCCTCACGCCCGAGCGCGTCGAGCAGATCGCGCAGGGTCGCGTCTGGTCCGGGGGCGACGCCAAAGAGATCGGGCTCGTCGATGAAATCGGCGGGCTCGATGCCGCGATTGCATTTGCCGCGGAGAAGGCCGGGCTGGGCCGAAACTACAAACTCCTCGAATACCCGCGCCAAAAGGAACTGATCGAGGCCATTCAGGATTTGCTGGAGAACGGGCCCAAGCGGGCGGCCCGTTCCGCAAGTGTGACGGAAAAAATCGCCGCCCGGATTAATGCCGAACTCAAGATGCTGCGTTCGTTCAACGATCCCGTTGGCGTCTACGCGCGGCTGCCACTCAGCTTCGACGTGCGCTGAGCGCAACTCCGGCCATGTCGCAACACACGCTTAGTCGCGAAGTTTCCGCGACGCTCATTCCCGCCGGCGATGTCACGATGCTGCCCGTGGGGACGGCGGTCTACATCGTGCAGACTCTCGGCGGCAACGTCACCGTCCGCACCGATCGCGGGCTCTTTCGCATTGCGCAGGAAAACACGTCAGCGATTGAAGGCTACGTGGCGCAGCCGGAGGCACCGGGTGCCGCGGCCGTCGGAGAATTTAGCGAGCAGGCCGTCTGGGCCGCGTTGAAGACCTGCTTCGATCCGGAGATTCCGGTCAACATCGTCGACCTCGGCCTCATCTACGATCTCGCGGTCGAGCCGACGGCCTCGGGCGGTCGCGCCATCGACGTGAAGATGACGCTCACCGCGCCCGGCTGTGGCATGGGTCCAGTGATCGCGGAAGATGCGCGAAAAAAGATCGCCGCACTTCCGACTGTCGAGCGCGCCAAGGTCCACATCGTGTGGGACCCGCAATGGACGCCGCAGATGATTTCGGAGACGGGGCGGAAGGCGCTGGGTTTGGAGTAGGCAAGCGACAGGTCGGGTTGGGCTCGCTTCAGCCCGAACCACGGAAGCGGAGTGGCACCACGAAACACACGAACGACACGAAAAGAAGCCCCGGAGGTTTCTGTGGCAAAGCGTCAGCTGCGCATCGATTGCTGAATCAGTTTCGGGGCCTGCTCGCGTCGGTTTCTTCTCTGGTTTTCGTGTGCTAGGTGGTGCCTCGTTTTGAATCGTGGGCTCGGCAAAAAACCGTTCAGTAGCGCACCTTGTCCGATTTTGCCGCCCATTCGCGAAACGCGCCCTGCGCCTCGTCGCGCAACAGCGGCTTCATCGCGATCGTGCGCGCCTCGGGTGCGAGCGGGATTTGTTGATAGATAAAATCGTCGTCGAACCCGATGGCCGCGGCGTCGGCGCGGGTGTTGCCGTAGAAAATCTTTGGGATGCGCGCCCAGTAGATCGCGGCGAGGCACATCGGGCACGGCTCGCAACTCGTGTAGAGTTCGCAGTCGTCGAGCTGGAAGGTCTTCAGCTTCGCACACGCCTCGCGGATGGCGGTGACCTCGGCATGAGCCGTCGGGTCGTTGGTGGAGGTGACGCGGTTGCTGCCGCGGGCCACGATTGCGCCGCGACGCACGACGACGCAGCCGAACGGCCCGCCGCGGCCGCTCCGCATGCCGGCTTCCGCCTCCTTGAGCGCCTCGCGCATGAAATTTTGGTCGTGCATGAAAAAATTTGAGAGGCGCAGGCTGAATATCGAGCTGACACCTGACAACGCCATAACCACGCTCGGCTCCGATGAAATCACAGGTGATTGGCGGACTCGAAATTACCGGTCCAGTGGCACCGCACTACGCGGAAATTCTCACGCCTGAGGCCTGCCGTTTTGTCGCCGGCCTCGCCGCCAAGTTTGGCCCACGCCGGCTTGAGCTGCTCGCGCGCCGCGCCGAGCGTCAGCGCGAAATCGATGCGGGCAAGCTTCCAGATTTTTTGCCTGAGACGGCGCACATCCGCGGGGGCGACTGGCGGGTGCCGCCGCCGCCGCCCGACCTCGTGGACCGTCGCACCGAAATCACCGGCCCGGTTGAGCGCAAGATGGCGATCAACGCGCTCAATTCCGGCGCGCAGTGCTGGATGGCAGACTTTGAGGATGCCAATTCGCCCACGTGGGGAAATGTGCTCGAAGGCCAGATAAACATGCGCGACGCCGTGCGCCGCACGATTACGTTTACCTCTGCCGAGGGAAAAAAATATGCGCTGAAAGAAAAGACGGCGACCATCGTCGCCCGCCCCCGCGGCTGGCACATGGAGGAGAAACACGTGTTGCTCGGCGGGAAGCGCATCAGCGCTTCGCTCTTCGACTGGGGCCTCCACTTTTTCCATAACGCGAAGGAACTGCTCGCGCGCGCCAGCGGCCCGTATTTCTACCTGCCGAAGATGGAGAGCCATCTTGAGGCGCGGCTGTGGAATGACGTTTTCATCCACGCCCAGGCTGCGCTCGGCATTCCGCGCGGGAGCGTGCGCGTGACGGTGCTCATCGAGACGATCCTGGGGGCGATGGAGGCGGAGGAAATTCTCTACGAGCTGCGGGAGCACGCGAGCGGACTTAACTGCGGTCGCTGGGACTACATTTTCAGTTTCGTGAAGAAGCTGCGCAACCGCCCCGAATATTTGTTTCCCGATCGCGCGCTGATTACGATGACGGTGCCGTTCATGCGCGCCTATGCGCTGCACGTGATCAACGTCTGCCATCGCCACGGCGCCTATGCGATGGGGGGCATGGCCGCGCAGATTCCGATCAAGAACGACCCGGCTGCCAACGAGGCGGCCCTCGCCAAAGTCACCGCGGACAAGGAACGCGAAGCGCGCGACGGTCATGACGGCACTTGGGTTGCGCATCCGGGGCTCGTGCAGGCGGCGCTCGAGGCCTTTGGCCGGCACATGAAAGGGCCCAACCAGCTCGCGCGGTTCCACGACATCAAGGTCACCGCCGCGATGCTGCTCGAACCGTTGCACGGCCCGATCACGGAGCCGGGCGTGCGATGGAACCTGCACGTCGGCGTGCGCTACCTCGAGGCGTGGCTTGGCGGCTCAGGGGCAGAGCCGATTCACAACCTGATGGAAGACCTCGCGACTTCGGAGATTTCGCGTTCGCAGCTCTGGCAGTGGCTAAAGTTCGGGGCGAAACTCGACGACGGCCGCAAAATCACCGGCGAGTTGTATGATGCCCTGCTGGCCGACGAACTGAAAAAAATCCGCGCCGAATATGGCGACGCGCGCTACGACAGCGGTCACTTTAAGGATGCGGTCGAGCTGTTCATGCGCATGTCGAAAAGCGCGACGTTCGACGAGTTCCTCTCGCTGCCGGCTTACGAGTTGTTGCCCTAGCCACCGAATTGATGGCCACAAAAAGCGCAAAAAATCGGAGGGCGAATCAAACTCCCAAGGCGCCTATAGGCGCACGGTGCCTACTCGTCGGCAGGACGCAGCTCTTTGTGTTTTTTGTGGCCAATGCCTTGATCTGATGGCCGCGCTTGCTGAGCTGAACATCGCACCGCGCGCCGCCTTCACCGCCGCGCTTGGCCATCTCTTCGAGCATTCGCCGTGGGTGGCGGAGGAGACGTGGCCGCAGCGGCCTTTTCGGGATGCTGCGCACCTCTTCTCAGCGCTCTGCGCGACGATGCGGGCCGCTCCGCGCGAGCGACAGCTCGCCCTGATCCGGGCGCACCCAGATCTTGCGGGGCGGTTGGCGCAGCAGAGCCAACTCACGGCTGAGTCGACGCGCGAGCAGGCGAGTGCTGGGCTCAATCAGATGAGCGCCGCGGAACTCGCGACTTTCCAAGAACTCAACGCCGCCTACCGCGAGCGCTTCAGCTTTCCCTTCATTATCTGCGCGCGCCTCAACGCCCGTGGGGCGATCCTCGCCGCGATGCAGGCGCGGGCCCGCCATTCGCCGGAGGTAGAATTTCAAGCTGCCCTGGGTGAAATCGAGAAGATCGCGCAGCTGCGGCTGGATGATTTTCTGAAAATCTGATTGGCCCACGAAAAGCACGAAACCCACGAAAAAGAAACGCCCGCTCTGAATTTTTCGTGTGCTTCGTGGGTTTCATGGGCAACCTCTCTTCATGCCCGCCAAACTCAGCACGCACGTCCTCGACCTCACCACTGGCAAGCCTGCCGCCGGGATGCGGATCGAGCTCTGGAACCTCGACGGCAAGCCTCATCTCCTGAAGGCCGCCACGACCAACGCCGACGGCCGCACTGATACGCCCCTGCTCGATCGCACGGAGATGGCGGTCGGCGCCTACGAACTGCTGTTCTTCGTGAAGGACTATTTTGTCGCACATCACCGCGACAGCCTCTTCCTCGACCGTGTGCCCGTGCGTTTCGCAATCACTGATGCCGCGGTGAGCTACCACGTGCCGCTGCTCGTCACGCCTTGGGCCTACCAGACCTATCGCGGGAGCTGAGGATGACGGCGGCCCGACAACTTGTTTCCTGGCTCGACGAACTAGGGGGAGTTTCGGACGAGCTGGGTCAGCTCACGCGCACGTTTCTCTCCCCGGCGATGCGGCGGGCAAATGCCCTCGTGGGAACGTGGATGCGCGGGGTCGGACTTGCCGTGCGCGAAGACGCCGTGGGAAATATTATCGGCCGGCTCGAGGCGTGTGGCGCGAAAGCGCCCGAGTCCGTCGCGGTGCGGCAAGCCGGCGGAGGCAGGAAACCCCGCCCGACTAAAACTCTGTTGCTCGGCTCGCATCTCGACACGGTGCGCGACGCGGGACGCTTCGATGGGCCGCTCGGGGTGCTGCTGCCCATCGCCGTGCTGGCGGAGCTGAAACGCCGGGGCGTGACCCTGCCATTTGCGGTCGAGGTGATCGGGTTTGCCGAAGAGGAGGGCGTGCGATTCTCCAGCGCGTATCTTGGGAGTGAGGGCTACGCCGGACGCTTGAACGCGAAGACGCTCGCGCTGCGCGATGACACCGGGGTGAGCGTGCGTGCGGCGCTGGAAAAATTTGGCGGCGGCAAATTCGCCCCACCGAAGCCCGTGCATCGACGCAGTGATCTGCTCGGCTATGTCGAGGTCCACATCGAGCAGGGGCCCGTGTTGGAGACTGCGCGTCTCGCGGTTGGCGTGGTCTCGGCCATCGCGGGGCAAAGCCGCTTCAAGCTGACGTGGACCGGCCTGGCGGGGCATGCGGGCACGACGCCGATGGTGTTGCGCCGCGATGCGCTGGCGGGTGCGGCGGAATTTCTCACGGGCGTTGAGATGATTGCGCGGCGCACGCCCGGACTGGTCGCGACGGTGGGGGCGCTGACGGTTTCGCCCGGGGCCGCGAATGTGATTCCGGGTCAAGTTGTCCACGCGCTCGATGTGCGTCACGCGAAGGACGCCGTGCGTCGCGCGGCGTTGATGAAGATTGGGCGTCTGGCGACGGAGATCGCGGAGCGCCGCGGCCTTGAACGTCGCTGGCTCCGCACGCAGGACAATGCTGCGGTTGCCTGCTCACCCGCACTGAGTGCTGAACTTGCACGCAGTGTGCAGGCGGTGCAGGGGCGCAGTCTCGCGCTTGTGAGTGGTGCGGGTCACGATGGCGTCGTGATGTCGGCGCTGGCCCCGGTTGCGATGCTGTTTGTGCGCTGCCGCAAGGGGCTGAGTCATCATCCCGACGAGCACGCTTCACCCGCGGACCTTGCGGTCGCCGTGCGCGTGATGGTGGACTTCTTGGAGCGGATGGCTCAACGACACTCCTGATGAAACGAACCGGCCCAATTGTCCGCGCCAATACGAAGACCGTGCATGAACCCGAGCGCCTTGATCTCGTGGTGCGCGGCGGCCGCGTCGTAACCCCCAACGGCATCCTCGACGTCGAGATCGGGATCGTGCGGGGCAAGATCGTGCGCCTTGCCTCTCGGGTGAGCGACGCGACCAACGCCACCCTTGAGGCCGAAGGCCGCTACGTCTTCCCCGGTATCGTCGATGCGCATGTGCATTTCAACGAACCTGGGCGCGCAGACTGGGAAGGCATCGCGACCGGGTCGGCGGCGCTGGCGGCCGGCGGCGGCACGGTATTTTTTGACATGCCGCTGAACTCGGAGCCGCCGGTGCTCGATGCGGCGGGCCTGCGTGAGAAGCGGCGCATTGCGGAGGAAAAATCCTGCACCGACTTTGCCCTGTGGGGCGGACTCACGCCGGGCAATCTCGACCAACTGGCGGGCCTCCGCGACGCAGGCGCGGTCGGGTTGAAGGCGTTTATGTGCGACAGTGGCATCGCGTCGTTTCAGAACGTCGATGCGAAATCGCTCCGCGAAGGCATGAAGCGCGCCGCAAAAATCGGGCTGCTCGTGGCGGTTCACGCCGAAGACAATGCGCTCGCGGCGAAGTTGACCGCGAAAATAAAGGCCTCGGGCCGCACCGATGCCCGCGCGTGGCTCGATTCGCGTCCGGTCGAGGTCGAGCTGACCGCGATCCGCACCGCGATCGAGCTCGCGGGCGAGACGGGCTGTGCGCTCCACGTGGTGCACGTGAGCAGTCCCGAGGGCATCGCCCTGATCGCGGAGGCCCGGATGCAACGCGTGGACGTGACGGCGGAGACCTGTCCGCACTATCTTCTGCTGAACGAAAAAGATCTCGTGCGTCTCGGGGCGGTGGCAAAATGCGCGCCGCCGCTGCGTGATGAGAAACGCCGCAAGGCCCTCTGGGCTGAGCTGCGCGCGGGCGATATCCAGACGATCGGTTCCGATCACTCGCCTTCGCGGCCGGAAATGAAGGATTCAGCGAACTTGTTTGCGGTGTGGGGCGGGATTGCGGGGGTGCAGCATGGCTTTGAGCTGCTGTTCTCGGAATGCGAGAAAACCGCGGAGCAGGATTTGCCCGTGCTCGCGGCGGTGCTCGCGCGCAATGTCGCGCGCCGCTTCCGGCTCGACGACCGCAAGGGCGAGATCGCGCTCGGCCGGGACGCGGACTTTTCCTTCGTCGAATTCGGCCAGCCGCGGACAATTCACGCCGAGGATCTCTGGACACGCCACCGGATCAGTGCCTATGCGGGCATGCGCAGCCGGGCGCGAGTGACCCACACTTATGTGCGCGGTGGTGCCATTTATGCCGACGGCCGGTTGACGAACCTGCCGCAACCCGGTGAGTTTCTTGCGCCTCACCGTCCCCGGTGCTGAAGTTGGGCAACCAAGCGCTGCTCGGTCGCGCGACCACGATTCATTCCATCACCTTTTCATCATGAGCATTCCCTACGGACAGACCCGCACGCGTGTCGCTGCGCGCCACGCTCTCATCGCTCCGGATGGTCACGTGAAAAGCGTCGTGCCCGGCATCACGGGAGCCGCGACGGTGATTCTGATCAACGGTGCGATGGGGGCGGATTTTGCGCAGTTGCTCGTGACTTTCGAGCGCGGTGGCCGCGCGGATTTTCCGGGCAGCGAAATCGAGATGGCCGGGTATTTTGAAACCGGCGGCGCACTCCTCCGGATCGGCCGGGAAAAGGCGAAGTGCGGCGCGGGTGGATTTTTCTTCGCGCCGGCCGGGGTGTCGTGGTCAATCACGGCGGCCAAGGCGGGCACGCGCCTGACGCTCTTCCAGAAGAAATTTGCGCCCCTGGCCGGGGCGGCCGTGCCGGCGGCGATCATCGGCGATGCGGCGGCGGTGAAAGGCCAGCCCTTCCTTGGTGATCCCGATGCACGCTTGCAGGTCCTGCTGCCGGACGTGCCCGCGTTCGATCTCGCGATGAATATTTTCACCTACCAGCCGGGAGCGACACTGCCGTTCGTCGAGACGCACGTCATGGCGCACGGGCTGCTCATGCTCGCGGGGCAGGGTGTTTATCGGTTGGAAGATGCTTGGTATCCCGTGGCCGCGGGCGACGTGATCTGGATGGCGCCCTATTGCCCGCAGTGGTTTGTCGCGATGGGCAAGACGCCGGCGAGCTATCTCTACTACAAGGACGTGAATCGCCCGGCGCTCTGAAGGGGCGCGGGCTAGGGTTTTTCGTGGGGCGTATATTCGGAGAAGGTGACGGTCAGGCTCGCATCGAGCGACTTGAACCAAAACGCCTTTCCCCGCATACGCGTCTCGACGCGCTGGGGTAGGCTCGGGGTTGAGTCCGCGGGGAGGCTGTAAGTCATCTTGGTGTTCATCTCGGCGATGCGCACACCGAACGTCGGACTGAATTCGCCGGTGCTCGCGAGTTCGACCGACTCGATCGTGCGGGTGGCTTTGTGGATGACGAGGCTGGCGCGGAGAAACGGTGAGGTGCGGTCGCTCGCTTCGCCGGGCCGTAGCCGGAAGCGGCACGTGACGCGGTCGGGGCCGTCTGCCACGATTTCAGCTGATTCCAAATCTAGCTGATCGGTGAGTGACGGAGCCGTGCCGGTGCGGGAACGGCGCGAGCGCGCGTCGGCGTAGTTTTTCAATTCCTCCTCGGTCGGCGATCGCCCGTCCTTTTGCCGCAATGCCCAGCGGGCAAAATCCGGACGCGCGGCGTCGGAGCGCTCTACGGTGGAATGCCCTTCGCCGGCGGTCAGCTGGGTAAACGACCAGCCAGGTGGCGGGTCGGCGCGAAATTTTCCAAGTGCCGTCATGAATTCCGGGGGCAATGCAGCCACTGCCGGGAGGGCCAGAGTGACGAGGGCAATGAGCAAACGCATCTGCGGGACAAACCGGAAAGCGGCGGGAGAATCAACCTGCATCCCTAATAAATATTTGGGCCGGCCGTTGTCTGAATGAGCCCCAACAAAAAATGAACTCCAACTATATTCTGCCCGTTGCTGTCGCCGCCGCCATTCACGCGGTCGCGTTGTTTGGTTTCACGAAGAGTCCGCGAGATGTTGTCCCCAAAGAGAACCGCGAAATTCTGATTTGCGGTGGCCCGCTGCTTGTGCCCGATGTGGTCGAACTCCCTGAGCCCAGCGGAGAGACGAGTGCGGAGAAAAAGACGATCGAGCCACCCCCGGTTACCCAACCCGAGCCTTTCACGCCGGTGATCGACAGTGGTTTCACGATTACCCCTCCACCGATTGATCCCGCGGCCACACGAGACGACTCCACGATCATTCCGACAAAATTTGTTTCGGACATTGGCCCAGGCAACGGCCCCGGAGTTGGGCCGATTCTCTCGACACTGCTCGACAACTCACCCCGCACCCGCTTGCAAGCCGCACCAAATTATCCGCACAGCGCAAAGATGGCGGGGCTCACCGGGGAAGTTCTCGTCGAATTCACCGTCGATGAAAGCGGCCGCGTGATTGAGCCGCATGTCGTGAGATCGACGGACCAAATGTTTGAGGAGTCCACGCTCCGCGCCGTTGCGAAATGGCAATTCGAACCCGGTCGCCGCGCCGGCCGGATCGTGCGGTTTCGCATGGCGGTGCCGGTCGTGTTCAACCTGAACGAGTGAGCAGAGGGTGTTGGGAAACGGAGCGGGCGGCGGAAGCGAAGGCGTCCGCCGCCTGTTTTCGTTTTATGTTCAGACAATGGCCATGATCCGCTGCGTGCCGGCGCCACGGCCTGAGGCGGCGATCGATTCGCCTGCGCGGCGGCCGAGAAGTTGACGGCCGAGCGGCGATTGCGGCGTGAGCACGAGGATCTCGTGGCCGTCGAGTTGCACCTGCGCTCCGCCCGCCCTCGGCCCGAGGAAATACCACGAACGGCGCCGCGTCGTGGATGATTCGATTTCGATCAACGCGCCGAGGGCGGCGACTGCATCTGGCCCAAAGTCCGGCAGGGGCAGGGCCGCGTAGAGCTCAATGCTCGCCCCGATTTCGGCGGCGAGCTTAGCCTGACCTTCGGCGAGATAGGCGGCCTCCTGGCTGTGAGTGTCCCACTTGCTTTCGGCTCGGCTTTCTTCGCTGATCGCTTCGTCGCGGGCCATCGTAGCGGCGGTAGTTTGGCGCAAAAGCTCCTCGCGAAGATGATAAATGATGGCGGCGCGCAGGTCGGATTTTTTCACGTTGGCGAAAACTTTGATAAAAGCCCCGGAGCCCGTTTTCTTCTGGCGCGGTCGAGAGGCGGACGCATCTTCACGCCCTACTCGTCCGGCTTGTCAACGGGCATCATCACGCATGGCGCGCAAAATCAGTTTCATCAATTACAAGGGCGGCGTCGGTAAGACGTCCCTGATCGTGAACACGGCTGCTGCCTTGGCCAAGCTTGGGAAGCGCGTGCTGCTTTGCGATTTTGACACCCAGTCGAACGCGAGCATCTGGCTCCTGAAACTCGAACGTTGGAATAAAATCAACGCTTCGGGCGAAGGCGCGGTGTTTTCAATTTTTGAGCCCGGCCGTGCCCAACTCCGCGACCTGATCATCAAGGATGTCGTGGAGGGCAAGAACGGCGAGAAACTGCTGCCCGGCCTAGACCTCGTGCCGACCATTTTTAATCTCGTTGATCTGGAGAACGAGTATGAGGGCGATCCGAAGCGACCGCCGTATCTCCAGTTTAACGAGCAACTCGCCGCGATCGAGTCCAACTACGATTTTATCCTTTTCGACTGTCCGCCGAACATCCTGCGCGCTTCGCAGTGTGGGGTCTTTTCTTCGAATGAAATCTACGTGCCGGCTAATCCTGACGCGCTCAGCTTGATTGGCTTCACGCTCCTCGTGGAGAAACTGCAGAAATTTCACCAACTCTCGGCCAGTTTCCGCCGCGCGGCAATGGGGGCGCCGGCGCAAGTGCAGGGAATTGTTTTTAACTCGATCAAGACCGGAGTCGATATCGAGGTGCCCAAGATGCGAATGCAGCTCCGGTTGAACCAGTTCAAGGCCGCCAAACGCGCGGCGCCCAACGCGAAGATTTTCGACGCGCAGATTCGCGACGCGATGGTCGTGCGCCGGGCGGTCGCGCACGGCCTGCCGGTTGCGCTGGTCAGTGCGGAGGCGACCGACGCTGGCCCCGCGGGCGACAACGTCATTTCCGATTACCGCAAACTTGCCGCTGAGATCCTCGGTCACGCCTAACCACTAAAAAATCGCATGAGCTCTCAATCTACCACTGCCCAAATTCCGTCGATGGCTGCTTCCGCCAAAGCGTGGGACGAAGCTCGCGCCGCCTTCGCAACATCGATCATGGTTGATACGTCGTTGAACAGTCTGGCGCAGAACCTCGATGGCCCCGAGTGGCCGATTGGTGGCAAAGATGAGACACCGGCGAAATACATCGACCTCAATTTGGAGGAAGTGGTGGAGATGCTTCAGTTGAAGGGGCAAAAGCCGGAGTTGGCGGAGCGGCTCATCGGCATTCTGAAGGAGACGCTGGCCTTCGATAGTCCGTATGGCGAAATGATCGAGCAGGCGCAGGCGGCATCAGAGAAAGACAACCAACTGCTGAGAAATCTGACCAAGCTGGGGATTCCGGAGAATTTCCCCATCGAGCTCGCCTCCCTTGAAGCGGGCACGCTTGAGTTCTGTCAGCTCGAAAAACTTTCGACGCTCGGTGAGTTCGCGGTATTTGCGCAGAGTATGTCCCAGGCTGTGATTGTGGGGGGAGATTTTCGGAAGTTGCTCAATGCCCTCTCGCATGTGGACGAGGCTGCGCTGGCCGAGGCGCTGCCGTTCCGTCGCGGGCAGAAAGGGCTGCACCTGGCGGAGGCCGTGGGCCATGCGGCGCGCTCGCCCAACGGCGCGGCGCAAGCCGAATTGGCGACGACTTGGTTTCACCAAGACATCGCGATGATTGAGAAGGAAATGGCGGCCGGCGGCACCCTCGACCGGCATTTTGTCGTGCTAGGCAATCCCGAGCTTGAGAAGCGTGCGATGGCACTTTTGCGGCCGCACCTACGCTTGCCGCGCAAGATCGAGGAAAAGAAAAAATCCGGCCTCTTCGGCTGGCTCTTCAAAGGAAAGTAACGCGCATGTCTGTTGCGGCCCCGATCAAGTTTCCGCCGCCCAGGCCGCGCGATCCCACGGTCACCCTCGCCTTGCCGCGCCGGCGGCCGGCGACCTCGCGGACACCGTTTGCGGCGCTCGACGCTTCCGCTGCGGCCATCGAGTCGCTCCTTGCCGTCGTCTCGGCGACGCGGTCGCCGCTGGTCGGTCGCGATTCGCCCGATGCGACCAAATTAGTCACACTGGAGCGTTCGTTGCGGCAGCTTGAGCAGGCACTGACCGAGCGGGAGCGGGTGGTGACGGAGAACGAGACGAGGCTCTCAGAGCGAGAACGTGACCTCGCTGAACTTGAGGCCTTGTTGCTTGCCCGTGACCGCGTAGCGACGGCCGCCAATCCTAGTCTTAGCAACGGCGCGGCTTCCGCGGCGGAGAAAGCCGCCTTTGAGGAACTTCGCGCCGAGCTGGAGCGACAGGAGGCCACGCTTTTGGAGGCCAAAAAAGCCGTGCGTGATCGGGAGATATTTTTGGACGAGGCCGAGACAAAGCTAATGGAGAAAGTTCAGGCTCAGCAGGACAAAGAGAACGAGTTGGAGCAGCGCGAAGAGGATCTTGGCGCCCGCGATCGGCGCGTCCGGGAACGCGAGGCCGCGATCGACCCTCAGGCAGCCCAAGTCCTCCAAGCGGCTGATGCCGCCGCAAAAAAACGCGACGAGTTTTCCGAGTAACCCAAAATTGGGCCGGTGCGCGATCCAGCGCGGCTCTAAGTTTTAAGTGTTTTTGCGTAAAGCCCCCGCGCTTCCAGCCGATGGATCATACATTCGTCGTAACCGGACTCAAATGCGCACTCTCCCTTTAGACCTTACTCAAAAAAGCCGGACCAAGGCAGAGGATTGCCGTGCCCTCGCCCCGGTTGTTTTGCTCGAAGGTTGGCTGCCAAAGGAAGGGCCCGTTGAGGCGCGAGCGCAGGATGGATTTTGTGTTATTCTTCCTTGGGAACGAGCAGGCTCCCGGGCCAGAGCGAATGCGTCTGATGTGATTGCGAGTCTATTTGGAGTTTCCGATCCTGATTTTCCTCCGCGCGCGGCCTAGGGTGTTTTTCAAAATGGTTGTCATCGCGAGGTGCGCGTAGCGCGCCGCGGCGATCCAGCTCGATTGCTTCGTCGCGGGGCGGGACGCGGCTTCTCGCAATGCCAGAATTTGAAAGCACACCCTAATCTGAGTATTTCGCTGGCCTCTTCGTCGGGATTTCGCGCGTGGCGCGTCCAATGCGACGGGATGTCCATGGCTTTGTTTTCCTGCCACGCTTCCTCGCGATCCTAACCGGAACAGTAATCGCTGATTTCGCGGACCACACTTACGCGTAAACCATCAAACGCTGGGTAATCGGAGCGACCTGATTGTGCGTTTTGATTTTGGAAATCGTCGCCGGACTCAAGGGTTGTCCATCACCGATCAGCAGTAGCCCGTGTGGGCTGTGGATCCCATTTGCGAGCACCATGCCCGGCTGAAGATCCTGGAGTGTGATTTCGCGCACCCGTTTGGGCAGCGGCACGAGATTGCTGACCTTGAGGAAGAGACGCACCGCCTCCGGATCGTAGATCGTGCCACTGCGCGCGAGAATGGCGTCGATGGCGGCGGTTTTCGAGAGTCCGGATTCGACAAATCCGACTGCGACTGCGAGGCAGCGCGCTGGCCATGTAATTTGGGTCCCTGACAGGCCATCCGGATAACCACTGCCGTCGTAATGCTCGTGATGAGAACGAATCACTTCCCCCACTTCGGTGCGGTGATCCACAAGCGCGGCGAGCGTTTGGCTGTAGAGCGGATGGTGATGTAAGGTTGTCCGCTCACTTTCGGTGAGTTGATCGGAATTGAGTCGAAACGCGCGCAGCATCTCCCGCGGCACGCCGATAAGACCGAGATCGCAAAGCCAAGCGGCGCTGCGCAGGGCGTGGCGCTCGCTCTCGGTGAAAAGATTGCTCACCGCCATCTGCCCCGCGAACTCGACCAACATCCGGGCCTGGCCGCCGAGGACGGGATCGAAGGTCGTCAGGATTCGCCGGCAGAGCTCCAGCGAATTTTCATGACTGGTGGCGAGCTCGCGGTTCGCCGTGTCCACGCGTTGCTGGTTACGCTCCAAATCGCGAATCTTGGATTGGAGCGTGGTGTTGGTGTCGCGGAGCTTCGTGTTGAGTTGCTGGGCGTCCGCTTGGAGCTCGGCGTTGTGCGTGACCAGTTCGTGCCGTTGGACCGCGTTGCGAATTGTGGCGACGAGCTCCTCACGGAGCCAGGGCTTGGCGACAAAGCGGAAAATTTCACCTTTATTGATGGCATCGACGATCGTGGGCAGGGAGAGGACTGCCGTGATGAGGATGCGCGAGCTGTGCGGGCGCATACGCCGGCACTCCACGAGGAAATCTAGGCCCATCATCTCCGGCATGCGTTGATCGGAGATGATCACGGCGAAATCGCGGTCGGCCAGAATCGCCAGCGCCTTCAGTGCGCTCGTGCAGGCGACGACGTGAAAACCCTCGCGCTCGAGCGTAGCCTGCAAGGCTTGCAGCACGACGGGCTCATCATCGACTACGAGAATGGTGGGAGCCTCGCGGGTCGCGCTGCGCTGCGATTCGGGCGACTGCCCGGCTGGAACTGAGGGAAATTGCGGACTGGCGATCATGGCAAAGCACTGGCGGGCGGAGAAAGGCCAGGGCAACTGCCGCGGAGCTGACGCAATGAGCCCCGGATGAAAACAAGCACGCGATCCCTCATGAAATAGAGTGTCGCTGCTTAATCGGCGCGTGCGGCTCGAAATAAAGCGCTGTTGATTGGAATCGAACGACGAAATGGAGGCCCGACATCGCGATGCGCCATACCATCGAAAACAGCGGCAGATTTTGCCCGAGCTGTCGTCCGGTAACTAAAAAGATGAACAGGTGGATGTGCTGAAGAACTATAGACATAAGAACAATAGATAGTTGCGACACTCATAAAGCTCGTGGCACCGCCTTTGCTAAATAAGGCGCATGATCGATCCAATCTTCCAAACCGACAACTACCAGTTGGCGCGGAAGCTTCTTGATGCCTCGGTCATGAGGCAGGAGGCGATCGCGACGAATATCGCCAATGCGGAGACCCCGGGATTTCGCCGTATCGATCTGGCGCCAGATTTTGCCGTGCAACTCAAGGCGCGGATGGCGGCGGGAGATTTCGGGAAGACGGCAAATTCGATCCGGCCGCAGCTGGTGGAGGATGCCAATGCCCGCAGTGTGCGGCCCGATGGCAGCACGGTGGAGATTGAGCGCGAACTGATGCACATGAACCGCACCGCCGTGGAATACGACTACCTTAGCGAGATCGTTTCGAATAACATCAAGCGCCTGAAGCTGGCGATTTCCGGCCGCAACGTGTGAGCGGCGCTGACCTCTGACCTACCCGAGCATGAACCTCATTTCCGGCATCGACGTTACGGCGGGCGCCCTCAATGCACAAAAAACTCGCCTCGACGTAGTCGCGCAAAACATCGCCAACGCGCAGACGACGCGCGGCCCCAATGGGACGGCATATCAACGGCAGGTTGTTTCGTTTGAAACTGAATTGGTGAAGAAGAGTGCCACCGGCGCTTCGCTGCAATCTGTGCGGGTCGCGTCGATCACGCCCGATCGGACGCCGGGCGAACAGGTTTACAATCCGCAGCATCCCGACGCCAACGCCGAGGGGCTCGTGGCGATGCCGAACGTCAATCTCTCCTACGAAATGGTCGACCTTATCACGGCGTCGCGCGCCTATGAGGCCAATTTGTCCGTCGTGAAAAACGCGCGGCAGATGGCGATGAAGGCCCTGGAGATCGGCAAGTAAGTTGACGGCCAAAATTTTTTGAAATGAGTCCTATTGGTTCAATCAATCCCATGCAGACGGCGGCCCTCGCCCGCACGGATGGGCCGCTGCCGAAAATCAGCCTGCCGCCGCTCGCGCCAAACACGACCGCCCCGACGGGCGGATTTGGGGCGATGCTCGATGGCCTCGTAAGCACGGTCGAAGCAAAGAACTCCGCCGCATCAGATCTCACGCGCAAGGTGCTCTTGGGCGACTCTGATCAACTGCACCAGAGCGTGATCGCGATGCAGGAAGCATCGGTGGCTTTTTCCATGATGGTCGAAGTGCGCAACAAGCTGGTCGAATCCTACCAGGAACTGATGCGCATGCAGGTATAACCGCCGTCGCATCCATCAAAGTAATTTTCCGCTTCAGCCCGCCCGATGAATAACTTCACCCAGTCCCTCCTCGATCTTTGGAAACAGCTCGGCCTCAACCAGCGAGTCTCGCTGATCGTCGCAGCAATCGCCGTCGTCGGCGGTCTCGTTGGCGTCGTGCTGTGGTCCCAGCGCCCTGACTACCAATTGCTCTATGCGCGCCTCGGCGAGAAGGACACTTCGGCCATCATCAGCCACCTGCAGACGTTGAACATTCCGCACCAAGTCACGGCCGGCGGCACGGCGGTGATGGTTCCTTCCAATCAGGTCCACAAGCTGCGGATGGACCTCGCGGGCAAGGGGGTTCCGAGTGGCGATGGCGTCGGTTTCGAGATTTTCGACAAGGGTCAGTTCGGTCTCTCGGACTTTGTGCAGCGGACGAACTATCTGCGCGCCGTGCAGGGTGAACTCTCCCGCACGATCACGCAGGTTCACGGCGTGCGGGCCGCTCGTGTGATGATCGTGCAGCCGGAAAATCGGCTGTTGCTCACCGAGCAGGGCGTTAAGTCCACCGCTTCGGTTTTCGTTGATGTCGGTGGTGGTCGCTTGGAAAGCGATCAGGTGAATGCCATCCGCCATCTCGTCGCGAATGCCGTGCAGGGTCTCCTTCCTGATCAAGTCGCGGTGATCGACAATCGCGGTCGCACTCTCTCAGAGGAACTGAAGCAGGATCCGATGCTGGGCAGCGCGAGTTCGCAGATGCGCTATCGCCAGACGGTCGAGGACTATTATTCCAAAAAGGTTGAGACGATGCTCTCCGCGGTCATCGGGCCAGGGAACGCAGTCGTCCGCGTCTCAACTGAGATTGAAACGGAGGCCACGACCCAAACGTCTGAGAAATACGACCCCGACGGGCAGGTCGTTCGTTCGCAGACCAAGACGGAAGACACGACCACGTCGAACGAGGCGCGGTCCAACGGTGGTGCGACGGGCGTTAGTGCAAACGTGCCCGATCGCGCCGGCGGTGCCGGCCCCACCGAATCCGCGCGGCCCATTTCAAGTTCGGACCAATCACGCAAGAACCTCACCACGACCTACGAAATCAACCGCGTGACGACGAACACGACGCGCAATCCCGGTGCGGTCAAAATTGTTTCGGCCGCCGTCCTCATCGCCCCGAAAACAGCGGCTGCACCTGCGGCCGCCGGCGCTGATGGAAAATCTGGGACCGCTGCCGCTTCGCAGACCCAGAAACGGACCACGCAGGAACTGGACGCGCTGCGTCAAATCGTGATCAACGCGCTGGGCCTCAAACCGGCAGCCGGTCAATCGCTCGAGACTTTAGTGTCGCTGCAAGAAACGGAGTTTAAGACCGCCGATCTCCAGGTTGCCCAGATCGAATCGGCCCGTGCGGCCACGGGCGAACTCCAAACCTATTTCGAAATGGCGATCCGCTGGGTGCCGGTGATCGGCGCTGCGGTGGTGCTCCTCGTCTTCATGCGCATGCTTAAGCGCGAGAAGCTGGAGCCCGTGCCGATCGAGGTCCTCTCGCTCTCACCGGAGCAAACCGGGCGCGGAAACGCCAGTGCGAGCCAGATTACCCCTGAAATGCTCAACGAGATGATCAAGCAGAAGCCGGCCAACGTCGGCGTAGCGCTGCGTGACTGGGTCGCGGCCGGCAATGCGCCTGCCGGAAAAAATTAATCGACTGCCGTCGCCATGAACGAAAACGACTACATCAAGCTGACCCGACAGCAGAAGCTGGCGGTCTTCCTCATCATCATCGGTCCCGACGCCGCGGCCGAGGTGCTGCGCCAATTCGACGATGCGGAGGTCGAGCTCATTTGCCGCGAGATGTCCACGTTCACCGTGGTGCCGAAGGAAGTGCAGCGGCTCTCTTTTGATGAATTGTCCGGATTGATCGCGGCTAGCGTCGGTTCCGCCCTGGGCGGGCTCGGTTACGCGCAGCGCACGCTCGGGATTGCGAAGGGCGACTCGAAGGCTTCCGCCATCGTCGGCCGGATCGGGCCCGAGGGTGCAAGCTCGGTCGAAGTCATTAAGGAAATTTCCGAGATGGAGGGTCGGCAAATCTTCAACCTTGTGAAGAGCGAGCAGCCCCAGACCATTTCGTTTCTCTTGTCGTATCTCGACAGCGCTAAATCAGCGGAAGTATTTGGGCTGATTCCGGCCGAGCAGCGCGAAGAAGTAATCGAGCGCCTCGGCACCATTGAAAGCACCTCGCTTGATCTCGCAGGCAAACTCGCGCGCAGCCTCGGCAAGCACTGCGATCCGAAGGCGCGGCCGGCGTTTCATCGCGGCGGCGGCGTGCGCGCGGTGGCGGACTTGCTCAACCTGCTGGACAAAGAATCGACCAAGAGTCTTCTCACCAAACTCGAGGAGCGCAACGCGACGCTCACCGCGGCGATTCGCAAAAAACTCTTCAGTTTCGAGGATATCAACCGTCTCCAGGCGGCGGATCTGCAACGCGTGCTACGCGAAGTCGACTCGGCCAATTTGGCGACGGCGATGAAGGGCGCGAGCGAGACGATGCGCGACCGCATCTACAGTTCTATTTCCAAGCGCGCCGCGGAAGGGCTCAAGGACGAGGTGCAAAATCTCGGTTCCGTTCGGCGCAAAGATGTCGACGCCGCGCAGGATGCGATCGTTCAGGTCGTGCGCCGCCTCGAGGAAGAAGGGCAGATTTCCCTCGAAGCCGAAACCGCCGACACTGTCGCTTAACCCATGGCCTTCGCAAAACTCATCGCCTTTGATCGTCCGCTCTTGAGCGCCGCCATTCCTGGGCGCGGCGGAAAATTCTGTTCTGACGTGGAGCTCGCGACGCGTGACGAAGGTTCTTATCGCCGTGGGGTTGATGCGACCCGTGCCCTAGCCGATCAGCAGATGGTCGAGTTTCGCGCTGAGATTGAGCAGCTGGCCGAGGGCCTTTTCGGCAAGCTTGCCAAGGTGGAACCCTCGGTCGTCGCGCAATTGCGCGAACAGTTGCCCGCTCTCGCGCTAGATATCGCACGCCGACTGCTGGCCGGCTACGAACCATCCGCCGAGGTGGTTTCTAAAATTTGCGAAGAAGCGCTCGCCGAACTTTTCCCGGAGCGTGATAATCTGGAGGTCGCCGTCGCGCCTCGTGACGCCGCGCTTTTGGAAAAGTTGAATCCGGCCTGGATGAGCCGTTTCCCTGGATTGCGCATTCGGGCCGAGGCTTCGCTCGTCCCCGGTGATTGCCAGGTCCGCAGTCGCTTCGGGCTTACGGATGCCCGACTCGAAACCAAATTGACGACACTCGAACACAATCTGCTGCCCGCATGACCGCCACCGTCGCTCCGCTTGTTGAGTTATTGCGCTCGCAGGTTCGCCACCTGCCTCCGGTCCAGCGCGTCGGCACGGTGACGGGTGTCGCTGGTCTCGTGATTGAGTCTGACGGTCCCAATGCGGGGCTCGGTGATTTGTGTCTCATTCGTTCGTCGCGGGATGATTTTAGCGTGCGCGCGGAAGTCGTGGGCTTCCGTGAGCATCGCGTGCTCCTGATGCCGCTGGGGGACACCACTGGGCTGCATGTCGGCTGCGAAGTGGCCGCCTGTGATCGGCCGCCCTTGCCCCGCGTGGGTCCAGAACTGCTCGGGCGGGTGCTTGATGCGCTCGGGAAACCTTTCGATGGGCTCGGCATGATTCCCGTGGATCGCGGGGCGTTTGGCAATGGAGCGCCGCCGCATCCGTTGAAGCGGCAGCGGATTAAGCAGCCTTTCGTCACAGGCGTGCGTGCGATTGATTCATTTATTCCGTTTGGTCGCGGCCAACGACTCGGTTTGTTCGCTGGCTCTGGCGTGGGTAAATCGACGCTGATGGGCATGATCGCCAGGGCCTCGGAAGCCGACGTGATTGTCATCGCGCTCGTAGGTGAGCGCGGTCGCGAAGTGCGCGAATTCGTCGAGAAGGATCTTGGACCCGAGGGTATGAAGCGGGCGGTCGTGGTCGTAGCGACTTCCGATACGCCGGCCCCGTTGCGCCTCCGGGCGGCCTACACGGCGACGTCGATTGCGGAAGCGTGGCGTGATGCAGGCAAGAATGTGCTTTTCATGATGGATTCCGTGACGCGCTTCGCGATGGCGCAGCGCGAGATCGGGCTAGCCGTCGGCGAGCCGCCGGCGACGCGGGGCTACACGCCGTCGGTCTTTGCGATGCTGCCGCGGTTGCTGGAGCGAGCCGGGGCAGGGGAGAAGGGCGCGATTACGGCTCTCTATACGGTGCTGGTCGAAGGCGACGATATGAACGAGCCGGTCGCTGATGCTGTGCGTGGTATCCTCGATGGCCATATTGTGCTTTCGCGTCAGCTCGCCCACTTTAACCACTATCCCGCGATCGACGTGCTCGAAAGTGTGAGCCGGCTGACTCGTGATGTGTGCGATCCGGAGGAAGTTTCTCTCGTCGGCCGCGCGCGGGAGCAGATTGCGCTCTATCGAAAAAATGAAGACCTGATCTCCATCGGCGCCTATGCCAAGGGGTCGAACGCCGCCCTCGACCAAGCGATCGCGTTGCATGAGCCGCTGCGGAATTTTCTCCGGCAAGGCACGCAGGAAGTGATTCCGCGCGCGCAGACATTTGCGGCCCTGAAGAAAATTCTCCCATGAAGCGCTTTCGTTTTCCCCTTCGCCCGATTGCCATCCTGCGGGCGCATCACGAGACCCGGGCGCGGGAGGCATTTGCGGCGGCAGTGCATACTTTCATCAAGATGGAGCAGGAACTTGCGGTCACGCGTGAGCGCGGTGCGCAATTTGAGGCGGCGCTGGCCGCCGGGCGCCGCGAGCGATTTTCGGCCTTGAGCGAAGCTCAGGCGCTGGCGGCTTACCGGCGCGAACGCGTGCTGGAGGCCGAAGCGGAACGCCGGTGCAACGAATCCCGCGACGTCATGCAACTGCGCCGCACAGAGTATCTGGAGGCGCATCGCCGCGTTGAAGTCGTGAGCCGCCTCGAAGTGAAGGCCCGGGCGGCCCACCGCGAGGACTGCAACCGGGAAGAACAGGCTGGGTTCGACGAGTTCGCCGCCCGCCGCACCGCGCTAAGAGAAACTGTCTTTTCCACATGATTGCCAAACTACAAAATCCGATTGCGGCCGTTGGCCTCAGTCTCGTTGTGAGCGTCGCCGTTGGGGTGAGCGCAAGCTGGGGCGTTTTGAGCAAGCTCATCATGGATGCAGCCAAGGTGATTCCGGTGCTGCCCAAAGTGGCCCCCGAGGCCAAGGCCAAGGGTTGGGATTTTTGGACGATTGAAATCGAAAATCTCTCCAACGAACTGAAGGAAGAGCGGGCGCGCCTCAAAAAGCAGTCCGAGCAGATGGGGCAGCGCGAAGCGAGGCTCGCGGCCGAAGAAAAAGAATTTACCAAGATTCGCGCCGACGTGGAAGCCGTCCGCAAGCAAGTTTCCGATCGGGTGCTGGAGATTTCCGCCGATGAGGCGAAGAATTTGAAGACGCTGGCCACGACCTATTCCAATCTTACGCCACGCGGGGCGGTGGCGATCTTGAAGGAAATGGATGACGTGACCGTCGTAAAAATCCTCGCCCTGATGAAGACGGATATTGTCAGCCCAATTTTCGAGGAGATGAGCAAACCGAACGGAAGCGACAGCGCACTGGCGAAGCGGGCGGCGCAACTCTCCGAGAAAATCCGCATGATGAAACCAGCCAAGTCCGGCGGGAGTTTCTGATGTTCTCTAAAACCCCGCGTCACGGATCGACGCGGTTGCATGCCATGGACGGCTTTCTGACATGCAACTTGCCAATCCTAATTCTTCCACTGACGCGTCGCTCAACGCGCTGCTCCTTGCTGGCGCAGCCCCCATCGCTACGAATAGCGGCCTGACGGTCGAGGCACGTGCCGCGTTCCCGCAATTTGATTCATTCCTGCTTGATGCTCCGCCGGAGGTCGCGTCTACGACCACGGATGGTCTGCCCATTTTTCCTGAGCAGATAGCGGAGCGAGTAGCATCGGCTGACCATGGCGCGGTCTCCATTTCTTGCGCAGTGGCGCTCGGTCGTTGGCTAGTGGAAACGGAAGTGCCAGCGCAAACCGTAGAAGAGGGTGAAGAGGGTGTAGACTCGACCGTTACCGGCAGCACAGGCGAAACGGAGGCTTCGAAGAAAAAGGAGAAGTCCGTATCAGAGTCGCCGACGCGACTGACGAAGGCGGAATCGGAGAAGGCGAAAAACGCGGAGAGTGCAGCGGGCGCCCTTCCGGCGGAGAGTTTGCTGATTGCGGGATATTTCACCACTACCGATCTGCCTGCAGTTGAACTCTCGAGCGATGAGACGATGGAGGGTGACGCGGGGGAATTTTCTGACGGCTTGGTCTCGGACGAGCACGACGCAGTAGGGGAGGGCGAGTCGATTCAGCCTCGAGATCTGCCGCAAGGAACGCGTATCGATGGCGAGTCCGATGAAATGGGACGGAGCCTAGGGGAGTTGCGCGAACCCCATGCCCGTGAGTCGGTGCGCCGTGAATCGAAGGAAGTGGATTCACCAAAAAAACCTACCGGTGATTTCTCGACGCGAGTTGTCGCGGAGTCGGTCGCTTTGAAGACCGGCCGGGATAGCACCGAGCGCGCCGCTCCATCCGATCTGACGGGTCAACGAGCGATCGAAGACGCTTCTGCGCGTCGCCAGCCTTTGCCTGCATTCGGAAATCCGCTGTCACGACTGCCGGTGCCCAATAACACTGAAGTGGGAGCCAAGCTTGTTGTTTCTGGGCCGGGTGCATCGGCCCTTGGAGCAACCGAAGACTCGGTTGTAATGCCGGCGCGCGTTGCGCCGGCCGACCTCGTAAGCGCAAACGAGGGCGAGGCGAACACCGCGGCGGTGCTTTCAAATTCAGATGCCGGTGCGTCGAGGATCCGGACACGGGCAGAATTTGCCGTTTCGTCCGCTCGTCGCGATCCCGAGCAGGATGATGACGAAACGGAAGGGATGAAACATTTTGTAAGTTCAGATAAGGAGATACTTACGCGTCAGAGACAATCCCTTGGCATCGCCATTGCTAAGCCAGCGCTGTCGATGTCATCCCGTTTTTCATCTCTTCTGCCAGATGCTGCCGCAAGTGATCGCCCTGCGAGTGCTTCAGCGGTGACGGCTGGGTTCGGTGAAATGGCCGAGGTGTCATCTGCTGAGCACTTGGAACTGGTGCCGGTCAGCGCGGCGCATGAGGCAGTTGAGGTCGTCCTGCACGCAACAGAGCAGCTCGCCGCGCGCGACCAAAAATCCGTTCGGCTGCAATTTTCTGTGGGTGATGCGCATCTCGATGTGCGCGTCGAGCTGCGCGCCAACGAAGTTCGGACCCAGTTTCGCACCGACTCTAGTGAATTGCGCCAGGCGCTATCCCACGAATGGCAAGCTGCGGCAGTCGAGCTTGGCCAGACTGACCGCGGGTTTCGCATTGCTCCCGCCATTTTCAGCTCCAGCACCAACGACCAGTCGGCGTTTAACGCATTTGCGGGAGACACATCCTCCCGCCAACGCGAGCACCGCGCCTCGCACGAGGCGAATGGTCGCTCACCTCGCGCGCTGGCCGCGGTAGCAGGCGGCCGCGCCACGGCCGACGCCGTTTCAACTTCTGCCCGCAGTTCACGCTCGGCACCTCCGACCTCACAACACCTGCACACCCTCGCCTGAACTACCATGGCCTCGATCTCCAATATTACCTCTGCTGGCGCTATCCCTACTTCGACAGACACCGCTGCGCGAATCCCGCAAAAGACGCTTGGGCAAAGCGATTTCCTCAGGCTCCTCGCGACGCAGTTTACCGTGCAAGATCCGATGAAACCCATGGAAGACACG
The DNA here is from genome assembly GCA_031379235.1 of Opitutaceae bacterium. Taxonomy (GTDB): domain Bacteria; phylum Verrucomicrobiota; class Verrucomicrobiia; order Opitutales; family Opitutaceae; genus ER46. Next base: position 8,831 of record JANNEY010000476.1, on the reverse strand, counting down.
GCGTTTATCGCGCAGATGGCGCAGTTCTCCTCGCTGGAGCAATCCAAGACCATGGTGCAGGACATGGCCCTGCTCCGTGCCGATCAGCAGCGCACCGCGGCCAACTCGTATCTGGGCCACCAGGTCACGGTAGATGCCGGCAAGGGCACGACTATCACCGGCGACGTGACGGCCATCGATACTTCCGGAGCCGAACCCAAACTCGTGGTCGGCGACAAGTCTTTCTCACTCTCCGCGGTGCTCCGGGTTGAACCGCACGCCGTGACAGCGCCAAGCGTTACTCCCAATCCCGCTCTCATTCCGGCAATCGCCGCGGGAGCCTAATTCTTAACCTACACCAAAACATCATGGCACTCATCGGCACACTGGGCAGCGGCGTCAGCGCCCTACGGACCTTCATGAAAGGTCTCGAAGTCATCGGTAACAACATCGCCAACGTAAATACGACGGGCTTCAAGGCCTCCGAGGCGAAATATGCAGACAGCTTCAGCAATATTCTCCAGCGCTCCGCGCCCTCCGGAACTGGATCGTCCAATACTCCTTCGACAGGGGTTGGCACCGGCGTTGCCCTTGCGGGAGTGTCGACCAACTTCTCCCAGGGCTCGCTCTCCAGCACGGGGCGCGACACCGATCTTGCGGTCTCGGGCAACGGATTCTTTCAAGTGACGAATCCCAACGGCGGCACGACCTACGCTACTCGTTCCGGCGATTTCCGCTGGAGCGATCAAGGTTTCCTTGTGACTTCGCAGGGCTACCGCGTTCAGGGACTCACCGGCACAGGTCTGACCACGGTCGGCGACGTTCAGCTCGGCACCCCGCCCACCGGGACCCAGCGCCTCTCTATCTCGATCGATCGGTCGGGTAGCATCATCGAATTTTATTCTGACGGCACGTCGGCGACGACGAATCAGGTTTTGATCCAGCAATACAGCGACCCGTCGTCCCTCACCAAGGAGGGTAACAATCTCTATTCCAGTCTCCTCGCCGCCGGCCCGGTTGGCGCCACGGCTGGCACCACGGCGCTGCAGGCCGGCACAGTCAACGCGCCGGGGCAAAACGGCCTGGGCACGATCCAGTCGGGCGCGCTCGAACTCTCCAACGTCGATCTCACGGATCAGTTTGCGAATCTCATCACCACGCAGCGCAGCTTCCAGGCTGGCTCACGACTCATCACGGTCTCCGACACCGTGCTCGAGGACATCGTCAACCTGAAGCAACGGTAATCCAATTTAGTTGAGCGCTGAACGCCACGGTTAGCGCGAGCCAGGTTCACACCCCCTGACCCAACTCTCCTCGGCGTTCAGCGTTCACTCCCGGTCTTCCACCTTCCGACACCACACCCATGGCCGCACCTGCCAAATCCGATACGACTCCTCCCACTAAATCAGCGCCGGCGGCTGACGCCTCAGGCGCGCACGCCCCGGTCGCGGGAGGCGGTGGTATGAAAGCTTGGCTGCCGGTCATCGCCGCGCTCATTTTGGCCCCCGCCGCCACCTGGGCGACAGTGGAGTTTGTCTTGGTGCCGCGGCTGCAAAAGAAACTTGCCACGGCTTCGGCGGATAAAGGTGAACACGGCGAAAACGCGGCCGATAGCCACGCTCCGGCCCCGGCGGCTCATGGCGCCGCTCCGGCTCATGGCGGCAAGCCGGGCAAAGAAGGCAAGGAGTCCAAAGGTGGCGGTGGACCGGGCTTCGAGTTCACCAACGTCGTGGTGAATCTCGCGGGCACGATGGGCACGCGCTACCTCAAGACGAGTTTCCTCATCACCGGCTCTGATCCGAACATTCGCACGGTGTTTGAAAACGCGAAGCCAAAGGTGACGGATGTCACGCTCAACGTCCTCTCCTCTCTGACGCTGGCCGATATCGAAGAAGCCGGCTCGAAGAATATTATCCGCGAGAAACTGGTGACGGCCTACAATCAGGCGCTCGGGCGAAAAGTCGCCGAGCAAGTTTATTTCTCCGACTTCGTCGTGCAGTGAGACAACCCGCGGCTTCCCGCGCCGCACTACCGCCACGATGGCCGACGAATCCCCCCAACCCACCAGCGAAGTGCTCGACTCGAAGGAGATTGAGCAACTCGTGACGCCGCCGAGCGAGAGCCCTGCTCCCGTTGGCGGTGTGATCGCCGCTGCAGCCGCCGCGACGGGCGGCGCCCGAGCCCAGGCCTACGATTTTCGCAACCCGGTCTTTTTGGCGGAGGCCGAACTGCGGCGTTTGCGCCAGATGCACGAGGATTTTGTTCGTTACCTCAGTGCCCGGCTCTCGCTCTACCTGCGCATGGATGTGGGCTTGAAGATGACGGGACTCACGACCGCCACTTATTCGAACTTCACCGAGTCGCTCGCGAATCCCACGCACATCAGCCTTTTCAAGATTGAACCGCTCATTGGCGTCGGTGTCCTCGATTTTAGTCCCCGCCTCGCGCTGACGATCGCCGATCGACTCCTCGGCGGCCGCGGCCAAGCGATCAAGGCAGAGCGAAATCTTACGGAAATCGAAGTGGCACTGATCGAAGACGTGTTCCTCATCATCCTCGAAGAGTGGGGGAACCAGTGGAAACTCGATCAGGCGCTTCGCCCGGTCGTGATTGGCAACGAAACCAGCGCCCGGTTTCTGCAAACTTCGCCGCCAGATGCCATCGTCCTCGCGCTCGCGATGGAGTGCACCTTCGGCGACTGCACCGAAAAGCTGCAACTAGGGGTGCCGTTTTACACGATCGAGCCGCTGGTGAAAAATATCCAGGCCCGCCGGCAAAAGGAGGCATCGGTGACACCCGCCGCCAAGCGCGTGGAGTGGCACCCGTCGTATGACCGTATCACCGTGCCGGTGCGGGCGGAGTGGAATGCCTTTGAAATCACCCTGCGCGAAGTCAGCACACTGCGCGTCGGTGATGTGATCGAGATGCAGTCTTCAATTTGCGCCGAGACCCGCGTGCTTTTGAACGGCAACCCGAAATTTACCGGCACCGTCGGACTCGATAACGACCACGTCGCCATCCAACTCACCAGCAAACTTGCCTCGGAGGAATCATCTCATGCCAAACCTGACGGACGAAAAATCTCTTGATATCGTGCTCGACGTAAAAGTGAAAGTGACCGTGCAACTTGGCTCGGTCATGCTTCCCATGCGCGAAGTCCTGGAACTCTCTCCCGGCTCCGTTGTGCAGCTGACGCAGCACGCGAGCGATCCGGTCGGGCTTTTCGTCAATGACAAGCTCGTCGCGTATGGCGAAGTGGTTGTCGTCGAGGACAACTTCGGCATCAAGATCACCGAACTCGTCGGTAGCACGAAGCAATGAGCCGCCTGCGCGCCACTCTTGCGGTGATCGTGCTCGGGTGGGCCGTCAATGGCTTCGCCGCAGATGACGACAAGGTTATCGTCCCTGGTGCGTCGCGCACCGAGGCGCCGGCGCAAACGGCCGCGGGAGGGCTCGGTTCGATGTCGTTGACGCTCGGCTTGGTCCTCGCTGCTGTCGGGGGCTGGATGGTCTGGCGTAATCGCCGTGGCACCCCGATCGGGCGCGACTCCCGTTTACTGGCGGTCGATGAAACCCGCTCGCTCGGCAACCGGCAGTATCTCGTCGTGGCGTCCTACGCCGACAAAAAATTTCTGATTGGCGTCTGCCCCGGTCGTATCGATTTACTGTCGCCGCTCGACGGCACCGCTCCGTTGGGGAAAACACGCGAATGAGGCGCCTCACCGCCATTTTGTTTTTCGCGCTGGCGGTTCCGCTCGCTCTGGCGCAGGCGCCGGCCGCACCCGCGCCGCTGACTGGAGTGGCTCCTGCCGTGACTCAACCGACCGGCGTTTTTGCCGCTCCCGGTTCTGCTGCGAGCGCTCCAGGATCGCCGTTCAAGCTGAACATCGGCCTCGAGGGCACGGGCGAGCGCGGCGAGGTGAGCATCGCGGTGCAGATTCTCATCATCATGACGCTGCTGTCGGTGGCGCCGTCGATTGTGCTGCTGATGACGAGCTTCACCCGCATCGTGATCGTGCTTGGGTTTGTGCGCACGGCGCTTGGCACGCCCAGCGCACCTTCCAATCAAATTGTCGTCGGGCTTTCTCTCTTTCTTACCTTCTTCCTGATGGGCCCGATTTTTGATCGCGTGAATTCGGAGGCGCTGCGGCCATATCTCGATGGCAAGATTTCCTCCCTCGACGCGATCGACAAGGCGACCGTTCCGCTGAAGCAATTCATGCTGAAGCAAACCCGCACCCGTGATCTGGAATACTTTCTTGAGCTCGGTGGTTATGGCCCGACCGCGGTAAAGGATCTGCCGATGCGCGTGGTCATTCCGGCCTTCGTGATCAGCGAACTGCAGACCGCGTTTCAAATGGGCTTCCTGCTGTTCCTGCCGTTTCTCGTGATCGACTTCCTCGTCTCGTCGGTGCTGATGGCGCTCGGCATGATGATGATGCCGCCGGTCACGATCGCGTTGCCGCTGAAGCTTCTTCTCTTCGTCCTCGTCGATGGCTGGCACCTTGTGGTGCGCTCACTCGTCCAAAGCTTCGCCTAAATAACGCCTATGAATCCGGACCTCGCGATCGATATTTTCAAATCTACGGTCATGTTTTCCCTCTACATCGTGGCCCCGTTTCTCGGCGTCACCCTCGTCGTCGGCTTGATCGCCAGCTTGGTGCAGTCGGTGACCAGCATGCAGGAACAGACGCTCACGTTTGTGCCCAAGTTGATCGCGCTCGCCGGTCTCATGCTCGTGCTCACGCCGTGGCTGTTGCGCTCGCTGTCGGAGTTCACGATTTCGACTCTCACCCGCATGGGGGGCCTCGGGCATTGAGCGGGGCAAAGCAGCAAGCCCGGAAATGAAGAATGTAGAAACGGGAAACTGACGCGCCGCAGGTTTCGGCTTTCTTCCGTTTCTGCTTTCTTCCGTTTTTCTCGATGCCGCTCGACTACGGTTTTGCCTGGATGATGGTGCTGCTGCGCTCCATCGGGATTATCATGCAGCTCCCGATGATTGCGGGCCGGCCGCTCCCGATTCCATTGCGCGTCGCGCTGGGAGCTTGTCTCGCCACCCTGCTTGCCGGGGTCGTGCCTTCCGCTCCCGTCACCATGGCGGTCGGGCCGCTCGTGTCCGCGGTGGCGATGGAAGTGATTCTCGGACTGGCGTTGGGTTTCATCACGCGGATTGCCTTCGCCGCGGTGGACATGGCGGGTCGGGTGATTTCCTCGGAAATTGGCCTGATGGCTACGCCGGGGCTGGGCGCGCCGGAACCGGCGAATGAGCCGTTGGCGGCGCTCTTGTCTTCGTTTGCGGTCGTGCTCTTTTTTCTTTTCGGCGGTCACCAATCCGTGCTTACGGCGTTCGCGCGCAGTTTCTATCTCGCGGCCGCAGGACGGGGCAGTTTCGACGGCGGAGTGGCGGACTCGCTGATCCGGGATACCGCGCATTTGCTCGAACTCGGCCTGCGGATCGCGGCGCCGTTTATCGCCATGAATTTTCTCATCACGCTGGCGTTCTCGGTGCTCGGCCGGGCCGTCCCGAAGATGAATGTTTTCATCGTCAGCTTTTCGGCCCGCGGTCTGGTTGGTTTGGGGCTGCTCGGTGCGGCGGGCACGCTCGTCGCCCGGCATCTGTTCACCGAGTTTGGCGACTTGCCCTTGCGCATGTTGCAGCTGCTGCCCGCCCGCTGAAGGTGCTCGCGGCAAATCTTGCCGCGAGGTGTGAAGGCTGCGGTAAAAAGAGGTTTTTCCCGCGCGCCGACATTATGTAAACAGTGCAAAGCGTTGTCCGTCAATGCTACAACACTGGTATTAACCTCTTGGCACCGGCGTTGCTAAACCTCGGACGCGCATGGCCGACCACGATCAGGAACAAAAAACCGAGCAAGCTACGGAAAAGAAGCTCTCCGAGGCTTTCGAGCGCGGGCAGTTTGCCAAATCCCACGAGCTCACGGTGCTTTTCCCGATTGCGGCTGTGCTTGGCGTGCTCGCGCTGACGACGCAGTCGGCCTCGCATGCGGTGGCGGAATATTCCGTCGGGATGTTCACCCGGTTTACGACGACCGAGGTGGGCTACAACACGGTGACCGGCCAAATCGGCGAGGCCATGTTGGTCTTCGGGAAAATCGTGGCGCCGGTGCTGATTGGCATTGTCGTGGCGGTGTTGCTCTCAAGCGGTGTGCAAAGCGGCTTCCGGCTCACGCCGAAAGCGATCGCGTTGAAATTGGAAAACCTCAACCCGGTCACCGGGTTTGAGCGGGTGTTCTCCAAGTCGGTCTTCGTGCGCAGTGGCATCGATCTGTTGAAGCTGATCGCGATTGGCGGAGCGTTGTGGATGGGCGCGCGCGGCCTGATGCACGATCCGTTGTTTAGCTCTCCGGTCGAGGCGGCCTACCTCGGGCAGTTTCTCAGCAGCGCGACGATTCTGTTTCTCACCCGCCTGCTGCTGGCTCTCGCCGTCGTCGCGGCCGTCAGTTATGGCTACGAGAAATTCAAGATGTCCCGCGATCTGATGATGACGCGCGACGAAGTGAAGCAGGAGCGCCGGCAAGCGGAAGGCGACGGGCACACCAAGGCGGCGATGCGGCGGATGGCGCGACGCCTGATGCAGAAGCAAATGCTCGCCGCGGTGCAAACCGCGGATGTCGTCGTGACCAACCCGACGCACTTTGCCATCGCGCTCAAATACGAGCGCGGCGTCGATCACGCGCCGGTCGTGCTCGCGAAGGGGGAGAACCGTTTTGCCCAGCGCATCAAGGCCCTCGCGGCGGAACACGGCGTGCCGATGGTGGAGAACAAACCCGTCGCGCGGCTGTTGTTCGCCACGAGCAAGGTCGGCGAAGCGATTCCCGCCGAACTTTTCCAGGCCGTCGCCTCGATTCTTGCCGTCGTATATCGCACCCACCGTTACTATTTCCATCGCCTCAAGACCCGCCGGCTGGAGGGCGCCGTCTAACCGATGAGCGCCACGGTTTCCACTCCGGTCTCCGCGCTGCTTAAGCGCGCCGATCTTGTTTTCACGGCCGGACTGTTCCTGACGGTCCTGCTGCTGATCATGCCGATCCCGGCGGTGCTGCTGGACACGTTTTTGGCGCTCAACCTCGGGCTCTCGCTGCTCGTCCTGCTCGCGATCGTTTACGTCAAGGATCCGCCCGAGTTCTCCAGTTTTCCGACCCTGCTGCTCGCCCTCACGCTTTTCCGCCTCGCGCTCAACATCAGCACGACGCGCCAAGTGCTGGTGAAAGGTTATGCCGGCGAAGTGATCGAGGCGTTCGGGCACTTCGTGATTCAGGGCAACTACGTCGTCGGCGCCGTCGTGTTCCTGATTCACGTCGACATCAATTTTGTCGTCATCACCAAGGGCGCGGGCCGCATCGCCGAGGTGAGCGCACGCTTCACGCTCGATGCGCTGCCCGGCAAACAGATGGCCATCGATGCCGAGCTGAACGCGGGTATTATCGACGAGGTCACCGCCACCTCGCGGCGCGTGAAGGTGCAAAAGGAGGCCGATTTCTACGGTGCGATGGACGGCGCCTCGAAGTTCGTGCGCGGCGATGCCATCGCCGGCATCATCATCACGCTCATCAACATCGTCGGCGGCTTCGCGATCGGCGTGATGCAGATGGGCCTGTCGCTGGGCGAATCGCTGCAAAAATTTACGCTGCTCTCCATCGGTGACGGCCTGGTCTCGCAGATCCCCGCGCTCATCTTGTCGGTGGGTGCCGGTATTCTCGTCACGCGTGCGTCCGACAGCATGAACGTCGGGGCCCAGGTGGCCGGGCAATTGTTCCGCTACCCGCGCGCGATTAAAATCTCCGCCGGCATGCTGGCCGTCTTCGGGCTCATGCCGGGCATGCCGATGGTGCCCTTCATGGGGCTGGCCGGACTCGCGGCTTTCCTCGGGAAAATGCTCCGCGAGCAAGAGGACAAAGACGGCCATCCGATCGGTCAGGAGCCGCTGCCGGCTGCGAAATCAGCCAAGGCGGGGAAATCGGGCAAACCCGGCGAGATCGCGAGCGCTGCCACTGACGTGAAAATGAGCACCACCGAAGACGTCCGCAAACTCATCGAGGTCGATGTGTTCGCGATCGAGATTGGCTACGGCCTGCTCAGTCTCGCCGATCTCAAGGCGGGTGGGGAATTGCTCGGTCGCGTCACGGGTGTGCGCAAGACCCTGGCGCGTGAGAAGGGCATCGTCGTGCCGCCGGTCTCGGTGCGCGACAATCTCGAACTTGAACCCAACGACTACCGCTTCCTGCTCCGCGGCAAGCAAGTCGCGCGCGGCCAGCTTATGCCCGGGCGTTGGCTGGCGATGAACGTCACCAGCAGCAAGGTCCGCCTCAAGGGCGTGCCGACGCGCGAGCCCGTGTTCAATTTGGAGGCGACGTGGATTGATGAGGCGGAGAAGAAAACGGCTGAGCTCAACGGTTTCACGGTGGTCGATTCGGCCTCGGTGCTCATCACGCACTTGTCCGAGATCCTCAAAGCCAGCGCGCATCATCTGATTGGCCGCCAGGAAGTGCAGCTCCTCGTCGATCATCTGAAGGTCGCCCATCCCGCACTCATCGCTGAGCTGCTGCCTGACCTCGTCACGCTCGGGATCATCCAGCGCGTTCTCCAGAATCTCCTCCGCGAAAACGTCGCGATTCTCAATCAACCCCTGATCCTCGAGGGCATCGCCGACTTCGCGTCGCTCTCGAAGAACCCCGACGACTTGAGCGAACTCGTGCGGCGCCGGCTCGGGCTCTACTTCGTGCCGGAGTTCGAGATCCGTCCCGGCATCGTGCGTGGCATCACCCTCGATCCGCGACTCGAGCAGTGGCTCGCTTCGAAGATTCACCGCTCACCGACCGAGGTCGGCCTCGTGC
>JANNEY010000441.1:0-18944 GCA_031379235.1 Opitutaceae bacterium | reverse complement strand
CGCGCTTACTTCGGCGGTCTACCGACTCGAAGCCTTCACCGTCGAGGGCGCGCGCGAGGGCAACGCCCGCGCCGTCACGCTCCAGCGCGCCGCCAGCAACGTGAAGAACGTCGCCGCCACCGACACCTTCGGCAACATCGCCAACGGCAACATCGGCGAATTCCTCCAGCGCCTCCCCGGCCTCACGCCCGAGTTCAACGGCTCCGAGATCAACGGTGTCTCGATCCGCGGCATCAGCTCCGCGCTCAACTCCGTCACCCTCGACGGCGACCGCGTCGCCACCTCGCAGTCCGCCAACACCGGCCGCGCCTTCGAATTCGAGCAGACCTCCCTCAACCTCATCGAGACCGTCGAGGTCACCAAAGCCCCGACGCCCGACATGGACGCCGACTCGATCGGCGGCGCCGTCAACATGATCACAAAAAGCGCCTTCGACCGCGCCGACCCGAACTACTTCAACTACGCACTCGGCTTCAGCCACCGCTGGGGCCGCCGCGCGCAGGCCGACTCGTGGACCAAGGAGCCGATCGACGGCCTCATGCCGTCGTTGAACTTCACCTGGTCGCGCGTCGTCGGCGAAAAGAAAAACATCGGCGTGCTCTTCACCGGCACGTGGCACGTGCAGGCCACGGCCGACCTGCGCACGACGATGGCGCACCAGCAGGCGCTCGCGCGACCCGCCTACGTCTACTCCGTCACCACGCCCGAGATCATCGGTTCGCCGCGCGCCCGCCTCGCGCTCGGCGCCAAGGTGGACTACAAGGTCAACGCCAACACTGTCGTCACGCTGAACACGTTCTACAACTGGATGCACGATTCCCAGTTTACGCAGCAGCGCCAGCTGACGACCGCGCAGGCGATCGCGACCTTTGACGCCAACGGCAACCGCACCGGCACCGGCACGATTCGGCCGGGCTTCACCGATACGTTCACCGAGGTGCTCACCAGCAACAACTCCCTCAGCACGCTCACCGTCACCACCGTGGACAAGACCGGCTTCACGTGGGGCCTCAAACCCTCGGCAAAACTCAAGCTCGACGGCGGCCGCCTGCTGATCGACACCAACGCCAACTGGTCCTACTCGCGCACGAAATACGACTCTGCGCCCACCGGCCGCGATTACGAGGACCAGCCCAAGGGCACCGTCGTCGCCACGCTCCGCAACCTCGGCTGGACGGTCGATCGCTCGCGCAGCCTCACGTTTCCCCTCATCCGCCAGACTGCCGGACCCGACCTGACCAACCTCGCCAACTACTCCGGCCTCCAGCTCACGCAGCCCGACCGCAGCGGCGACGACACCGTGATCGGTGCGCGCCTCAACGCGAAGCGTTCGCTCGATCTCGCCGTGCCTATGTTCCTGAAAGCCGGCGCCAACTTTCGCCGCCAAAAGCGCGAGCTCGAGAACACGAGCCGCCGCTACAACTGGGCGAGCGCCGCGAGCATCGGCCAGTTTCTCAACACCTCCGGCCGCTACGAAGAGATCGTCGATGCCTACAAGGACGAGGTCGGCTTTCAACTGCCGTCGCCGTTCCCCGATCCCTACGCCGTCGCGCAGGACGTGCGCGACCGGCCCGGCAACTGGACCGAGGACATCACCTACCGCTACACGCAGAGTTTCCAGAACCGCCGCTCGCTCACCGAGTCGATTGGCGGCGCCTACGCGATGGCCGAGGCGCGGATCCGCGGCGGCACTCTCCTCGCCGGCGTGCGCATGGAGGAGACGCGGACGTCCGGCTCCGGTCCGCTGCGCGCGCTCACGCCCGCGGAGGTCGCCCGCCGCGCCGCGTTCGTCGGCACGATCACGCCGGCCGAGGCGCAGCGCCGCGTCGAGGCCGAATACGCCGGCCGGCTCTCGAACAGAGCGAAATACCGCAACACCTTCCCTGGGCTCCACGCGAAATACGAGCTGCCCGCCGGCCTCGTCGCACGCGCGAGCTACTCCACCGGCATCGGCCGACCCGACTTCGGCTCCATCATGCCCAACTCCGACGTAAATTTCACGGCACAGACGATTACGATTTCCAATCCCGGCCTGAAACCGCAGCGCTCGAAAAACTATGACGTTAGCCTCGAGTATTATTTCGAGCCCGTGGGGCTGCTGTCCGTCGGCGCCTTCCGAAAGGACATCCGCGACTACATTTTCCAGGACTCAAGCCAGACCGTGCCCACGGGCGCCGACAATGGTTTCGACGGCCAGTATACCGGCTACACGATTGTCACCTCGGCCAACGGCGGTTTCGCGCGCTACCGCGGCGTCGAGGCCAGCTACCAGCAGCAGTTCACATTTCTCCCCGGCTTCTGGAAAGGTTTCGGCGTGATCGCGAACTACACGTGGCTGAAGACCGAGGGCAACTACGGCGCCCGCACGACGACGAGCGCCGTCGCCGGCTTCATCCCGCGCATGATAAACGTCGCGCTGAGTTATCGCGGCAAGCGCGCCAGCGTCACCGTGCAGCGCAACTGGACCTCGACCTACCTTGTGACCAACTCCACCAACCCCGCGCTCGTGCGCTATCAGGCTCCGCGCGAAGTCTTCGACGTGAAGACGAAATATACCCTGACGCGCGGCCTGAGCCTTTTCTGTGACGTGGAAAACATCTTCGCCGAGCCGATCAACAAGAACTACTTCGTCTTCGCGGATCGCCCCAACCAGACGCGCCTCACCGTGCAGAAGATTGTCTTCGGCGTGCAGGGTCGGTTTTGATCGTCCCATGATCTCCCGCCGACGGCTGATTCTCGTTGCGCTCCTCGCCTCGGTGCCGATCACGGGTGACGCGGCCGAAAAGCCGCCGCGCGTCTTTCTACTCGGTGGCTCGACGTTGGCCGAGTCGCGGCCGCCGAGCCTCATCCGCGGCTGGGGCCAGGCTTTCGACACGCACTTCACCGCGCCGGGAATGGTGCAGAACCGCGCCGCCGGCGGACGCAGCAGCAAGAGCTTCATCGACCAGGGCCGCTGGGCCGCCGTGCTCGCTGAACTGCGCGCCGGCGACTGGGTGATCGCGCAGTTCGGCGGCGGCAACGACGCCAAGCGCGAGGACCCCGCGCGCTTCACCGAACCCGCCACCACCTACCGCGACAACCTGCGGCGCATCGTCGCCGAGACGCGGGCGCGCGGCGCGCATCCCATCCTCGCCACGATGGGCGCGATCCGCGCGTGGGACGAGCAAGGCCGCTTCGTCTCGCCCTCCACGCCGTGGGTCGAAGCCACGCGCGCCGTCGCACGCGCGCTGGATGTGCCGCTGCTCGATCTCCGGGCGCGCACGGAGGAGCGTGAGGCAAGCCTCGGCCCCACGGGCTCCGCCGCGCTGCACTTGCACCTGCCGCCCGGCGCGTCGCCCGCCCACCCCCGCGGGCTCGCCGACGATGTCCACTACTCGGCCGAGGGCGCCGCACGCGTCGCCGCGCTGGCGGCCGAGGAGATCCGCCGCCTCGACCTGCCGCTGGCGCGTTGGCTTTCGCGTCCTTAAACAGACACCGGGCAGCGTGCCGGGTAGCTCGCTTCCCCGGTCGGGATTTGGCGCTTCGCGGCGGTCCGTTCCGCGCTGCTGCGTTACTAATCTGCGAGTTTGCCTGCCCCGACGTTGGTCCCAATCTCATTCCTGCCCCATGAACCCCTCACTCCGCCGTCTTCTCGGTTCCCTCAGCCTGCTACTCGCGCTGGGCGCAAGCACTGCGCTCGCACAAGCCACCTCCATCGTCACCGGCACCGTCGCCAACACCGCCACGCGCGCCGCGCTCGAAGGCGCGGTCGTTTCCCTCGCCAGCGGCACGACCGTGTCCGATTCCGCGCTCACGGATCGCGCGGGCAACTTCGAACTCACGCGCGTTGCCCCCGGCACCTACACGCTCTCCATCACCTACACTGGCCTCGACGCGCATACGCAGCCGCTCGTCGTCGGCGGGGGCCGCACCGTCGTGCCGCCCATCGGACTGCGTTCGGACATTTACCGGCTCGACGCCTTCACCGTCGCCGGCGAGCGCGAGGGCAGCGCCGCCGCGATCACAAGCCAGCGCAACGCCTCCAATATCAAGAACTCGATCGCGACCGACGCCTTCGGCCACATCGTCGACGGCAATATCGGCGAGATGCTCAAGCGCGCCTCCGGCATCGCCACCAACCTCAACGAGGGCGAGGTCGATCAGATTTTCGTGCGCGGCATGGGCTCCGCCGCCAGCGCGGTCACGCTCGACGGCACACGCCTGCCGAGTCCCGCGAGCGGGAAAAAGAACCGCAGCTTCGAGGTCGATAAGCTCCCCGCCGACTACATCGAGAGCATCGAGGTTATCAAGGCCCCCACGCCCGACATGGACGCCGATTCCGTCGGCGGCGCCGTCAACCTGATCACGAAATCCGCGTTCTCCCAACGCGGCCGCCGCTTTTCCTACAACACCGGCGTCAACTACAAGACCCTGCACCACGTCTCGGCGTTGTTCGGCGGCGTGCAGTATTCCGATCTCTTTGGTGAAAAGAAAAACGTCGGGCTCTACCTCTCCGTCAGCTACAGCGACAACCCCGTGCCACAGGACGTGACGCAGCTCGATTTCCAAGGTGCGGCCGTCTCGCCCGTCTACATGTATCGCTTCCGCCTCGAGGACGCGATTCACCGCCGCAACCGCACCGGCCTCGGCGCCAAGGTCGACTGGCGCGTGGACGAGCGCACCACCCTCTACGCTGGCCTGATGTTCAACCACTATACGGACATCGTGGACCAGAAGCGGCTCAGCATCGACAGCGCGCAAAACGTCACCGCCTTCGCACCCGGCTACACAGAAAACGTCTGGGAGCACCTCGCCGCGACGAATAATTACTCCGCTTCGCTCATCGGCCCGCGCCAAGAAACCTACGCACTTTCTCTCGGCGGAAAGACGCAGCTCCCCGGCCTCAAGCTCGACTACGCCGCTTCGTTCGCGCCCGCCAAAGGCACGGAGGCCCGCGAGAATTTCGATCTCACGCTTGCTGCGCAGCGCGTGCGCTTCGATCGCACCGCCGACGTGTGGTATCCCACTGTTACGTATCTGAGCGCGGGCAATCCCAACGACTACTCGCGCTACAACCGCGGCCGTATCCAGGCCGAAACGGGCACGACCAAGGAGGCTGTTTGGGGTGCCGAGCTCAACGTCACGAAGACCTTCGCCGCGGCCAACCCGCTCTCGCTCAAGAGCGGTTTCCGCTACCGCGCGCAGAAGACCGACGTCGATTTCAACCGCACCACGTCCACCTACGTCGGCCCCGACGGCGCCATCTCCGTCGACGACAACCTGAATCAGTTCAAGCGCACCAGCTACACGCACCACGGTTTCTCCGGCCGCTACACGTTCGCTGAATGGCCGGACGTGCGGCGCGCGTATTCCAGTTTCCTCGGCGCGCGCAACCTTTGGCTCGATGACGCCGCGACCACTACGCGCGACGGCTTCGCGAGCGACGGCAAGGCGCGCGAGGACATCTATGCCGCCTACGTCATGGGCACGCTCGACCTCGGCAAGTTCCGCATCCTTCCCGGCGTGCGCATGGAGCGCACGGATGTCGCCGGCACCGGCTTCGTCAACCGCCCGATCGTCCCCGCGCTCGCCGCCACCGCGCCCGAGCCCCAGCGCGTCGCCCGCCTGCTCGCCGAATACTCACGCGTCACGCGCACTTCGTCCTACACGGAGTATTTCCCCGGTCTGCATTTCCGCTACGCCGCGCAGAAAAACCTCCTCCTCCGCGCGAGCTACACCACGAGCATGTCGCGCCCCAGCTTTGGCGACCTGATGCCCGACACCACCATCAGCGATCCGAACCTCACCATCTCGCAAAACAACACCGGCCTCCGCCCGCAGCGCGCCAAGAACTACGATCTGAGCGCGGAATTTTATTTCGAGCCCGCCGGCCTGATCAGCGTCGGCGCTTTTCAAAAGGATCTGCGCAATTTTATCTTTGCCGACTCACGCGTGCTTCCCGCCGGCCCCGACAACGGCTTCAACGGCAGCTACCCCGGCTACCTGCTCTCGACGAAGAAAAACGGTGGCACCGGCAAGGCGCAGGGCCTCGAGTTCAGCTACAACCAGCAGCTCACATTTCTCCCGGAGTTGCTCCGCGGCTTCAGCGCCTACGCCACCTACACGATCATCCGCTCGGAGGGTAACTACAACAGCGCGGGCGCGACGACCGACGATCAGCTCGCGCAGTTCGTGCCCGTCGCCTGGAACGTCGGCGTCACCTGGCAGCGCGCCCGCTGGACCGTCCGCGCGCAATACAACTACAACGACCGCTTCCTCAATTCCTACAACGCCAACGCCGCCGCCCGCATCTACGACGACGAACGCATCGACGGCGCGCTCAACGTAAAATACCAGCTCCGCAAGCAGGTCTCGCTCTTCTGCGACTGGTCCAACGCCCTCGACCAGACCGTCGTCCGCGTGCAGGGCAAGGACAACTACCGCCCCCAGAAAATCCGCTACAACGGCATGAGGTTCAACTTCGGCGTGACCGGAAATTTCTAAAGCAGGGCAGGGACTTTAACCCGCGTCCCCCCTCGCCGCGCCGCACACCTTCGAAGGGCGGGTCAAAGACCACGCCCTCCTCCAATCCCATGCGCCCCCGCATCTTTCTCCGTCTTTCCCTCTTTCTTCCTCTCTCCCTCTCGGCGGCGGAGCCGCCTCCGCGCCCCAACATCGTCTTCATCCTCTCCGATGACCAAGGCTTCGCCGACATCGGCTATCGGAGCACCGAGGTCAAGACGCCGCACCTCGACGCCCTCGCCGCGAGCGGCGTGCGCCTAGAGCAATTCTACGTCCAGCCCGTCTGCACGCCCACGCGCGCCGCGCTCATGACCGGCCGCTACCCGCTGCGCCTCGGCCTCCAGCTCGGTGTCATCAAGCCCGAGTCGCGCCACGGGCTCCCGCTCACCGCGCGCACGCTGCCGCAGGCGTTGCGCGAGGCCGGCTACTTCACCGCGCTCGCCGGCAAATGGCACCTCGGCAACGGCGCGCCCGAATACCTCCCCACCGCCCGCGGTTTCGATCACCAATACGGTTTCTACCTCGGCATGACCGACTATTTCACGCACATGCGCGACGGCGGCCTCGATTGGCACCGAGGCGATCGCGCCCTGCGCGAGCCCGGCTACGCCACCGACCTCATCGAGCGCGAAGCGATTTCGATCATCGAAAAACACGGCGACGGCGCACCGCCGTTTTTCCTCTACGTCGCCTTCAACGCCCCGCACACGCCCCTCCAGGCCACCGAGCCGTGGCTCGCGCGCTTTGCCCACATCGCCGACAAAAAACGCCGCACCCACGTCGCCATGATCGCGCAGATGGACGACTCGATCGGCCGCATCGTCGCCGCGCTCGCAGAGAAAAATCTCCGCGACAAAACCCTCATCGTCTTCTCCTCCGACAACGGCGCGAACACTCCCGTCGGCGACAACGCCCCCTTCCGCGATCAAAAGGGGAGCGTCTATGAAGGCGGCGTGCGCGTCCCCGCTTTCGCCGTGTGGCCGGGCCAACTCCCCGCCGGCACGCGCGTGTCGCAGCCGCTCCACATCGCCGACTGGCACCCCACGCTCCTCCGCCTCGCCGGCGCCAAATCCGATCCGTCCATCACGCTTGACGGCCGCGACCTCTGGCCCGCCCTCATCGCCACCGACGCCAAGCCCGCGCCTATCCACGACGACATCCTCATCAACGCGGCGCCCGGCACCGGCGCGCTCCGCCGCGGCGACTGGAAGCTCGTCGTCAACGGGCACCTTCGTTTCAAGGGCGGCACCCCGCCCGCGAATTTCAAGTGGGCCGACCTGCTGCGTGAGGAAAAGAACCCTGAGGCCGACGCCGCGAGACAACAGATCGAACTTTTCAACCTCGCCACCGATCCTTCCGAATCGGAAAACCTCGCCACCACGAATCCCGTGATCGTCCGCGAGCTCACGGCGCGTTACGAAACCTACGCCCGCGCTGCCGTCCCGCTCGTCGGCGGCGAGCCCGTGCCCAATTTCAAGTCTCCGGCGGTGTGGGGTGAATTTTCCCGCTAGCTTGCGGTGGGCTTCGCCCGGTTTTCGATTTCCCCTGAGCGAACCGTGTTGGCTTCCAGCTCAGCTTTTCGCAGCCTGCCCGAATCCCCGGGCTTTTCGTTACACATTTTTCACAACCCTGAAGAAACCGGGACGGTAGCAGACAGGCATTTTATGCCAGTCGGCAGCGCCGGTGCAAAGGACGAGGGCCTCAGGCCAGCTCAGCGTCGCCGTGGTGGGCGTGATCGTCAGCAATCTCGTGGGCATCGGCGGCATGGAGATAGCGGAAACCGTTTTGGTCTTCCACGCCTTCCGGTGCCCGCAGGAGGCCCACCACTGTCATCACGCTGCCGACCGCGAAACTGAGACCGGCTACGATCCAGAATAGTGTGAGTGCGGGATTCATGAGATAGAGGTTAGCAGAACGGCGGTCATCCGACTATTCGCACCGCTACCCGGCAAGGCTGGGTAGAAGAGGTGATCGGTTTTACACGGATTTACCAGGTCCGGTTCCGCGATAATTTCACGCCCGCGAGAGCCATCAGCCCCGCGCTGCTTCCAGTGGGTGCGAACGTGCCACCAAAGGGAGGGCGACCCGCCCACGGGACATGCCGGCGGCGAACACCGCGTGGATCAACTCCAGCGATTTCATCGCGGCCCAGCCGCTGCATACCGGTTCACGATCGCGTTCGATCGCGTCGAGCCAGTCGTCCACGACACGACGGTTGGCGGCAATGTTGGTGAGGTCAGTCACGCCGGCAAAGGCACCGCCGCGTGGATCCAACGGCAGCCACTCGCGGGTGTCACCGCGTTCAGCGCTGGCACCCTCGCGGGCGATGAACGCCTGCGTGTGCACATCGTTGAGCAGACGCAGCCGGCCCTTCGTGCCGATTAATTCCATGCCCCAGGGACCGGACGCGACCGCGTTCTTGGCGCGGCTCGTGAAGCGCCCACTGACGCCGCGCGGAAAAGCAAACCACGCTTCAATCTCGTCGCCAACAATGGGCCCGATTTCCTCGGTCGCAGGATGAATATCAGCCGGGGTCACTTCGCGACCGCCCTGCAAAATCCGGGCACTAGCCCACTCCGGATCGCCAGCGAAGAACCGCATGAGATCGAAGGTGTGCGTGCCGAGCACAACCATGTCCTCGCCCCCCGCGCGTTTGTCCTGTTTGCCGTGCGCTCGGATTTCGAGGAGATCACCGATGACGCCTTCGTCGAACCGACGCTTGAGCAGCAAGGTCGCCGGTGCATTGCGGCCCTGGTGAGCCACGGCGATCTTACGGCCGGCGCGTTGCGCAAGGGCGATCAAATCGTCGGCTTCGGCCAACGTGCGTGTAAAGGGTTTCTCGCAGTAAACGTGGGCGCCAACCGCCAACGCGGCGCTGACCATCGCGTGATGTTGATCCGTCATGCGCGGCGCCACGCTCACCAACTGCGGCCGCTCTTTCTCCAGCATCGCCTGATAATCTGCGTAGCTGCGGCGCGCCTGGCAGCGTTCGCGCGCCTTGACCCGTCCCGCCGGATTCGGATCGGCCACCGCCACAACTTCGATCCCGGGGCGGTCGTTGAAAATCAAATCGAGATTGTGGCCGAAATTCCCCCGGCCGGTGTGGCCGATGACCGCCGCTTTCCAAGCACGGGGCGCAACCGCCGCCCGTCCCCGCCCGCCCGCAGCCATAATCGCCGCCCCCGCCAGACCGCATAGAAAATCCCCCCGGTTCATGGGGGTGGCGCAGAGATTTTTTGTGCGAGGGAAAAGACGGACGCAAGGCACGGCACAATTGCCGCGTCCTTGGCCAGACGGACCAGGTTGCGCACCCCAAGCCCGCGCCAAGAAAATCGCCGGTGCGGCAAAAACTCCCCGAAGTTACCTTGGTGCATGCGCTCGACCAGCGCGTTGCCAGGAACACCCTGACCAAGAAAAATAAGCCGCAGGCGGGTTGGCACGAGGAGAAAGCGGTCGGAGACCACCGCCTGCTTAGACCGCTCGCCTGACTCTCGCCAACGAGATTTATTTTCCTGCAACCGATCGTCGGTCGCGCTGGTTTTCCAACCGGCTACTTCACCGGACTGCGCAGCGCCAGCTGACAGTCGAGCCATTTGATCACGAGCGCACAGGTCTCAAAACTCGCGCCACAATGGGAAAACCGCTCCATCAGCTGGTCGCGCTTCTCACGGATCGCCGCGACGTCCATCGAATCGAGCATGCTGACGAAACAGGCGAGCAGGGCATCAACCCGTTTGGCGTGCGGGAGGACAGAGATCGTCGCGAGCGCGTTCTCCACGAATTTCTGGCGATCGAGTTCAGTTCCCATGATAAAAAGTCATCCGTGTCGGCGCGATCCCGACAAGCTGAACCATTGCTTAGTCACCGTAGGTAATCCTACGGGAAAAGGGGCTCAGGACGCGCATGAAGGAGTGGGTCGGCGTGAGGCCAGATTCAGAACGGCACCGCAGTGTCGGAACTGACGCACGGGACATCATCGTGCCCCAGTTCGGTTTGCGATCCCACCACGTGAAAGCCGTTCGCATCCTCGTAGCCCTCGGGGGCACTGCGCAGGCCGAGGATGGCCAAGACGCTACCGGAGAGCAGGGCAACAACCGAAAGGAAGCTGGCGACCGATAGGATGAATTGCATGGGCCTACTATGCCAGAACGGTCCCGCTCTGACGATTCGGGCAACCCCGCAACTTGGACCGGGGAATCTCCGTAGGCCGACGTTGCCAGACGGAAAAGAAACGTCATCGACCTCTGGGTGCGAAGCACCTAACTGAGCGTTCAGGAACCGCCTCCACTCCCACTCCGCTATAACTGCGAGCTGACTGCGACCGTAGATCCGCCGCCGTCATCCCGCTCCTTTACTCTCCACAGGACCCACTATCATGAGAATTCTCCGCCTACTCCTTCTCGCCACGACGATGCTTTCTGCGCGAGCGATGGCCGCCGACAGCGCGAAGCCGAACATCCTCTTCATCCTCGCCGAGGACATCGGGCCGCACCTCGGCTCCTATGGCACGCCGCTCGTGAGCACGCCCCACCTCGACCAACTCGCCGCGCGCGGCGTGCGTTACACCCAAGCGTTCACCACCGCGCCCGTCTGCTCCGCCAGCCGTTCCGCAATCATGACCGGCATGTATCAGACGACCATCGGGGCGCATCAGCACCGCACCTGGCAGTGGAACAAGAAGCCGCTCCCTGAGGGTGTGCGCACGATCACCGACTACTTCCGCGGCGCTGGCTACTATACCGCCAACCTCAGCGCCGGACCCGGCAAGGCCGCGAAGAAAGCTGCGGGCGGTCTCACCGGTTCCAACGGCGCCGGCAAAACCGATTTCAATTTCCTCACACCCACGCCGCCCTTCGACGGCAACGACTGGGCGGACCGCAAACCCGGCCAGCCCTTCTTCGCTCAGATCACGATCACCGAGAGCCACAAGGGCCCCGGCTGGGTCTTTGCACGCTCGAAGGACGCTCCGATTCCCCACGTCGACGCGAGCAAAGTTAAGCTCCCACCCTACTATCCCGACCACCCCGTCGCCCGCGAAGAATACGCCACCTACCTCGACGCCATCGCGCTGATGGATTCCTACGTCGGCGAGCTACTCGCGCGCCTGGAGAAGGACGGACTCGCGCAAAACACCATCGTCGTCTTCATCGGCGACAACGGCCAATGCCTCTTCCGCTCGAAGCAGTTTCTCTACGACGGCGGCATCAGTATCCCGCTCCTGATCGCGTGGCCCGACCGCCGGCGCGCCGGCGCCGTCGATGACCAGATGGTTTCCAGCATCGACATCTCCGCCGCCATGCTCGGCGTCGCCGGCGTGAAGCCCCACGCAGTGATGCAGGGCCGCGACTTTCTCGCCGCTGGCGCCGCGCCCCGCAGCCACATCTTCGCCGCCCGCGATCGCATGGACGAGTCCACCGACCGGATGCGCGCCGTCCGCACGCCGCAATGGAAATATATCCGCAACTATTTTCCCGGCATCCCCTACATGCAGCGCAACAACTACAAGGAGACCCAATACCCGACGTGGAACCTGGTGAAACAGCTCGCCAAGGAAGGGAAACTCACGCCCGAAGCCGCGCTCTTCGCCGCCGACCGCAAACCCGTCGAGGAACTCTTCGATCTCTCCGCCGATCCGCACGAGGTGAAAAACCTCGCGCTCGATTCGCAGCACACGGCCAAACTTCGCGAGCTGCGCGGCCTCGTGGACAAATGGGTCGTCGAGTCCGGCGACAAAGGCGGCGCCATCGAAGACCCGCTCGACATCTTCAAAGGCTACAACAACCGACTGCCCGAGGAACCCGTCGCGGCCAAGGCCGGGAAGAAAAAATGAACCGCCGCACTTTCCTCAAGACCTCCGCGACCGCCACCGCCGCGCTGCCCGCCCTCGCGGTCGCCGCGGAAAAAAATTCCGTCGCGCCGCGTTCCGTCAACCAGACCTCCACCGCGATTGCCGCCTACTATCTTAACGCCCACATGTATACCATCGTGCCCGCTCATGTGCGGGCCGACATGGAGTGGATGGCGGCCATCGGCACCGGCTACGTTTGCATCGGCGTTCTCGAACAAGACCTGTTCGCCGCTTACGAAAACCACGCCCTCATCGCCGAGGAAGCCCACCGCGTCGGCATGAAAATGATCGCTGTTCCTTCCCGCTGGGCCGGTCTCACCGCGGGCGCACCCAAAGTCCCCAGCCTCTTCACGATTCTAAACCCTCAAACTTGGATGGTGAACAAGAAGGGCACCACCGCGGTTAATCCACGGGTCTCCGGCGCGATTAGCAGCATCCATCACCCCGACACTCTGAAGTTTTTCTGCGACACCCTGACCGAGCTTTACAAACAGCATCCAACGATGGCCGGCTTCATCATCGACGAGCCCAAGGGATTCCAAGTCGACAAATCCAAAATGGCTGTCGATGCCCTCGGGGCTAACGCACCCGTCACGGCGCATCTCGCCGCCACGCGCGATTTCTTTGGTAGGATCTGCGCCTTCGCAAAACAGAAGTGGCCCGACAAACTCACCTTCCTTTTCCAGCAAGCCCACAATGGCGCCGACGAACTCGCCGCCGGCGCCGCCGTCCGCCACCTCGACTACTACGGCTGCGACGGCCGGCCTTGGACCCTCGAAGACGACAAAAAAATGGAAGGTTCCGGTGAAGGCCAAGAGAGCGGCAAAGGGAAAGTTCTG
The DNA here is from genome assembly GCA_031379235.1 of Opitutaceae bacterium. Classification (GTDB taxonomy): domain Bacteria; phylum Verrucomicrobiota; class Verrucomicrobiia; order Opitutales; family Opitutaceae; genus ER46. The sequence goes on along the minus strand of JANNEY010000441.1, from coordinate 5,756 downwards.
CTCAGCGGCCGGGGCGAATCGTTCATCAAAGCCGCCCGCGCCGTGCCCGGTCGCAAGAGTTTTTTCCTCATGGAAAATCACAACCTCCGGGCCTCGATGATCGAGCTGATGGATCGCAATTATCCCGCCGTCCTCGCGCTCAAACCCGACATGGCTGCCTACTACTATTACCCGCGCAACGTCCAGGAACCCGACCGCGCAATGGCCGTGATCGCGAAGCACGTTAAGAAATTCACCCAAGGCCGAAGTTAGAGCCCCCTGCTCACGTTAGGCGCCGCGAACGTTGCAGAAAGTCGGGATTAAACTATCGGGCCAAAGTGTCCGATAGGGGGGAATACCCGTTCATGCTCACCCTGCTCTACTCCCTCCTCGCGCTCGTCGCAATTGGCCTGGCGGTTACCGCCTGTGCTGCGGCAAACGCGCCCGAGGGTTACGAGGATGCGCGGGGGTTTCATCCGACGGAGGGCGACCCCGAAAGGACTTTGAGTCCAGCGGCTCGCTCGACCGCTGGGCACTAGCGCGGAAGGTGCGGCGCACACAGTAAGGCGCGCTTTTTTTCTAACGCCGCGCCACTGCCTACGGCGACACGGTGACGGTTACGGCTGTCCCTTGTCCCAGCGCGCTATTGATTTCGCGCCTACTGACGACCGCCCTTACCACAAAGCACGCCTACCTCCGCCTCATGCCCACCGAAGGCGGCAAGCCCAAGGTCATCGCCTACCTCTACGGCGGCCAAGGCACCATCAACGTCCCCAGCTGGTCCCCCGCCAGCCGCCGCATCGCCTTCGTGACAAACAGCGATCTCTGACGATCCGTAGGGCGTCTGTCTTGCAGACGCCGCGAACGGTCCACCCACTCCGCGAAAAGACCTCGCCCGGTAGGACAATCGAGCAAGGGAGAATAACGCTGTTGGGCCAAGAAATCCGCCGCTCTACAAGGTTGCTGGAATTACTGCGGCAAGGGTTGTGCCGCTAGCCATCGGAGCGCGCGTGCACTCTGGTTCCGGCATGGTGGCGGCAAGAAGCGCCCCGTCCCGAAAGTGCATCGTGGTTTACGTTGCTTTCCATTTCCGCAATTTCCGATCATCACCACTCCCCACAGGTGCCATTCCTGCGTCTCGACATCCCAACTCTCACTTCAGCCAACCTAAGAACCCTGAAACCTACGAAACCGCCCACCCGCGATAAGATTGTGGCCTTCGTGCAGAATTCCTATCCAACCAATCTCACCGGGTTCGCAAGACTAGGTTATCCCTCATGGACGAGACGCTGACAATTTCCTCCCAAGACATTAGCGTCGACGGCCAAGTGATCGCGCCGCAGCTTCGCACGCGGCCGCAGATTGTAAGTGTGGAGGCCGCACGCCAGGCCTTGGAGGCACTCGCCGCGCATTCGGCTCTGGCCCTCGTTGACGTGGAGGCGAGGCTAGTCCTGCAGGGCCGCGGCGACCGGATCTCTGTCCGCAACAATGGAGGCAAATTGTTCGGCTGTCGGCTTCCGGAGGGAATCAACACGGCCAGCGCCTGCACGCCAGGCGAGGCCATCGCTTGGGTGCAGGCCTCCGCTGCGCCAGTGTCCATCGAGGTCGGCGATGAAAAGATCGACTCCGCGCGCAAATCTAGGCCTTGGCGGTCGATGATGAGCTCACCTTGGCTGCTCGCCGTGCTGCTCGTCATTGCCGCTGGGACGGGATACCTCAATTTTTCTGGCGACGATCCGGACGACATCCAATACTTGGCCGCTCCCGCCGCCATTGCAGCGGCCCAAGCGCAAGTGCAGGGTTCCTATGCGGAGTCTACGATGCCCGGTCGGACGGTCATGACGGTCGATGGCTCGACGCTGCGGATCGAACGACAGGGCAAGGACAGCCCGAAGGAATCGATAATCGCGCTCTCCTTCCGGATCGGTCATCGCGAGCAAGGCGGTCAACTCGTGCTGGTCGCTAGCAACGGAGCAGTCCTCGATGCGGTGCCCGGAGTTGCCCTGCGCTACGGAGTCACCACTTACAAGCGGCTGGGGTCGCCCCGCCCCTGAAAACCACACCTCGCCTCACTCCGCCTGCTCGCGGCGCCGGCCTAACCCTAACGGCAACTTGGCGTCGGCCAGAAGCTCGCGGGAGACGAACCTGCTCTGACTTCAATTGCAGCCGAGTGAGTTGAGTCTTGTGCCAGCCGCCGAAAAAGCATCCCTATTTTCTCGATGAAGAAACGGTCAAGCTACGCCGGATTCACGCTCGTCGAAATCATGGTCGTTGTGACCGTGATCGGCATCCTCGCCGGTTTGGTGAGGGTGTCCACGTTGCGGATCATTTTGCGGTCCAAGACCTCAGCCTTCGCCAACGATTGCCGGGTGTTTTCCGAGGCGTTCCAGCGTTATTCCCTAGAAAAGGGCAGCTATCCTTCCGCTCAAACCAGTGTCGGGAGTTTTCCCAGCGGCATGTCTGGCTACATCAACGCGCAACAATGGCTCCGCAAGACTCCCATTGGCGGCACCTATAGCTGGGACAACCGGGATGCCACGAATACTTCAGGCGCCTCGTTCAACGCGGTGATCAAGGTGGACAACTGCACTTGGCCGGTGGCGAACCTACTCCAACTCGACCGCTGGTTCGACGATGGCAATCTACCTTCCGGCAACATCCAGATAACGGACGCGGGGACCACCGTCTTGTTCGTCGTTGAGTCCAGTGTCGGCGCGAGCGCATCCACACCGACACCGACGCCAACCCCGACCCCCACACCTGCGGCCAGTAATGCCGGGGGCGCCCCGAGCATCTGGTTTCTCTCCCTCTTCGCCGCCGCCGCCGCCGCGCGCGCACTCCAGCGCCGCAGACAGTGATCGGACCCGGTATCCCGATTGAGCCGGGAACAGGTTTCACCCGCGCCATCCGCTTCGACTTCCGTCCCGCCCGAAGCGGATCCAAATGAAATACGTCAACCCGCCTCACCCTGACCTGATCGGCCGGGAGAGGCTGCCGTATGCGTTCCTCGCGCTGACGGCGATGGCGCTGGTTTTCCAAATGAATCCGATCTGGCGTGGCACGCTGATCTATGATCGAGGCTTGATCGGTGCAGGCCAAGTCTGGCGCCTCTGGACCGGGCATTTTATCCACTATGGCTGGGCGCACTTTGTTGCGGATGCCGGCCTGTTCCTAATCCTAGGGCGTCTGCTCGAACACAGGTTCCGGGCAGCGATGTGGATTTCGGCCGGATTAGTGCCAGTCGCTATTTCCGGCGTTCTGTTCTGGTGCGAACCAGAGTTGAGTCGTTATGCGGGACTGAGCGCGTTCAACCTGGGTCTGCTTTTTTTTTACGCTGTGGAGGGATGGCAACGCCACCGCCGGGACTGGTTTTGGCCGGCAGTCCTCGCCATTTATGTCGGCGAAGTCGCACTAGAATATACTCAACCGCACGGGCAGGGCGGTGGAATGATCCCCTTCGACGAACCCAGTGTGCACATTGCCACCACCGCCCATCTCGCGGGCGGCTGCTCCGGATTTACGCTTTGGTTGATCCTACGCAAACGGCCAAACGAAACCGCCAGCAAGCCTGAGACCTCCTTGTCCCCCGGAACTCTCAGATGAACGCCCGATGAGTTCCCCCGTTTTTTGATCAACGGCACGAAGCGCGCCTCCCTCGCGCTCATCTCGTCCTCCTTTTCAGCGGAGCCGGTGACGCCCGCCACCTTCACGCCCCAACCGCGAATCCACCGATAACCGACCTGGCGGGGCCCCTCCGAGCCGCGGCTCGCCCGGAGGCTTCGGCAGACCAGAGACCGCTAAAACAGCGGAGGCCCTTCAGTAATCCGCCGAGAGCGTCACCTTCCACATGCGCGGTTCGCGGAGGTAGATGCGGCGAGGGCCGGAGAAGTCGGCGTTGTAGCGCGCGAGGCTGTCGCGATCCGAATTGAAGATGTTGCGGCCGTTGAGCTGGATGCCGACGGGCACTTTGTGCCACGGCAGCTTGAAGCGATAGCCGACAAACGCGTCGGTGAAGAGCGTGGCCTTGGTGAAGTAATCCTTGCCGGTGCCACCGGCGCTCGCGGCGCGAGTGTCGGTCTGGCTGAAGGTGCCGGCCTGGAAACGCCCGGCCGCGCCGACAAAGAGGCCATTGAGTCGGTCGCCCATGAAGCTGCCGCCATCGAATTTGTAGCGCGTGGTCAGAGTGGCCTTGTGCGGAATCGAGCCGAAGCCCTGCTCCTGCGCGACGGCGCGGCCATCGAGCTCGTTGTTCTGAATCGCGGTGATGTAGCTCTCAATCGTCGCGAGGAGCGCGGCGTTGCCGGCGGCGAGCGCGCGCCACTCGGGAACTTTCACGGCGTAATATGCATAACCCTCGGCGAAGAAATTTTCGCGATCGCGCGAGGAGTGCGAATAGTTCGCGCGGATCGTCCAGTTCCGCGTGGGATTGGCAATGAGCTCGAGCTCCACGCCCTTGCTGGCCGTGTCGATGGTGGCCGCATTCCAGTTGAAGGTGCCGGCATCGTATTGCGCCGCGGTGATGCGGCCCGCGTCGCGCAGGGCGGCGAGGATGACCTTCACCTGCGAGCGCCCGAGCGCCGCGGCATCGAGCACTGCGCCGCTGGGCGAGACGGCGGCATCGCCGATCTGCGCGGTCTCGAAATAGGTCACGCGCGCGAAGTAGCGGTCGTCGCCGAACAGATCCAACATCTGGCCGTATTCGCGGTTGGTGCCTTCCGGCGTGCCAGGGATCGCGCCGGTCGGCAGCAGGCTGCGGTTGAAGCGCGGCGCGCCGACGTTCGTCGAGTGGTTGTAGAGGAACGAGAGTCGCTTGTTCAGGTGCAGCACGCCGCCCGCGGTGAGGGTTTTCGGGTGCACGATGTGCCGGTCGAAGACGGGCTCCGCGGCCAGCTCGTTGAGCACCATCCGTCCGGAGGTGATGCGCGGATCGGCGGGGTTGGTGACACGCGTGGCGGTGTTGTCGAGGTAGACGATGTTGTCCTTGCGGTAGCCGAACGTCGTCGCGAGCCGGTTCTCGAACCAGGAGCTTTGCAGCGCAAACATTCCGCTCTTCGTGTTCTTCACCGAGTCCTGCGCGCCGGTGGTGACGAGACGCGAACTGAGCGTGAGCCCGTTGTAGGTGAACGGCGCGATCGGCGTGTAGAGTCCCGTCAGCGCGTAGGTGGAGAAATTGCCCTCGGTCACATAGGTGCGGCGGTAGAGGAGATTCTGCGCATTTGCCGGATCGGTGAGCGCGGCGGCCACACCCTGCGTGGCGGCGACGGGGCGATTGTTTTGATCGACGAGGATTTCACGGCGCGCCCGCGTGTGCGTGTCCTTCACGGTATTTTCGTAGAGGGCCGCGGCGCGGTGGTTCCCAAACCATTTCCCGAGCCGGAGTTCGTAGGCGACGGTGACACGCTTGATTTCATTTTCGGTGAAGGTGCGATCGTCGAGCTGGTTCGTCTCGATGTAGAGCTGCTTGGCGCGCGGGTTCGTGATCGTGCCGGTGCCGTTCTGCGCCGGAATTGTGAGGTTCGGGTCGCCGAAGAAATCCATGGTATTGCCGTTGTAGACGAATGAGCGCGCGCGCGAATCGGTTTTGTTCTTCAGGTAGACGCCCTGCAGGCTGAGCGCGCCTGTGATTTTCTGGTCGATCGCGATCTGGGTGTTGTCGAACTTGCGCCAGAGCTTCGTGTCCGGGCCGGCCCAGTTAACGCTGTAGGGGAAAATCGTGGGTGACAGCAGCGTGTCCGCGGTGCCGGGCGCGATGTTGGTGCGGTTCTCGTTGCGCATAT
>JANNEY010000421.1:0-8573 GCA_031379235.1 Opitutaceae bacterium | reverse complement strand
GACCTCCGGGCCCGACGGTTTTGGTCTGCGGCTCACCGGTGGCCGGGCCCGGAGGTCCCGACCCCACCTCGATCCCACTGAAGTCCAGAAATCATGCGACGTTGGTATAACGCGGCGAAAACCGCGCCATCAACCCGGAATCTCGGGTTCAACGAGGTGCGCGAGCTGGCTGAGTGATTCCTGCCAGCCGAGGTAGCACATCTCCGCGGGAATGACCGCCGGCACGCCGGCCTGCTCGATGTTCAGCTCCGTGCCGCCCATCACTTTTTTCAGCGTAACCGTCACCGTAATTTCTCCGGGCAGGTTCGGATCATCGAACTTATCGGTGTAACGGAGGCGCTCGTGCGGCACGAGTTCGAGATATTTCCCACCGAAGGAGTGGCTGTTACCGGAGCCAAAATTCGTGAACGACATTTTGAAAGTGCCGCCAACCTTCGCGTCCAAGTGATGGACCTTGCAGGTGAAGCCGTAAGGCGGAATCCACTTGGCCATGGCATCCGCGTCGAGGAACGCGCGGTAGATTTTCTCGGGCGTCGCGCGCAGGACGCGGTGGAGGCGGATCGTATGAGTGGACATGCGGATATTTGGTTGGGGCGAAGACGTAGGTTCAACTCTTCAACGAAGGAACCTGCCGCGCGCGGACAAGGCTGGTGATAATTGTTTGGAAATGTTTCGGCGGTTCGAGCAACCCCCAGGGCATCGACCCGCGAAAAAAAACGCGGCCGCCTGCGCTCACTCGCCGCGCAGATCGTAGCAAATAATCCGCGGCGGTTTGTCGTCGCGCACGTCGCGGGTGTTTTGGGCGACGTAGAGCAGGCCGCGGTGTAGCGCGGGGAGCGTCCACGTGGATTGGGCGTGGAAAAGGCGCACGCGCTGGCGGACGATCGCGCCTTTCGGCGACAGTTCGAATTCGGCGAAAAGGCCGTCCTCGCCGAGGCCGAAAACGCGACCGCCAGCCTGCAGCAGGCTCGCGCGGAAAAAGCTGCTCACCCGGCCGCCCTCATCGAAACGCGTGTCGTCGGCCCAGACGATTTTTCCGGTGGCAAGATCGAGACAGCGGAACTCGGTGTCGGGCGGATTACGGCCGGCGAAACCATAAAGGTGCGCGCCAATTTGCAGCGGCATCATCCAATGCAGGCCGAAGTCGCGCTGCGTCCAGAGTGGTTTCGATTTCAGGTTCTCATCGAACTCGAGCAGCGCGCCGCCTTTCTCGTAGGTTTCGGAAAGATAGACACGCCGGTCGTCGAGCACGCGGGGCGTCCCGGCCACGACCGACTCGTAGACGCGCGCGCGCCACGGGAACCGATCGAGCACGCGGCCGTCACGCACATCGATCGTGAGCAGGCCGCCGACGCTGGGGCGGCTCTCCCCTGCCGCGATCACGAGCGCGACGTCGCGGCCGCGCAGCTTGGCCACGATCGGCGAGGCGTAGCTCGCACCCCAATCGTCCGCGGCTTCCCAGAGGATTTTCCCCGTGACCTTGTCGAACGCCGCGACACACGTGCCGCGCCCGCCATCCGCAGCCTTGCCACCGACATTCACGATCAACCGGTCCTGCCACACGCACGGCGTCGGCCCGTAACCAAAAAAATTCGGCGGCACGTTGAACTCCGCCTTGAGATCACGCCGCCAGATCACGGCGCCGGTTTTCAAATCGAGGCAGTGCAGCCGCGCCGTCACGCCCGCGACATAAACACGCCCGTCGTCGATCACCGCACTCGCGCGCGGGCCGGGGCTGAACCCATAGCGATCTTCGTAAGCGACCGGATCATCGAAGCGCCAGAAGCGTCGGCCCGTCTCCGGGTCGAGGCAATCGACCGTCTCCTTTCCACCCACCCGGTGAAAATAAATCAGCCGCCCGCCGGCCATCGTCGGGCACGCGTAACCGTCGCCCGATTCCATCTCCCACACTTTCTTCGGTCCGCTGGCCGGCCAGCGGTCAATGAGCTTTGTCTCGGGCGTCGTCGCGTCGCGATTTGGCCCGAGAAAATGCGGCCAGTCCGCCGTCACCGCGCCGGCCGGCAGCGGTTTAGGCGGCGTGTGAAAGCGGCGCTCGGCGTAAGTTGTCGGCTCGGACCCGGCGGGAAGTGTGACCGCGGAGACGGAGAGAAGGAGAGCCAGAGAGACCGAGAGGCGGGGAGAGAGCATTTTTGGTTCCTCGTTGTTTCTAGTGGGTAGATGCGGTGACCGGGAGCCCCGAAGGGGCGAAAAGTTGAAAGCCCAGGGCAACGCTCTGGGAAATGTTCACGCAAAAATCGGAGCCCTGAAGGGGCGAAACCACCCGGCGGTGTCGCCCCTTCAGGGCGAAGCAATCCCCGGCATCCGATTCCCAGGGCGTTGCCCTGGGCTTTCGAATCCCGCCCCGTCGGGGCTTCCGACCACAAAACCCACGACCCACTGAAAACAACGAGGAACCTCATTTTTTCACGGCTCCGATTCCCGGCTGATCCGACAGCGTGATTTTCCCGTCGACGATGGTCATGCCGTCGAAGCAGTCGTTCTTGATCAGCACGGCACCGTCGAGGTCGGCCCAATCGACCAGCGGGGAGAGCTGCGCGGCGGCCGAAATCGCGCACGACGTTTCGGTCATGCAGCCGAGCATCACCTTCAGGTCGAGCGCACGCGCGAGGAGAATCATTTTGTGGGCCTCGCGCAGGCCGGTGCATTTCATGAGCTTGATGTTGATGCCGTCGAACACGCCGTGGCACTTCTTCACGTCGGCGAGGCGCTGGCAGCTTTCGTCCGCGATCAGCGGGAGCGGACTCTTGGTGCGCAGCCACGCGGTGTCGTCGAGTTGCTCCTTCGGCATCGGCTGCTCGATGAAGACTACGCCGCGCGCCACGAGCCACTCGATCATGCGGAGGGCTTCGTCGCGCGTTTTCCAACCCTGGTTCGCATCGACGGTAATCGGCGCGGCGGTGACCGAACGGATGGTGTCGATCATCTCGCGGTCGCTCTCGGGACTGCGGCCGAGCTTCACCTTGATGATTTTGTAGATCGCGGCCTCGCGGGTTTTTTCGCGGACGATTTCCGGCGTATCGATGCCGATGGTGAACGAAGTCACCGGGGCCTGCTGCGGATCAAGTCCCCAGATGCGATGCCAAGGGGCACCGAATTTTTTCCCGATCCAATCGTGCAGCGCGATGTCGAGGGCGGCCTTGGCGGCGGTGTGGCCCGGCGCGAGGCGATCGATCGCGGGAAGAATTTCTTCCAGTTGAAACGGATCGGCGCACCCCGCGAGCAACGGCCGCGCGCGTTCAAAAAACGCCGTGGCAGTCGCCTGCGATTCACCGAGGTAAGGCGGCATCGCGGCTTCACCGTGGCCGACCACGCCGTCGCGTTCGACTTCGACCAGCATCGCCGGCGTGCTGGTGCGTGTGCTCGCAGCGATGCCGAAGGCGTGTTTCAGCTCAAGGGTGTAGGGGGAAAAGCGCAGGTCCATGTCTTCGGGCGCGGAGCACAGCGAGTTTCCGGTGCACGCGCGAGCCTGCGGTGCGCGCCGATGCTGCCCAAAAAAAGGCCGCGGGTAAAAATGCCCGCGGCCCAGCGATCTCAAGCGCGTCAGGGGTCGCCCGGCGCGCGTGGGTCAAAAGCGACCGTTCACGCCGACGGTGACCGTGACGAAGTTGATCGTCGTGCGATACATGCGATCCTTGTAGCCGTTATACCAGCGCTGGGGCTCGTTGAGGACGTTGGAGGCGTCGAGCGTGAAGCCGAGCGTGGGCTTGTGCTGGTAGCTGAACCCCACGTTCAGCGTCTTCATCGAGTAGCGGAACTGGCTCAGCGCGGGGTTCGCGAGATTCACCGAGGTAACATTCTCACCGGTAAAATTGTAGAGCGCACGCACGCCGACCTTGCGGAAGCGCCAGTTGAGCGAGGCATTCGCGGCGTGCGGAATGAATCCCGCGATCTCGCGCCGCGTGAGATAGCGCGTGCCCTCGCGCAGGCCATGCTGGTCGGTCCAGCTGTAGTTGAACGAGGCCGCCAGGCCCTTCAGCGCGCCGGGCAGAAACGTGAGCTGCTGCGAATAGGCGAACTCCCAGCCCTGCACGGTCACCGACCCGGAGTTGAGCGAGGTGCGCTCGATGAAGCCCTCGTATTCGCCCTCGTAGCCGTTGTCCAGGCCACCGGGGACGATGCGCACTTCCTGATTGTTGACGATGAATTCGCGAATGTCCTTGTGGAACCACCCGAAAGTCAGGCTGCCCACGGGCTCGAAATAATACTCCAGCGTGGCGTCCCAGTTCTTCGCCTGCTGCGGCTTGAGGCCGGGATTGTTTACCGTGATCATTTTGTTGGTCGCGGTATCGGAGTTGATCGTCACGCCGGGGAGGAGGTTGCCGAGCGGCGCGCGGCCGTAGCCCGTGGAGTAGCTGACGCGCATCTTGAGATCCTTTGTGATGTCGTGAAACGCGTGGATGCTCGGAAACTTCTGCTTGAAGCCGCCGTAGAGCGTGAGGTCGTTGCCGGCGTAGTCGCGCGTGGCGGCGCCGATCGGATCAGTCGCCGCATTGGGGTCAACGCGGCGGGAGCGCACCCAGCCGAAGGTCTTGGTCTTCACTTCCTCAAACCGGATGCCGCCGAGGTAGCCGGTGCGCGCGAGCCAGCCTTCCCGGCCGAGGCGCCCGTTCGCCATCAAATAGACGGCGCCGATCGACTCGTTGATCCGATTTGTGCCGACGTATTTCTGCTGCTCGTTGTAGTAGAGGTCATCCTGCCAGAGCGCGGGATCGGTTGGGCGGCCGTCGGTGGTGAACATGTGCGACTGCCAGAAGGGAATTTTCCGGCCGGTCTTGAGCATGTCGTAGCTCACGTAGTTCGGGTCATGGGCGAGTCGCTGCGTGGGGCTGTAGGCGCGTTCACCGACGTAGCTCCAGCGGTGGCGATCCTTGCCCCAGTTGTCCACTTGGAGGGAGCGCCAGTGGAAACCGGTTTTCAGGAAGGTGGGCGCGGTGAGCGGAGTCCGGTAACGCGTGTCGAAGCGGAACTGTTTCTGGAATTGATCCGACTCGTTGCGGTTCTGCACGAGGCCGTCGGTGGTGCGCGGGAGGTAGTTATTGGGGTTGTTGAAGTCCGGCCCGCCGTTCTGCGCGAAGCGCGGGTGAAGCTCGTCCTGAGTCTGGTCGATGATCCAGCCGGCGCCGCCAAAAACCACCGGTCGGCCCACGACCTGCGTCGAGGGATCGAAGAGCCGCATATTGAGCGTGCCGCCGCGACCGTTGCCGCTGTTGAGCGTGGTGCGCGCGACGCCGGCGGTGTATTCGATGAGGAAATTGGAGTAAGTGTGCTCGCCGGTGAAATCGACGCGGCCCATGCGCACGTAGTAGTTAAGCGGGCCGTCCATCTGGACGTCGAGGGTGTTGGCCGTGATGGGGACGGACGCGGCAGTCCCGGCCGCAACCGTGTTCGCACGCACCACGGTGACTTTGTCGGTGAAGGCGCCGGCCACGACGCCGGTGGTCGTCGCGTTGGGCACGGTGTTGTTGGCGCCCGTGGCAGCGGTCACGCGGACGCGCCGGCGGTGCCGCTCGAAGTTGTCGTTCTCCGTGACCGCGAGGGAAAACTTCGTCGTGGGCGACCATTTGTAGTCGGTCTTGAGGGCGATGCTCTGCTGCTTGCGGTTGTTGGCGTTATCCCAAGTCTGGTAGTTGAAGATCGGGGCGGGGCCGTTGAGCAGGTTGGTGCGGTTGAGCAGCGTCTCAAAGCCGCCGACGGCGTTTTCCGAGTAGAAAATATTCACCGAGGTGCCAAGGTTGCGCTCGCCGCCGAAGACGCTGAACACCTGCTGGTGGGTGAGGTTGAGAATCGGGTGCGCGCGGTGCTGGGAACGAATCGGCGCCTGCGCAAAGAATGGCGGAGCCCAGCGGGTGCTGAAATTGTAGGTGGTGCGGCTGTTTTCCCTCATGCTGAAGGTCGAGCGCGACTTGAAGTTGATCGTGCCGCCGAGGGAGTCGGCACCCTTGTCGGGCGTCTGGCCCTTGATGAGCTCGAGGCCCTCGAACATCCCGCCGGTGATCGACTGGAGCTCGAAGCTGCGCGTGTTGCCGAGGGAGGTGAGCGTGCCGCCATCGACGGTGACGTTGCTGAGGCTCGGGTCCATGCCGCGGATGTTGAAGCGATACGCCAGCCCCTCGTCCGTGGGGCTGCCGGCGACCCCGGGCAGGCGCATCACGACTTCGCCCGCGCTCATGTTCGGCAGGTAGCCAAACGAATCCATGGCGATCACGTCCTTCACGTTGTCGGCGTTCCGCTTCTCCGTAATCATGGCGGCGTTGCCCTCGCGCTCGCCGGTGACCTTGAAGGCCTCGAGCTTGTAGATACCGGTGGTGAGGCTGAAGTCGCGCGAGACCCGCTGGCCGGCGCCGACCGAGACGCGCTCGCGCACCGTGTCGAGGCCGATGTAGGTGATGACGAGTTCATGCGTGCCGGCGGGCAGATTGGAGAGGGTGAAGCGCCCAGAGTTGTCGGTGAGAGCGGTGACGTTGAGCGCGGGCAAGGCGACCACGGCGCCCTCGAGTTGGTTGCGCGTGGCGTTGTTGCTGACGGAACCCGTGAGGGTGCCGGTGGCCTCGGCCGCTTGAGCGGCGGGCATGGCCAAGAGGGCGGCGAAAACCGCCCCCAGGCCGGCTGAACGGATCAGCCGCCGAAGGCAGGCAGGAGCAAGGAAGGACCACAGGGGACGATTCATGGGAGCAGCAGGTTGATGGGACAGGTCGAGCCGACGGGGTAGCCGACTCACAGGGTGGAGAAACGCAGCGCCCACCGTGGGCAATCACGTGCGCCACGCAAGCCGAGATCTGAACAACGCTACTGGAGGCTCGCGCACCGTCGGAATTCCTCTGGTCACATCCGCGGGCGCGCATCAACCATGGGTGTTGCTGCGTCATCCACCGTCACATGACTCCCACCCGCTCACTCCTTCGTCTGATCCAAACGGCGCGCGTGTCGGCACTCGCCGCCGCGCTGGCCGCGTTCGCTGCCGTCCCCGGTTTCTCCGCTGCAGCCTCCGCCGAAACCGTTTTGTTCATCGGCAACAGCTTCACGTTTGGCGCGGGCTCGCCGGTGCGGTTTCACCGGCCGCAAACCGTGACCGATCTCAACGGCGAGGGCATCGGCGGCGTGCCGGCGCTGTTCAAGTCGTTCTCCGATCAGGCGGGTTTAAATTTCGCCGTGAGCCTCGAGACCTCGGGCGGCAAGGGCCTCGACTATCACTTCAAGGAAAAGGCCGCCGTCATCGGCCACGCCTGGGACCGCGTCGTGATGCACGGCTACAGCACCCTCGACCGTGAGAAGCCCGGCAACCCCGCGCTGCTCATCGCGTCGGCGAAACAAGTCGCGGAGTTGCTGCACGCGAAAAATCCCAAGGTGGACATCCGCCTCACGGCCACTTGGTCGCGCGCCGACCAGACCTACCCGCAGACCGGCCACTGGCACGGCCAGCCCATTGAGAAAATGGCGAAAGATATTCGCGCGGCCTACGATGCGGCCGCCGCCGGCACGCCGTTCATCCGCGGCGTGATTCCCGTCGGCGAAGCCTGGAACCGCGCGTTCAAGACCGGCGTGGCCGACCCGAATCCCTACGACGGCATCGCCGCCGGCCAGATCGATCTCTGGACGCACGATCATTATCACGGGAGCGCCTATGGCTACTACCTCGAGGCGCTCGTGATTTTCGGCGACCTCACCGGCCTCGATCCGCGTTCGCTCGGCAAAGCGGAGCGCTCGGCCTACGAGCTCGGCTTCGCGCAGGGGCAGACGGCGGCGTTGCAGCAGGTGGCATTCGACGAACTCAGCGCGGCGAAAAACCGCGCGCCGCTGAAGACGTTTGCGCCGAAAAATCAGAAGTGATGCGTGATACCACCGGCTGTTGTTTATTAGACTTTTGTCCTCGCGAGGTGCGCGCAGCGCGCCGTGGCGATCCAGCTGGATCGCTTCGTCGCTTCGCTCCTCGCCATGACAATCCAAATATTAACAGACGTTGGTATGATGCGCGTGGCGTCAGCGGTTGACGCCGCGACGCCGGGAAGTTTGCTCGCGCCATGAGCGCCTCCACCTCCCGCTACGAAGACGAAATCGTGATCTCCTGGCCGGAGCTGCACCGCGATGCGCGCTACCTTTCGCAACAGCTCCACGATCTCGGCACCTGGAAAGGTATCGTCGCCGTCACGCGTGGCGGCCTTGTGCCCGCCGCGCTCATCGCCCGCGAGTTGGAGATTCGCCTGATCGACACGGTCTGCGTTTCCAGCTACGGTGCCGCTGGCGGCGGCGGGGCGGAGCAGCAACAGAGCGGCGTGCAAGTCCTCAAGCGCAGCGTGAGCGGCGATGGCGACGGCTTCCTCCTCATCGACGATCTCGTGGACACCGGGAAAACCGCGCAGGTCGTCCGCCAGCTTTTGCCGAAGGCCTATTTCGCCACGCTCTACGCCAAGCCCGCCGGCCGGCCGTTCGTCGACGCGTGCGTGAAGGAGTTTAAGCAGAACAAGTGGATTTATTTCCCGTGGGACATCGACTACAAGTTCGCGACCCCGATCAAGGACGGCGGCCGCAGCGCGGCGCGGCAGAGCTGAAGCGCG
>JANNEY010000371.1:0-16988 GCA_031379235.1 Opitutaceae bacterium | reverse complement strand
GCTTCCCCAGCAACCACCGCGCGAGCGTCACCGTTTTCTTCCGCTGCAATAGTTTCGCTTCAACAATCATCCGCTTCTGTCTTTCATTCGATCTGATCAACCTGTGAACGCAACCGCCCGACCGGCCAAAGCCAATCTTCTGCGCGCCCTCTGCCTCTGCACCGCCGAGGGCGTGATGGCGATGCCCATCGTGACGATGTCGCTCCCGGTTAGCGTGTTTATGACCGCACTGCTGACGAAGGCGTTTGCGCTGCCAAAAACAACCATCGGGCTCATCTGCGCGTTGCCCTTTCTGGGAAATTTCCTGCAAATTTTCGTCGCCCCGTTTCTCGCCCGCTGGCGGCCGCCGAAGATCGTCATGCTCGGCGCCGCGGCGCTGCACATGCTCTGCTGGGCGGCGTTCGGGGCGCTGCTGCAGTTCGTGCCGCGCGACAATCCGACGGAGGCCGGTCGCTGGCTGATCGCCTGGTTTCTCACGACGAGTTGTTTCGGGGCGATTGCCGGCGTGTCGTGGAACGCGTGGATTCAAGATTGGGTGCCCTATCGGATCCGTGGGAAATATTTCGGGCGGCGTAACGGCACCCTGCAATTTTCCACGCTCACCTTTCTCTTCGTTTCGGGCTGGGCGCTGGCCCATTGGAGCTACGCGATTCCCGCCTTTCAGCTGATCATCGCGGGCGCGGTCGTGATGCGTTTGTGCTCGTTGTATTGGCAGTGGATTAGTCCCGCCCAGGCGCGAAAGGCGGCGCCGGTGACTGCGCTGTCGTTGCGCACGCAGCTCGGCGTCGTGCTTGGTTCGCGCTCGCTGCTGGGCTTCATCGCCTTTGGCGCCGTGTGGTCTTTCGCCGCGAATTGCTTTGGGCCGTTCTATCACGTGTTCATGTTCGAGCAGCTGGGAATGTCCGCGTTCGATGTGAGCCTGCTCTCGATGCTCGCGCAGCTCTCGGGGGCACTGTCGTTTCCCGCCTGGGGCCGCATGCTCGACCGGTTCGGCAACAAGTCGGTGATGACCGTTTCGCTGATTCTGTGGCAGCTGCAAAATTTCCTGTGGTGTTTTTTGACGCCGGAAAACCGCCATATGCTTTTCGCGATGTGGCTTTTTGGCGGCGCCGTGAGCGCGGGCTTCATCCTCGGTCAGTTCACGCTGTTGCTGAAATTGATTCCTCTGGAAGCCAAGAATCTCGCCATTGGCGTCAACCTCGCGGTGACCTCGCTGGTGGCGGCCATCGCGCCCATCACGGGCGGCGAGGTGTTGACCTGGGCGCTGGGGCGGTGGCCCAACGCGCTCGCGGTGCATCACGCGTGCTTCGTCGTGCAACCCGTGGTCGCGCTGCTCGGGGGCATGCTCCTCCTGCGCGTCGAGGAGCCGCGGGCGAGCCCGCTCACGATGGTGTTTGGCGCGATGCGCAACATTCGCACGCTCAGCGGCGTGTTCGGACTGAGTTTTCTCGTAAACTATATTTTCTACCGCTCGCAAAAAGACGACGAATGAACCCGCCCCCGCACCTCTTCACGCTCACTGGCAATCTGCTCGCCCAGCGCACGCTGGAATTTGAACGCTGGCTGCCCGGCGCCACGCAGCGGGCAACGGCGGAATCGTTCCAAGTCGGCGGGAAAGGCATCAACGTTGCCAAGATGCTCAACCGTCTGGGCGCGCCCAATACCGCGCTCTGCTTCGCCGGTGGCGCGCCGGGTGCCGAGTGCACGGCGTGGCTGCGGGCGAGGAATTTTTCGCTTCAGGTTTTCCCGACTAGTGGAACCACCCGCAGTGGCATGGTCGTGCGCAGCGGACAACTGGAGACCACTTTCCTCGGCCTGGACACTCCGCCGGACTCCGCCGCGATCCGGGCGTGCGCCGAATTTATCGACGCGCAGCCGGCGGGCGTGCTCGCGATTTGCGGTAGTATTCCGGGCTGGAGTTCGACGGATTTTGATGTGCTCCGGGATACGCTGCATCGCTGGCCGGAGCGCGGTTCGCTCGTCGTCGACACCTACGGTCCGGCCCTTGAGTGGCTGATCAATGAGGCCGCCGCACTCGTGCGGATCAATCGCACCGAACTGAATTCGCTGGTCCCTGCCGCCGAGCAAAAGGCCGCTACGGGCGAACTCCTGCGGCGCATCCGCGATCGCTTTCGGGCGCGGCGCTGGGTTATCACCGACGGCGCGGCCCCGGTTTGTTTCATCGACGAGCATCACGATCCCGAGACGCTCACACCGCCGATTGTCCGGCAAGTTTCACCGACCGGTTCAGGCGATGTCATGCTCGCCTGCGTGCTACATGCGCGTTTTCACCAGGGCCGGAGTTGGCGCGACGCGGTCGCGTGGTCATTGCCGTGGTCAGCAGCCAACGCGGCTCATCCCGGTATCGCCGAGTTTCCCGATCCAGCGCAGAAATAGCCGGAAACCCCGCCGCCGGCGACCGTCCCAACCCGCATGACTTTGTCGCAGCTAAGCGTTATGCCGTCAGATCGTTCCGGCTTTTCAAATAAATCCTTGCTTTGCCCCCTGCAAAACCGCTTAGTCCGCCCTTTTATTTATGAAAGCGACCATCAAAACTCAGGGCCAGCAGTTCACTGTGTCCGAGGGTGATATTCTCATCGTGAACCGTTACCCGGGCACCGAAAAGGGCTCGACCGTCGAGATTAAGGACGTGCTCGCCGCCGGCGAGGGCGACTCCTACCGCGTTGGCAAGCCGCTCCTCGCAGGCGCGTCTGTTTCCGCGACGATTCTGGAGAACAAGCGCGGCGATAAGGTCATCGTTTTCAAAAAGAAAAAGCGCAAGGGCATGGAGCGCAAACGCGGCCATCGCCAGGAGCTCTCGGTCATCAAGATCAAATCGATCACGGCTTAATCCACTTTAAAGGAGACTACTACCATGGCGCACAAGAAGGGTCAGGGCACATCAATGAACGGCCGGGACAGCCACTCAAAGCGGCTCGGCATCAAAAAATTTGGCGGTGAGGCGATTCTCGCCGGTGGCATCATTGTCCGCCAGCGCGGGACCAAGCTCCATCCGGGAAAAAATGTCGGTGTTGGCCGCGACTGGACGCTCTTCGCCCTCAAGGACGGCCATGTGAAATACGACAAGCCGCACCGCATGGTCGCGGTCGTCACCGCCTGATTTACGAGGCTCACTTTGAAGGCCGGTCCCCGTGACCGGCCTTTTTTGTGCCATTCGACCACGAGCTTGCCGGTCCCGCCGGCCTCGCCCAACCTTTCCGTCCCAATGCCGGACCGCCTCGCCCAACTCCGCCGCCAGCGCGCCCTGGCCCAAGAGCAACTGGACTGGCTCAATCGCGAAATCGCCACGGCGGAGGCGAGCAAAGCCCCACCGGCCAGTGCGCGGACTTCCGCCGCGGAGGAATCCACGCTGGGCCTCGCGCCGCCCGCGGCCGGCTCGCCTGCGCTTTCGACCGAGGCCACGACCACTGCCGAAGAAGACATTATCGCCCGCTATCGCGTCGGCTCCGACACACTCAAGAAGGACGTGAAGAAGGGCTGCGTCATGTATTTTTTCGCGGCTCTCCTCCTGCTGGGCGCACTGGTTGTCATTCTCTACTTCTCGCTGCGCTCGCGTTAAGCGCGCCGCCGCAGCGGGCGCCTCAACTGGCCACCGGATAACTCCCAAGCCACTTCACGAGCGGGCAGAACTTCCTCAGTTCCGCGATCGCCTCTTTCGTCGCCACGTCCTCGAAATGCCCGGTGACATCGAGGAAGAAATAATAATCCCACGGCCGCTTCTTGCTCGGTCGCGACTCGATCTTGGAAAGGTTGATGCCGCGCTGGGCGAGCGGCATGAGCATCTTCAACAACGCGCCCGAATGTGAGGCCGCCTCGTCGCCGAGCGACACCAGCAAGCTCGTGAGATCCTTGCCACCGCCGACCGGGCCCGAGGCTTTTTTCCCGATGACGAAGAAGCGCGTGGTGTTGTCCGCCTTGTCTTGAATGTTCCGCGCGACGACCGGCATGCCGTAGTGCTCCGCTGCCAACTCCCCCGCCACCGCCGCCGTGCCCGGCTCCTGCTTCGCCAACTGCACCGCGCGCGACGTGCTCGGCGCATCGACCAATTGCGCGTGAGGTAAATGGCGCTGCAACCAATGCCGGCATTGCGCCAGCGCCTGATCCTTGGAGTAGACCCGCTCGATGCTTTCGAGCGGCGAATTCGAGATCAGCGCGTGATTAATTTCGAGATAGATCTGCGCGACGATTTTCAAATCGCTCTCCACAAAACTATCCAACGCCTCGCGCACCGATCCTTCGGTGGAGTTTTCGATTGGGATCACCGCGTAGTCCGTCTCGCCCTTTTCCACCGCGGTGAAAATGTCGCTCACCGTCGCCATCGGGTGATAGTTCACACTCGCACCAAATTTCTTGAGCGCGGCGGCGTGCGTGTTGCTCGCTTCCGGCCCCAGAAACGCGATGACCAGTGGTTTCTCCAGCGCGATCGCGGCTGACATGATCTCGCGGTAGATCGCGCGCAGCGCCTCGTTCTTGATGGGGCCTTGGTTTTGGCCGGTCACTTTGCGAAGGACCGCATCCTCGCGTTCGGCGACGTAAATTTGTCCGCCTTCGCTGCGCTTCACCTTGCCGATTTCGGCGGCGAGCGCGAGGCGCTGGTTGAGCAATTCCACGAGCTGCCGGTCGAGCAGGTCGATCTTTT
The DNA here is from genome assembly GCA_031379235.1 of Opitutaceae bacterium. Classification (GTDB taxonomy): domain Bacteria; phylum Verrucomicrobiota; class Verrucomicrobiia; order Opitutales; family Opitutaceae; genus ER46. The sequence goes on along the minus strand of JANNEY010000371.1, from coordinate 12,328 downwards.
CGCGAATGGGGCCGAGATTCATATCAGTTGGCTCCCGGGGTCGCAGGGTTATCCAGTTCGACGACCGTGGCCGGCGCCACGCTCGCGGCCTCCAGCGGCAATTGCTCGTCGGAGAGCCCCATGTCGGTGTCGGTCGGCGAGTGCACGTTCGTCGAGGTCTTGAGCCACTCGTCGATTTGGCGCGACGAGAGCACGTCGGACGCCGGGAGTTCGTCGAGTGATTTGATGCCCACGAATTCCAAAAACTGATCCGTTGTCCCGTATTGGATCGGCCGGCCGGGCGAATCCGCGCGGCCGACGATATAAACGAGCTCGCGCTCCAGCAATTTGTTGAGGCCGGCTTCGGCCGAGACGCCGCGAATCGTCTCGATTTCGCCGCGCGTCACTGGCTGGCGGTAGGAAATGACCGCGAGTGTTTCGATCGAGGACTGGCTGAGCTTCACCGGCGGCGGCTCTTGTCGGAGGATGCGCACCCAGCGCGCGAAACGCGGATGGGTCACGAGCCGGTAGCCGGCGTTGCCCTCAATGAGGAGCAGGCCTTCGTCGCTCGCGCGCAGTTCCGCGGCGATCAGGTCCATGGTTTCGCGAATCTGGGTCGCGGTGATCAGCGAAGGCACGTCCGCGTAAAGCTCCGGATCCTGCGGGGCCTCTTCCATGACTTCCGCCACCTCCTCGGCTAGCGGGGCGCCCGGCTCGCCCGTTGGAGTCGTCTCGGTCGGAGTCGGCGCTTCGCCCGTCGGCCCTTCCGACACCGGCACCGCTAGCGGTAGCGCCATGGCTTGCTCGTGAAACCGAGTGAAAGCCGCCTGCACATCCTTGATCGACAGCGGCTGGCTCGAGGAGAGCAAGAGCGCCTTCAGCACTTTTTTGAGGTTGAATGCCATGCGGGTAAAGTCGCGCCGAGTGAATGCGCCGCCCATTCCCCCACGCAACCAAGAATTTGCCGCCGGCGGTGCAGGATCGCATCACAGTTTCTTACATCGAGTAGGGGCGCGCCTTGTGCGCGCCTTTCCCGACACGCGTGGACGAGCCACGCCCCTACGAAAACCGGTCGTGGCCGCGGGATTTGCCAGAAGCTGAGCTGCGCCGTCGGTGTAGCCGCGAGCACCAATGAGTGGTGTGCCCGTCATTCCCGCAATCGCACTTGCCCACTTTCGCCCGCTCTGGACGCTTGTTTCTGGACTCTCAGCTCTCAACTTCCCTCTTTCAATCTCTCAACTCTCAACTCTCACCCCTCAACTCTCAACTTCTTTTCCGAACCCATGTGCCAAACGTCCCACTCCCTCCGCCCGCACTCTTCCGTCGTCGTTGACGGCAATGACCGCGCGCCCGCCCGCTCCATGCTGCGCGCCGTCGGCTTCACCGACGAGGATTTCAAGAAGCCCCAGATCGCCGTCGCCTCGTCCGCCAGCAACATGACGCCGTGCAACGTCCACCTCGGCGAACTTAGCGAGCACGCGCAGAAGGGCATCGATGCCGCCGGCGGCAAGTCCGTCTATTTCAATACCATCACTGTCACCGATGGCATCAGCATGGGCACGCAGGGCATGCGCTACTCCCTCGTCTCCCGCGATGTCATCGCCGACTCCATCGAGACCGCCGTCGCGGCCGAGGGCTTCGACGGCCTCGTCGCGATCGGTGGCTGCGACAAAAACATGCCCGGTTGCATGATGGCCATCGCCCGCCTCAACCGCCCCGCGGTCTTCATCTACGGCGGCAGTATTCTCCCCGGTTTTCTCGCCAGCGATTGCGACCACAAAAAGCCCCTCGATATCGTCTCGGTCTTCGAAGCCGTCGGCAAACACGCCAAGGGCGAGATCGACGACGCCGGCCTGAAGGCCGTCGAGTCCACCGCCATCCCCGGTCCCGGTTCCTGCGGCGGCATGTATACCGCCAATACCATGGCCACCTGCATCGAGGCCCTCGGCATGAGCCTGCCCAACAGCAGCGCCCAGCTCGCCGTCGGCAAAGAGAAACGCGAGGACTGCGAACGCGCCGGCGCCGCTGTCATGGCCATGCTCAAGAAAGGCACCAAGCCGCGCGACATCCTCACGCGCCACGCCTTCGAGAATGCCATCACCGTCTGTCTCGCCCTCGGCGGCTCGACGAATCTCATTCTCCACCTCCTCGCCATCGCGCACTCGGCCGAGGTCCCGCTCACGCTCCAAGATTTCAAGACCATCGGTGATCGCGTCCCGCTTCTCGCCGACGTGAAACCTTTCGGCAAATACGGCATGGCCCACCTCATCCGCATCGGCGGCATCCGCCCGATGATGAAGCTCCTCCTCGACCGCGGCCTGCTCCACGGCGAGTGCCTCACCGTCTCCGGCGAGACCATCGCCGAGTCGCTCAAAAACGTGCAGCCCTACCCGTCCTACCCCGACCAGCAGGACGTCATCCGCCCTTGGGACAAACCCATCAAAGCCGACACCCACCTCCGCGTCCTCCACGGCAACCTCGCTCCCGGCGGTGCCGTTGGCAAAATCACCGGCAAAGAAGGTCTCTATTTCAAAGGTCCTGCCAAAGTCTACGAGAGCGAAGAAGACGCGCTCAAAGGCGTGCTCCGCGGCGATGTCGTCAAAGGCGACGTTGTCGTTATCCGCAACGAAGGCCCCGTCGGCGGCCCCGGCATGAGAGAAATGCTTTCACCCACGAGCGCCATCGCCGGCCGCGGCCTCATCAAAGACGTCGCGCTCATCACCGACGGCCGCTTCTCCGGCGGCAGCCACGGTTTCGACGTCGGCCACATCACCCCTGAGGCCGCGAAAGGCGGCCCCATCGGCATCGTGAAGAACGGCGACCTCATCGAAATCGACGCCGTCAAAAACACAATGAGCCTCCTCATTCCCGAAGCCGACTACGCCGCGCGGATGAAAGCCTACAAGCCGCTCCCGCCCAAGGAAACCCGCGGCGTCCTCGCCAAATACGCGAAGCTGGTGAGCACCGCCTCGGAGGGCGCGGTCACCGACAAGAATCTGTGATTCCCCGTAGGGCGTCTGTCTTGCAGAGGCCACTCGTCGTCTACCACCCGCCGCCATGCCGTCCGCGACGAGGCGGGGCCGCACTTGACCCTGCTCGCCGCTCGCGCGAGTTTGGGCCCGTGGAAAAACCGGCCATCAAAACCGTCGGGACGTTGCATAAGACCCCGTGGCAGCGCTTCGCCCGTCTGCAACGCACCGCCGCCCAGTTGGCCCGGGGCCGCGGGCAACCGAAGGGCGTATTTCGTTTTTCCAGCAACGACGCCTGCGCAACATGGACGGCGAACCTGAACCGGAACGGTCTGTAACCCGCGTCCCGACCGACGCCGATCTGGTTTCGCTCGCGCGGGAACTGAATCGCCTCGGTGTCGCCTACGTGGTCGTCGGAGGTTTCGCGATCAACAGTCTCGGCTTCGTGCGCGCCACCGAAGACATCGACCTGCTCATCGCCCGCGACCTGGCCAACCAGCGCCTCGTCAAGCGGGCGCTGGAAATCCTGCCCGACCACGCCATCCGCAAATCTGACGCGAAGACATCGCGCAGCAGGACCTCGTCGCGGTAGACGGCGACATTGCCATCAAGCCGGGTCGCCAGCCCCAGTCACCGGCTCACGATGACAAACAAGAGGGTAATAATGGAGCGTTGAGCGCCCGGCCGCCCCCTGCCTCGAACCAAATTCCAAAGCGAGACGTCGTCCGATTGCCTGACCCGCCGATTTCCCGTCCGGTCAATTCGTGATCCGGGTTTTCGCCTCACGGGGCGGAGCGCCACCCAAGATGGGGCCGGTCGCAAGCTTCCGCGTGAAAATCCAGGCGACGATATCCCAACGCTGTTCCGGCGTGAGCGCGGCATCGAAGCTGACCATCGGGGTGCCGTTGAGTCCGGTGGCGAGGACGCGATAAATGTCCTCGGGACGGTCGCCGCAGCGGAGATGGGATTGGCGTAAATCCGAGGGCTTAACAGGGGCGTTCCAGATATCCTTGAGCGCGGGAGCGGCGACACCCTTGCCGTCTGCCTCCGGCCCATGACAGACCGTGCAGTGGGCGGCGAAGAGTGCCCGGCCCTTTTCAACGTGGCCGGCCTCGTTGAGCCACGCCGGCGGGGCCGGCAGGTTCATCGGTTCGGCATAATTTTCGGTTTTGCGCCACCGGCGGGAAAAGGACTTCACGTATTCGATGACGCCACTGATCTCCTCGTCGGAAAGTCGGGTGAACATCCCCATCGCGGTGCCGTTCAGGCCATATCTAATTGTGTGCCGCAAGTCATCGTCGGTGGGCAGAGCGCCGAAGGGCGTGGTGCGAAATTTGAACATGCCCTCGCGGAACGAGTGCGGTTTGGGGTAAATCGCTCCAGCCATCTCGCCGGTGCCATCACCGCGTCTGCCATGGCAGATGAGACAATTGCGCTCGAAAACAAATTTCCCTTCGACGTAGCGCGAATAGTCCAACGACGGTGGCTCGGCGGCGAACGACGCCGAGCCGACGAACAGCAAAATGCTCCAAAAGAATTTCAAACGGGTGCGACGATTGAAGGAAACGAGCGCGGAGCAAATGAGATTCTTCGCGCCGACAATTGTCCTCGGAATCAAACTGGAGGCATCGCATAAGACCGACGGGGCTTAACTATTGTGCACATGGCATCGCCAGCGTTACCAAACGGCCGCCAAAAAATGGACCGACGTGAACGACGGACGGAGCTTGGATCGAGGGGATCGGCGATGAGGCCGGAAACCGGGGTCAGGTGTGAATTTTGGCGAGGTTTAAGGAATTCTTCCATCGCTCGAATCAGTCGCCTGACCGATTCGAAATTCAGGGAAGGTGTCAGTTTTTTGGCCGTGCCCACAAAGCTCCGCATCAAAATCACCGCCAAACGGACGCCACGTTTCCGGCGGCGGCGCTCCGGCGTTGCACGCAAGCCGGGCGACTACCTTGAGTTGATGCACGACCGCGACGAATGGCGGCTGAGCCCGTCGGTATCGACCTCGGCGAGTTCGGGACGCTGTGCGAGAAAATCGCCGCGAACCATCCGCCGCTCGATTTGGACAAATGGCGCGACACGCCCAAAGCCCCTGCCGGTCCTCCGTGCTGACCAGCGGCCTCGTCGAGCCCCTGCAAGGCCGCTGCTTCCTCAGGATTTACGATGCCGCACGCGATAGCGGACCTCGACCGTTTGGCCGGCAGCGATGGGTTTCAAGTCACCGCGAAAGGTGGCAGGGCGCCACGGACTCCAATCATCGGTGACCGATTTCGGCCGCCCGGGAATCTCGATTGGCACATACTGCATGGCAGGACCGCCGTCCACCACACCGATGGTCTTCTGCTGAACCACGGTATCGAGTTCGAGTTCGACCGGCACGATCCAGCGACCTTCCTCCTTCCTGCGCTGCGCGAGCAAAAGCCGACTCAGGCTTTGCCGGCGCTTGCCGTAGTCGGCACTGAGAGTCGCGTGCCACTTCCACTCATCGCCTTGTGACGGGGGCACGCTCACACCGGCCGGATAACGCACCTCCGTCTCGACCATCAGCTCCTTCCCGTCGACCGTCGGTGGAAATTCCGCGGCAAGGTAGGCGATGCCGCCGATGACGAGAAGCAGCATGGATGCGCTGCCGAGCGCGACCCCAAGAGCCTTCCAGAAACTAGGCGCCGGCCAACCCGCCACTACTCGCGAGCACACGATGCCCACGACGAGTCCACCGACGATGCCGAGCAGTCCCATGAAGACGACAAAATAGCCCGAGCCGCCTTCGCGGCCACTGATGCGGTGCCAAGACACACAAAGGGAACCGAGATAGCCGGTGCCAATACAGCCGGCGACAGCAGTGAGAAGTCCAACGAGAATGCTGAGTGCCCAGTTCATGCGGGTGAAGTGTTGCCGACACTTGTAGCAGAACCCGAGGCCACCCAACACGGGCCGATCGGCCAAGAAGGGCCGCGCCGGGCGACCAGGAAGCACAACGAGGACTCGCGACCTGCGCGACGGACGCGATGGATTCTATCCTGACGCTCATCTCTGCCTCCGCGGCTTCTCCCTTTGCTCGTGAAACTCGTTCCGGAGCTTCGGCTGCGATTTCAGCCCGCCTTAGCCAGGAAGCAAAGAGGCTGCTGCGTGAGAGGCCAAAGAGGGTCATGGGTGAACGATTGACGGGGCCAAGCGGGCCGCGGTGCGGCCCACGGGTCAGTTCATCACCCCATCGCGACCGCGGCGCCAACCGTGTAAGGTTGGGCATGACCCATCGTTTTATCCCGCGCGCCGAATCGGCCGCCGTCTGCGCCGGAGCCTCGCTCCTGTTTTCCCTGTCCGGGTGCATGGTCCAGCAGCCCACCGCGCCGCCCTACCCGCGCACCGCACCGGTCGTGGTGCCGGCCGGAGTCGCGGTGAACTTCGCTGACGACTATGATTACTACCCGAGCTACGAGACCTATTACAGCCGGCGCCGCCGGGAATTTGTCTACCGCGACGGCAACGCGTGGGTGCGCCGCCCTGAACCACGCGGCGTCTCGATCGAATTTCTTTTCTCCACCCCGGTCGTGCGGCTCGATTTTCACGACGCGCCCGAGCAGCACCACCATGCGGTGGTCCAATCCTATCCGCGAAACTGGGCGCCGCCCGGTCGCCAGCCGGATCCGCGCGACCTGCGCCGCGATGAGCGCGGGCCGCCGCCGCGGAGCGATATGCGGCCGACGCCGCCGATCGTGGTCCTCCACGACGGCTACGACTACTATCCGGGCTACGAAATCTACTACAACCGCGAACGGCGCGAATACGTTTACCGCGAAGGCAAGAACTGGGTGCATCGTTCCGAGCCCAGGGATGTGAAGCGTGAAGTCCTGATCGTGGCTCCGGTCGTGCGCATGGAATTCCGTGATTCGCCCGAGCAGCATCACGACGCCGTCGTGAAAAAATATCCCAAAAACTGGAAACGTCAGGACGGCAAACGCGACGACAAAGATGACCGCAACGACGACCGGCGCGACCGCAAGGACGACGACAAACGCCAGTAAGGGTTGGCGCCCGAAGGCGAAGCGAAAACTTCTTTAGCCGCAAACATCCGCAGAGGGGAAAAGGAAAAACGAGCCGCCCAAATTTCTGATTTCCTTTGGTGAGGCCAAAGAGGCCGGGCCATGTGTGAACTATTGACGGACCAAGCGAGTGAGCGCGAAGCATTCTGTCCTCCATTGAGCCTGTCAGCCTTACCGGTTTGACATTCCGGTAAGGCGCCGGCTTTTTCCGACCATGCCGACCAAGCTCCGCATCAAGATCAGCGCCAAGCGGCAGGCCACGTTTCCAGCGGCGGCGCTCCGAGCGATGCGCGTCAAGCCGGGCGACTATCTGGAGTTGATTCACGACCGCGACGAATGGCGGCTCGCGCCCGTCGGCATCGACCTCGGCAAGCTCGGGACGCTGCGCGAGAACATCGCCGCGAACCATCCGCCGCTCGACCTGGCCAAGTGGCGCGACACGCCCAAGGACCATGCCCGCCTACGGGATTGATCCGTCGATTTTCGTCCGCCTGCTCACCGGTCTGCCGGCGGCGGATTATCAGGTGACGCTCAAGCGGCTCACGGCCATCCGCGGTTCTCAGCCGGAGCACATTACCGTCGCCAACATCGTCATCGCCGAAGCCTACGCGGTGCTCCAGCACCACTACGGCTTGAGCAAAACTGACACGCGCAATGCGATGCTCGCCGGGTTCACCAGCGGCCTCGTCGAGCCCCTGCACGGCGACGCCGTGCTCGACGCCTTGGGCGAAACCAAGGAGCCCGGGCTCACCGACCGCCTCGTCGCCCTCGACTACGACCGCCAGCGCACGAGCGTGCTGACGCTTGATCGCAAGATGGCCACCCTGCCCGGTTGCGGGCGGCTGTGAAACTCATCACCGCCGCATGAACTCTCCGATGAAGCGATCCACGTCTTTCCCCGACACCTGACACTCGCTATCCCGGCGCAGGCCGTGCCGGCGCTCAGTCAGCCTCGGAAACGAGTGCCCTCACCGCCAGCGAAAGCCGGCGCCAAACAGGAAGACGTCGGAATCGCGGTTGTAGTTTGTCACGACTCGATCCCAGACACCGCGCACGAGCCAGTGCTCGGAAAGTCGCACGGAAATGGTCGGAGAGATCAGGGGCGCCAGCGCCGGGGTGTTGACGGAGACTCCGTTCGTGAGCTGGCGGCGCGCGCCCAGATGTTTGTTGTCGATATAGACGTAGGCTCCCAGGCCGAAGCCCACCGTCACGCGGTGGTCGAAGAACGTGTTCACCGGCCACACCTGCAGCCCGACGCCGCTGCGTCGCACGATGCGCGGATCGCCTTCGTAGATCAACGACACCGTCCCATCCAGGTGGCTCATCAGGCCGCGCCGAAATTCCATCGCATATGAAACGCCGTGCAGGCTGCCCGAGGCATTCACGACACTCATGCCGCCGTAGAAAGTAAGTTCATTGGCGGTGACGAAGCCTTTGTCCTCGGGCGCCGCGCCCAGTTTGCCCGGCGTGGGCCGCTTGTCCTGTCCAAACCAGTAGCCGACGCCGATGAGGGCCGTGTCGGAATGGAAATTATCGCGGGGGCTGATCCGATTGTAGAGGAAGCGGGCAAAACACCGATCGGTGAAGTAGGCGGTGGCCGACAAGCTGTAGATCGGTGCCGTGCCATGCACATCGCGTGAGTCGCCCGTGCCCGTCGGCTGAGTGTCGAAATAATAGTAACCGCCGACACCTCCGGACAGCGTCATGCGGCCCTTGAAGACCGGGAGGTCCAACCAGAGCTGGGCCGCGGTCCCATCGCGGTGGTGACCGATCACGTGGCCTTCGTTGATCCAGCTGATGGAGGCGCTGAAGTTGCGGTAAATTTGCTGGTTGTAGTCGACGTCCCAAGAAAAAGAAGACGTGCGCAAATTCGGTAGCCCGGCGCCGCCCCAGAGAAAGGAAAGTTCCTGCGCGTTGATTTGACCGAGACCCAGAATGGCAGCCACAAGGCAAAGACCGCGGAAGGATACCGTGAGGCTGGCCACCCGGGATGACGTTGTTGGAGGTGGAGGCATTTCCCACCTGTAGTATCATCGCAGCCCACCGGGTTCCTCGGCGCAGGACGAATCCGGCGCTCCCCTGCTCGCCGCGCAGGGCCGCGTCGCCCTTCCCCACTCCCGCTGAGCTGTGGAAGCATTGCCTTCGGGGCCGACGCGAACCATCCCTCACCGCTTGCCCAAGCCTCCCGCCTCCGGTCCTTCGCTGCGCCCCAACATCCTGACGGTGGACGATGCCAAAGCCGTGCGCCGGCTCGTGGAATCAGCCCTCCGCGAGTTCGACTGCGACGTGAGCGAAGCCGACAACGGGTTCAAAGCGCTCTTCGCGATGGAGCGGAGCCTCCCCGTTCTTATTCTCCTCGACGTAAACATGCCCACCATGGGCGGCGTAGAAATACTGACCCTGCTCCGTTCCAAGCCGGAGCTGAAGGCGATCCCGGTAATCATGCTGACCTCGCCCGCCGACCACGCCGTCGCCGACCAGATAGCGGCGCTGGGCGTCAGTGGCACCTTGATGAAGCCCTTCACCCCCGGTGCGCTCATCGAAAAAATCCGCGGCGTGCTCGACCTGAAGCTGCGGCGTTCGTCGTAGCGCTTCAGCTCGCTGGCGCCGCGCGGTGGTCGGACAATTCCGAAATCCCGCGTTGCACGTTCCCCCGCCTCTCCGGCCCACCGCGCCTCCGCGATCGGTCGGCCGGCCGCGTGCGTCAGCCGAACAATGGCAGCAGCAAGACTGACGCCCAACAACTGGGATTTCGCCAGTCCTCCGCCATCGGCATCCGCTAACCTGCACGCAACATGAAGGCGCTCTTTCCCGCGCACCGGTTTTCGCCGTGGCGCCCTGCCCGCGTCCGACGCGCGCGGAGGGGCACAAATATTAGGAGGAGGAAATCCGTCCCAAAAACCGTCGTGGCCTAGCTTGCCGGCAGCGCGGGCGTGGCGATTCAGCTAGGGCGTGTTTTCAAAATGATTGTCATCGCGAGGTGCGCGAAGCGCGCCGTGGCGATCCAGCTGGATTGCTTCGGCACCGCGCAGGGCGCGGCTTCTCGCAATGACAGAATTTGAAAACACGCCATAGATGGATTGCTTCGGCGTCCGCTTCGCGGACACCTCGCAATGACAAACCAGAGCACCGCAGAAAGTTCTTCCTATTCGCGCGGGCTCCCATTCTTTCACCCGACTGGAATGTCGCGCCTTAATTTCATCCTCGAACGAGAAGCCCCGGGTTCCCAGGCGCGCGCGGCGCGCTTTCAGACGCTGCACGGCGAAGTCCAGACGCCCATCTTCATGCCCGTCGGCACGCAGGCGACCGTGAAGGGCCAGACGATTCATACGCTCAAGGCCGTCGGTGCGCGCGTCCTGCTCGCGAACACGTTTCATCTGCTGCTGCGGCCCGGACCGGAGGTTTTCAAAAAGGTCGGCGGCATCCACCGTTTCATGAATTGGGACGGGCCGGTGCTCACCGATTCGGGCGGGTTTCAAATTTTCTCACTGCCGGGTTCGCGGCGGATGACAGAAGACGGCGCGACGTTTCAGAGTTATGTCGATGGCGACCTGCACCTGCTCTCGCCGGAGAACAGCATCGCGATGCAGCGGGCCATCGGCAGCGACATCATGATGGTGCTCGACCAGTGCGTGCCCTCGACCGCGGCCTACGCGGAGGCGGAAGCGGCGATGCTGCTCACGCACCGCTGGGCGCAGCGTTCACTCGTGGCGCGGGGTGATTCTCCGCAGGCGATGTTCGGCATCGTGCAGGGCGCGTGTCACCCGCACATGCGGAAAAAAAGCGCGGAGTTTTTGCGCGGCCTGCCTTTCGACGGGCTGGCGATTGGCGGCCTCGCCGTTGGCGAAACGCCCGAGCAGCGCTACGAGTTCACCGGCCTCGCCGCCTCGTATTTGCCGAAAAATCTCCCGCGCTACCTGATGGGCGTCGGCATGCCGCTCGACCTCCTCGAAGCCGTGCACCGCGGCGTCGACATGTTCGACTGCATCATCCCGGCGCAGCTCGCGCAGCGCGGCACGGTGTTCACGACGCTCGGCAAACTGCACCTCCGGCGTGCGGTCTATAAATTTTCCGAGGAACCGCTCGACCCCGCGTGTCGCTGCCAGGCCTGCCGCGATCACTCCCGCGCCTACCTGCACCACTTGATCAAGTCGGACGAGCTGCTCGGCTGGCACCTGCTGGCGATTCATAACCTCTCGTTCTACCACAACCTGATGCGCGGAATGCGCGAAGCCATTTTGGCGGGGACTTTTCTCTCCTTCTACGAGCGCATGCGCCCCGAACTCGCGCGCACGGATTCCATCAATCCCAGCGTGAAGCCGAAGCCGGCGAAGGTCTTCAAATTTCCGCGACTCGGCGACTACGAGATTCACCGCGGGCCGGCCGGGTTCAACAGCGTCCGCCAAATCAGCTCGGGCGAAGTCATGCACTCGGTTAACCGGCCGGAGGACGAAGCCAACCGGCTCTACGTCGAGCAATCCGCGCTCGCGGCGCGTCTCACAACGGGTGAGGCCAACACGGAGGAACTGGTCGTGTGGGACGTGGGCCTCGGTGCGGCGAGCAACGCCATGGCCGTGCTGCGTTGCTTCGAGCGCTGCCTCGCGGAGAAGAACGAAGGCCCGCTCCGGCCCCTGCGGCTCGTGAGCTTCGAGTGCGACCTCGATCCGCTGCGCCTTGCCGCCAGCCACGCGGGTTATTTCCCGCACGTCCGCCATGGCGCACCCAAGACGATTTTGGCGCAGGGCCATTGGACACACGAATCAGGTGGGATGCACTGGGAGCTGCGGCACGGGGATTTCCTCCAACTCTTCGCCGCCGCGAAACCACCGGACCTGATTTTCTACGATCCGTTTTCCTTCAAGACCGACTCCGTGCTGTGGACCGCGGAAACCTTTGCGCGCGTGCTGGCCGCCTGTGCGCCGAAATCGGCCGCGCTCTACACTTATTCCGCGGCGACCTCGGCGCGCGTGGCGTTGCTCAGCGCCGGTTTCTTCGTCGGCGAAGGCGTTGGCACGGGACCGAAAGCCGACACCACCATCGCGTTCACGCGCGCGGACGGTGCGAGCTCCCATCCGCGCCCGGCCCGTTTGCTCGGTCCCGAATGGCTCGCGCGGTGGCGTCGCAGCAGCTCGAAAGTCCCCGCCTCGCTTCCGCCGGCAGCCCATGCCGCATTTGAAAAACGGATCGAAGCGCACGCGCAGTTCGTCGCGCCGCCGCCCGCGACCGTCGGGTAGTGGTATAGTTTACCCTGTCATCGCGAGCCCGGCGCAGTCGGGCGTGGCGATCCAGCTGGATGGATTGCTTCGGCGTCCGCTTCGCGGCCACCTCGCA
>JANNEY010000364.1:0-7274 GCA_031379235.1 Opitutaceae bacterium | reverse complement strand
CTTCCAAGCCTCGCCCACCGCGGCCGACGGCAAACTCTATGTGATGAATTTCGACGCCGACGTATTCGTGATTCAGGCCGGCGGCACGGCGTTCAAGCTGCTCCATCAGGCCAACCTGAAGGACGAGGGCGATGGCACCCGCCACCGCTCCAGCGTCGCGATCTCGCAGGGCAACCTCTTCGTGCGCACGGGCACGAAGCTCATCTGCCTCGGCAAGTAAGGCGCAGCGTCACTTGCCGGCCGCCGCGGAACCGCCGAGGTGCGCGCGGAAAAATTTCAGCGCGAGCTGCATGGTCTGATCGAATTGCGAAACGTTCCAGAAGGCGTGCGCGCCGCCCTCGATTTTCACGAGTTCGGCTGATGCGCCGGCCGCGCGGTATTTCTCCAGTAGCAATTCCGACTGCGCCATCGGCACGAGCGCGTCCTTCGTGCCGTGCAACAGCAGCAAAGGCGCGGAGTTTTTCGTAACGTGCGTGACGGGCGAGATCAGTTGCGCGAGTTCGGCCCCGAGCTTTTGGCGGTCGGCCATGCGCGTCAGGTCGGCGGGCGTAGCCATCGCGACCACGGCCTGCACGCGGCTCGAGACGCCCGCATTGCCGCCCTCGCCCTCGAGCGCCGCGACCGTGTCGCTCGTGCCGAGCATCGCGACCAAGTGTCCGCCCGCCGAGCCGCCCATCGCGCCGATGCGATCAGGATCGAGGCCGTGCGCAGCGGCATTGGCGCGCACCCAGCGCACCGCGGCTTTGCAGTCCAACACCGGCGCGGGGAATTCCACCTCGGGCAGCAATCGGTAGCCAATGCACGCGGCGGCGAAGCCCTGCTCGGCGAGTGCGCCCGCAATGCCCGCGAAACGATTCTTGTCGCCGCTGCGCCAGCCGCCGCCGTGGACGACGACAATGCAGGGGATCTTTTCCGACGCGGCTTGCTTCGGCAGGTAGAGATCAAGCTTCACCTCGCGCGTGCCGTAGCGCGCGTAGACAATATCGCGCTCAACCTTGACCGAGGCCGGCAGCGCGCGGCGCGGCGGTTGCCCTTCGGGATCGGCAGCGGCCTTGCCTTTTTTCTGCGCGGGCTGGGCGAAGGCAGCCGACGCGAGTGCGAGGATCGCAACCGATAGCGTGATTACGCGGGATGTTTTCATTGCGATGAAAGATTGGGGCTACTTGCGCGCGGCCAGCTCGGCCTTGGTGGGCGGCAGGCGGTCGACGAACTTGGCGTCGGTGCGGCGGAGTTCGGCGATGGTCTTGGCGCGGAGGTCGCGCAGGCGCGCGGCGTGGGCGGGCAACGCGGCGAGATTTTTGAGCTCCTCGGGATCGGCTTCCAAATCGTAGAGTTCCTCGGTTTCGCCGGCGACGAGGTTACGCACGTATTTGTAGCGGCCATCGCGCAGCAACGCATACCACGGGACATTGCCCGTTGAGGTGAGGCTGTCGTCGGTCGGGATCACGTCGGTCTCGGCGCCGTAGTTGCGCGAGGTGTGGGTCATGAGCGTCGGAGTGTTCCAATCGGTCGCGCGCGGATTCGCGAGCAGCGGGCGGATGTCGCGGCCGTGCGTTTTCCACGGGAGCGTCACGCCCGCGGTGCGGCAGAAAAAGTCCACGAGGTCGGGCGCGTTGACGGGATGCTTGGTCACTTGGCCCGCGGGAATCTTCCCGGGCCACGAAATGATCAGCGGCGACGCGATGGTCGCATCGTAGGGCGCGATCTTCTGGTTGAAGCCGTGCTCGCCGAGGCCGTAGCCCTGATCGGCGGCGTAGACGACGAGGGTGTTTTCAAGTTGGCCGGACGCTTTGAGCGCGGCGAGCACGCGGCCCACGCCTTCGTCGACCGACAGCATGCACTCGTTGACCTGCTGAATCCATGATTCGTAGGACTGGCCGGCGACGTGCGAGTCGAAGTTGCCCTTCTTGCGCGCCTTGTCGGCCATCGCGGGTTTGCCGTCTTTGCCGATCATCCACGCTTTGGTGTTTTCCAAATACGCCGGCTTGTCGGGCCAGGGGCCGACGATGTCCGCGGGCACGGGCGCGGACTTGCCAGCGAATTTTCCCTTGTGGCGATCGGCGGGTGTGGTCGGGCCGTGGATGGCGCCATAGCACAACCAGAGATACCACGGCTTATTCGGATCGCGGTGCTGGCCCTTGATGTAGTCGACCGCCCAGTCGGTGTAGTTGTCGGTGGAGTAGCCCTTCGTCAGGCGGTCCACGCCGTTGAAGGTCAGGATCTGGTCCGTGTAATAGTTGCCGGCGTTCTCCGGATGGCCGGGACGGTTCCAGACGATTTGGTAATCCCAATCGCGGCCGAAACCCGTGTCGGTGCCCGTGTGCCACTTGCCGATTTGCGCCGTGTGGTAGCCCTGCTTCCGAAACTGTGCCGGCACGAACGGGGTCTGCGCCGGATCGTAGCGGCTGCCGGGATATTCGCCGGCCATCGTCATGCTCATGACGCCGTGTTGCAGGCGGCCCGTGAGCAGCGACGCACGCGACGGCATGCACCAAGCACCGAGGTAGCTGCGCTCGAAGCGCACGCCGCGTTGGGCGAGGGCGTCCACATTCGGCGTTTTCGCCCACTCCGGCGCGGCGCCGTAACAACTCAGCGTTTTGTAGGACTGGTCGTCGGTGTAGATGAACAGGATGTTGGGCCGCTTGGCGGCGGCGGCATCGGCCGCGGTGGCTCGCGCGGCGATGAAGGCGATCACGCCAACGATCAAAACGGAACAGCGAAGGAGGGAAGTCATGAGGGGTAAGGGGCGGGATTGAATCGGGCCGGGCGGAAGGACGGACGGAGTTGGGCTGCGCGCAAGCGGAGCGTGCTCGCTCAAGGTTTGAAGGTTTTGCGGTAGAGCGGTTCGCCCTTGATCGAGTGAAAGTCGACGGCCAGCGCGCGATCGTCGGGCGTGTAGCGCACGGAGACGAAACCTCCGCGGCTCGCCGAGTAGGGACGCTCCATGCCGTCATAGAGCGGCGGCACGTCTTGGACATGTTCGTCGCAGGTCGGCCCGCAACTGATCTCGTGTGTGTTGCGGCCGTTGCGGCGGTCGGTCGAGTGATACTGCCAATGGCGGTCGCCGCACATGAGCACGACATTGTTGAGTTGCTTCTCTTTCAACCAGTCGAGGAACGCCTGTCCCTCGTGCCAAAAGCCATTCAGGTTCGCGTGATTGTCGCCCTTCATCAGGCGGTCGGGGCCCATGATGGGATTCGGCGAGATGATGATGCGGTGGTCCGCATCGCTCGCGAGCAGGGTCTCCATCAGCCACGCTTTCTGTTCCTTGCCCCAGATGGATTTCTCCGGGCCGTCGGGCATGTCGTTCGGCGAGCGGAAATCGCGATGCTCAAGCATCCAGATCTGCACGCCGCGGCCCCAGCGGACCGTGCGGTAGGTTTTTTCGCCCATCGGAAAAACCTGCTTGAAAACCCGGATGCCCTCCTCGTGCGAGAGCCACGCGACATCGAGTCGTTGGTTGCCCTTGGTCTCAGTGAAACGCGCTCCGGGGTCGGCTCGGTTAGAATTCGTCCATCTTCCCTTCATGTAAGGATCGGAGTCGTTGAAGCGGTAATCGTGGTCGTCCTTCATGAAGTAGCCGCCGACGTGGCGATAGTAGTCTTTCATCGCGGGCAGCCCGAACATTTTTTGGTAGGCCTGCCACGCTTGCGCGACGTTGCGCGCGAGGCCTTCGCCGTCGTAGTAAACAGTGTCGCCCGCCGAGACGCAGAAATCCGGACGTTGCGCCGCCATCGGCCGGTAGGTCGCCTCGCCGCGCGTATCCTGGCACGTCGTGAGATGAAACATCACCGGCGCGCGCGTCTCGGGCGATGGGGCGGTCACGAATGAGAACGCCTCCGGGACGATCACCGGCGAGCCTGCTTTGGCGCGCAGTTCCACGCGGTAGTGGTGGCGTTGCGCCGGCATGAGGCCCGACAACTTAAACTGAATCGAGTGATCGACGGCGGCGCGCGCCGCCTCCCACGGCGTGGTGCGCGCGTCGCGCAACGTTTCGTCGGTGCCGTAGCGCAACCGCGCCTCGCCTTCTCCGCCCGGAATCACGCCGCCCGCAATCTGGCCGGGAGTCGTGGTGATTCGCACGTGGACGATGGCGGTGCGGTCGGTGATCTCGCCGGCTTTGGCGCCACCTCCGAGGTAAAGAACCGGCGCCGCGGCGGGTGCCGTGGTTTGGGCGACCCCACGATGCGAAAACAAAAAAGGCAATGCGAGGGTCGCCAACAATCTGGCGAAGACGAGGGGGCGGATCGTTTTCATGAGGTGGTGCAGCGTAGCGGACTCAGGCGCCAAGGAAATGGGAATCTCTCCGCTAGGTGACGAGGCATGCACCGGCAACCGGACTTGCCGGGATTGATGATTTCGAGTCTACACAAATTCGTTTCAGGTCTCGCGGCTGAAGTTCTCCGGCAGTCTTTACCGGAGAAAATGCAAGTTCTGCCAGACGTGTTCCGACAGATTTTTCCTCCCACCCCATGAAAGCCACCGCCGCTGTCCTCTACGAACCCCGCACGCCCCTGCGCATCGAAGAAGTCGAGGTCCTGCCGCCCGGTCCCGGCGAGGTCACCGTGCGCATGAAGGCCGCCGGCGTCTGCCACAGCGACTACCACGTCATGTGCGGGGATCTCACAATGCCGATGCCGATCATCCTCGGGCACGAGGGCGCGGGTGTGATCGAAGCCGTCGGCGACGGTGTGAAGACCGTGGAGAACGGCGACCACGTGATCCTCATGTGGCGCGGCTCGTGCGGACGCTGCGAGTATTGCGCCAGCGGCCGGCCCGCGCTGTGCGACCTCGGCACCGCCATGCGCTTCAACGGCACGATGCCCGACGGGACGATGCGTTTTCGCAACGCCGCCGGGCAGCCCATCCGGCATTACGCCGGCGTCTCCGCGTTCTCCTCGGTGAGCACGATGCCTGAGGCGTCGGTGGTGAAAATCGACAAGGCCTTCTCCTTTGAAAAAGCCGCGCTCATTGGCTGCGGCGTGATCACCGGTGTCGGCGCCGTGACGAATGCCGCGCAGGTGGTCTTCGGTTCCACTGTCGCCGTGATCGGCTGCGGCGGCATCGGACTGAACATCGTGCAAGGCGCGAAGTCCGTCGGCGCGCGGCAAATCATCGCGGTGGACACGGTCGCTTCGAAGCTGGATCACGCGCGCCGCTTCGGCGCCACGCACACGATTCATGCGCAGGCCGGCGATGTGGTGCAGGCGATCAAGGATCTCACGGACGGCAAGGGCGCGGAGTTCACCTTCGAAGCCGTGGGCCGCGCCGACACCATCGCGCAGGCCTTCGATGCGACGCGGAAGAGCGGCAAGTGTGTTGTCGTCGGCATTTCGCGCGCCGACGCCCGCGCACCGATCAACGTGAACCAGCTCGTCTATGCCGAGAAATCGCTCATCGGCAGCCTCTACGGCACCGCCCGCCCGCGCACCGATCTGCCGATGCTGATGGCGATGCACAACGCCGGGAAACTCCTGCTCGATGAACTCATCACGCGCCGATATCGGCTCGATCAAATCAACGAGGCCTACGAGGCGTTGATCAAGGGCGAGGTGGCGCGGAGCCTGATTGTGTTCTGATCCACACGCGACTCCGCCCGGCAATTGGTTTGGCGCGCTCCCCGGTGAAAAAGGTGTCTTCATGCACCCGCGCACGCGCTACGAGGACATCGACCGCTTCATCGAGGCCCTGCGCGGACCCTTCGCGCCGGCGCCGTAAGCAGGGCGGGGCTGTGACCCGCCCTTTTCACGCGTTGGGTATTCGCAGCGAGAGCGGGTCACAGACCCGCCCTGCTACGTCTCACACCCGCCGATGAAGACTCGTTTCACGGCGAGCTCCCGGTCGAGCACGAGCACGTCGGCCAGTTTTCCCTTCGTCAGGCTGCCAACTTGTCGTGCCACTCCCGCGCGCTCGGCCGGCGTGAGCGAGGCCATCCGAATCACCGCGGGCAGCGGGGAGGCAGTCGCGCGCGCCATCGTCTGCACCATCGTGTCCATCCCCATGATCGAGCTGGCGAGGCTGCCTTCGGGCATGCGGCCAACCTTCCCATCGCTCACGAATTTCGCGCCCTGTGCGGTCGGGCCGAAAAAATATTCTCCCGGCGGCAGGCCGAGCGCGCGGTTCGCGTCGGTCACGAGACAGAGGCGTGCCGCTCCCTTCATCGCGAAGGCGAACCGCAGCAGCTCCGGCGCCAGGTGCTGGCCGTCGGCGATCACCTCGGTGCTCATCTCGGGGTTCATCAAAACAAACTCCGCCATGCTCGCCTGCATCGGCGTCCCGAACCGCGCCCGCAGCGCGGGCACCGAGCTCATCGCACACCAGAAGTGATCCACGTGGCGCATCCCCGAGCGATACGCGCGGTCCATCTCGCCCCAGCTCGCATTGGAGTGACCGCAGGTCACGAGGCAGCCGTGCCGCGTCGCCATGCGGAAAAACGCCTCCGCTCCCGGCAGCTCCGCCGCGCACGTCGCGATTCTGATGATGTCGCGCGCGAAATAGCGGCGGTATTCCGTCGCCACCGGATCGCGGCGGCCGGACTTGGGGTGACATCCAACTTTGTCCTCGGCGAAATACGGCCCGTAAAAATGCACGCCCGCCACGCGCGCGCCGTCCGCCGCGCTCCACGTGCGTTGCACGTCGGCACACGCCTCGAGCATGGCGTCGAGTTGCGCTGGCGTGCCGGTCGTCGTGGTTGGAAAAATCGAGGTCGTGCCGTGCCGGGCATGCGCGCGGTTCGCGGTGCGCACGGCCTCGGCGGTGCCATCCATGTAGTCCGCGCCGTCGCCGCCATGCACATGGATGTCCACGAAACCCGGCGAGAGATAGCCGCCGCGCGCATCTACCACCTCCGCGCCGCTCGGCACGCGCACTTTGCCGGCCGCACCGACGGTGATGATTTTTCCTTCGCGGCAAACGATCGTCGCGTCGGACAGCAGGCGATCGGGCAGAATCGCGGTGCCATGGGTGAACACGAGCAACGAAGGGGATTTCATTGCTTGAGCGTGGCTGCGCCGAAACGAGAACTGAAGCGCAGAACACGTGGTGTCAGGTGTGATTAATTCTGTGCCGACGATAGCGACGGTATTCGCTCGTAGTTCCGCCTTCAGGCGGTCAGCGGCCGGAGATCGGACCGGCTAATACCAACGTCCCGTGACGATCAGACTATTCCGAGGTGGGGCTGGCTCTCCGAGCCGGCCTGGGTTGCAGGGCGACTCGCCGGCTGGAACTCAGGCCGCTTGCGGAGAAGCGGCCCCACCCGCGAGAAGTCCAAACTT
>JANNEY010000360.1:0-2358 GCA_031379235.1 Opitutaceae bacterium | reverse complement strand
CCGGCGAAGGATTTCTCCATGTAGTCGGTGGTGATGCCGGTGTCGGCCCATTGATGTCCGTCGGCGCTGAGGATGCCGGAGCAGTAGGTGTTATCGAGGAGGACGAAGTCGCGCGCCAACTTGTGCTGATTGGGTGTGATGCGTTCGCCGAAGATGCAGAGCGACGGGTCGCCGTTGCCTTCCTTCATGTCGCCGAAAACCTGATCGTAGGTGCGGTTTTCCTTGATGATGTAAACGACGTGCTTGAACACGCTCGGCTCGCCGGTGCGCTCGGGCACGGGACGCGGAGGCTGTCCGGCGCGCGGCGGAAGTCGCGCGGCCTGCACGGCGGCGTGCCGGAAATTTCTCAAGGCGACGGCGGTGTGCGAGGTGAGCGCGCGAGCCGAAGGGATGCGGACGAGGGAGAGGGTGCCGAAGTATTGGTGCGTCTTGAACTTCGCCGGCTCGCCGGGCTTGAGCTTCTTCGTCGAGCCGATGCCCTTGATGTTCGCCACGTAAACGGAGCGGCGCGCGGGATCGTGGACGATGGCGCCGGGATACCAGCCGACGGGAATGAGGCCAAGCAGCTTGGATTCGCCGGGCTCGAAGGCGACGACGGCGACGGCGTTCTGCGAGCCGTTGCAAATGTAGAGGCTGCGTCCAGAGCGGTCGAAGGCGAGGGCGTTGGGCGCGGCGCCGAAAAGATCCGCGGGCGACTGGCGCGTCCAGATGGTCTCGATAATTTTGTCGGTGCGGGTGTCGATGACGCTGAGGGTGTCGCTGGCGGCATTGGCGACGACGAGATGACGGCCATTCGGCGCGAGCGCCAGCGCGGAGGCGTGGAGACCGGTGAGAAGTTCGGTGACGACTTTGTTCGCGGCGAGATCGATGACGGTGACGGAGCCTTCGTCGGCGATGTGGCGCACGGCATCCACGCGCACGAGGGTGCCGCGTCCAGCGGGGCCGGTGACGCTGCCAGCGTCGGGACGGCGTCCGCCCCAATTGCTCACGTAAGCCTTGTTGCCCGCGAGCACGACATCGTACGGCGCGACGCCGACGTCCCAACTGCGGAGGAATTTTCCAGTGGCCGCGTCGTATTCCCCGAGGCGGTTGGAGAGATTCAGCGCGACGTAAAGGCGCGTGCCATCGCGGGAGACGGCGAGGCCGGCGGGGATTTCGTTCGTGCGCCCGACGGCGTTGACGCGCGCCAAGGGGATGGTGAAAAGCGCGGAGAGTTTGTGCGCGCGGTCCACGGCGAAGACCTTCACGCTGCCATTGACGTTGGCGAGATACACGCGCGAGCCGTCGGGCGAAAAGATGAGGCCGGTGTAGCTCAACTGTCCGTCCTTGTCGGGCGTGAGGATGTTGCCGGAGACGGGATCGGGCGTGGCATCCAGATCCTTCTCGGAGGGCAGCGCGACGCGTTGCAGAATCTTCCCGCTGACCGGGTCAACGACGACGATCTCCGCGCTCTTGCCGGAGGTGATGAGGATTTTTCCATCGGGGCTGAGCGCGAGCGCCTGCGGGCGAAGACCGGGGAGATCGACCTGGAGCCCGGCGGGGGTGAGGATTTGGTTGGCGGGCGTGATGAAGCGGTTTGCGCCCGCAGGACCGACGCGCTCGGTCGATTCCTTGGTCGGGTTCGCGACAGAAGCCCGATCGACCCGTCCGCTGCGGCACGCGGACAATAGCGTGCCTACCGCGATGAAGGTAAGCATGGGAAGGGCACGAAGTCGGTTCATGTGTTGAATGTTGAAAGAATCGCGGCCCGATCTAGACGGGCGCAAGCCAAATGACTTCAGCAAGCCGCTGGAAATTCTCTTGCCGCTCAGGGGCTTGCCCCGTTTCCTAGTCAGCGCACGATGCAAGACCTGATCTCCAAGGCCGCGACGCTGCTTGAGGCGTTGCCCTATATTCAGAAATTCAGCCACGCGACGTTTGTCGTGAAGTATGGCGGCAGTTTCATGGACTCTCCCGACGCCGCCGTCCGCGAGGGCGTCGCGCGTGACGTTGTTTTCCTCGAGGCGGTCGAGATCAACCCCGTGGTCGTCCACGGCGGCGGCAAGGCGATCACCCGCGCGATGGAGAAGGCGGGGCTGAAGGCGAATTTCATCCAGGGCCAGCGTGTGACCGACGAGGCGACGGCGCAGATCGTGGACGACGTGCTGTCGCGGGAGATTAACCCAGAGGTCGTCGCCACCATCAACTCCCTCGGCGGAGCAGCGCAGGGCTTTGCGGGGCCGGATATTTTCCGCTGCCGCAGGATCACAGTCAAAGGCCCGGCCGGCGAAGACCTCGACATCGGCTACGTCGGCGAAGTTGTGGAAGTGAACACCGCGCCACTCCTCGAATGCCTCGCGCGCGGCGTGACGCCGGTCA
>JANNEY010000251.1:0-5766 GCA_031379235.1 Opitutaceae bacterium | reverse complement strand
TCGGCGACCCCGCCCTACATACCTCACTCCAGCAGCGCCTGCGTCTTGCGCACGAGATCGAGAAACTCGGCCCGGTAGCCGCCGGGATCGCCACCGTCGTTGGTCGCCGCCGTGGCCCAGCCGGCCACATCTTGGATCGTGGCGGTGCCGCGATGCGTCGAGCCACGCAGGATCATCCCGTATTGGGCCACCGCGGCGGCGAAGCGGAAGTCGGCGCTCGCGGCCCCAAACGCCCGCGTCGTGTCCACCAGCGAGAACTCCAGTTTCCGGCTGAGACTGAGAAAACCGCCATCAGGTTTCTTGAAACGCACAGCGACCGTCAGCAGCTCGTTGCTGGGTGCCACCGCGGCGCCCGCCGGCATTTCCAGCCGCGAACTCACCGCGGTGCGCGCCCCGTAGCGGAGCGGCTCCAGCCGCGGCGGCGCATCGGGTCGGTTCGGTTCCGCGCCGACGGGAATGATTTCGTAGAGTGCGGTGACGGTGTGGCCCGCTCCAATTTCACCGGCATCAACCTTGTCGTCGTTGAAATCCTCCTTCTTCAAGAGCCGGTTCTCATAGCCGATGAGACGGTAGCTCGACACTTTGGCGGGGTTGAACTCGACCTGAATCTTCACGTCCTTCGCGACGGTGACGAGCGTGCCGCTGACCTGCTCGACGAGGAGTTTCTCGGCTTCGCGGCGCGTATCGATGTAGCCGTAGTTGCCGTTGCCGTGATTCGCCAGTTTCTCGAGCGTCGCGTCCTTGTAGTTGCCCATGCCGAAACCGAGCACGGTGAGAAACACGCCCGAAGCCGCCTTCTCCTCGATGAGGCGCACGAGTTCGCCCTCACTGGTCGGGCCGACGTTGAAGTCGCCATCGGTGCAAAGGATGACGCGGTTGATGCCGGCGGTGGCGAAGTTGGCCTTGGCGATTTCGTAGGCGAGCTGGATGCCCATCGCGCCGTTCGTGGCGCCGCCGGACGTGAGCGCGTCGAGGGCATTGAGAATTTCCCGCGAGCGCGCGACCGGCGTCGAGGGCAGCGCGAGCCCCGACTCGCCGGCATACGTGACGATGGCGACGCGGTCGTCGGCGCGGAGGCGGCCAAGCAGCAGGCGCAGCGACTGCTTCACGAGCGGCAGTTTGCTGGGCTCGTTCATCGAGCCGGAGACATCGAGCAGAAATACCAGGTTGGCCGGCGCGCGCTCCGCGGTGGACACTTCGCGCGCCTTCAGGCCGATGCGCACGAGCCGGTGCGTCGGCGCCCACGGCGCCGCCGCGATCTCAAGCGAGGCGGCGAAGGGATCGGCGTTTTTCGGCGGAGCGTAGCGGTAGGGGAAATAATTCAGCATTTCCTCGATGCGCACGGCGTCGCGCGGCGGCGGCGTGCCGTGTTCGATGATGCGCCGGACGTTAGCGTAGCTCGCGGTGTCCACATCGATGGAAAACGTGGAGCGCGGATTTTCGTCGGCCCCGAGGAAATCGTTGTCGGGCGTGTGGCTGTAGGCCTCGGTGTTGCCACCGAACTTCGCGCCCGCGGGCGGTGGCGGCAGGTGGTCGCGCTCGACGCGATTGTCCGGGTTCGCCGCATAACCACTCAGCCGTTCCGCCGAGACCGTAAACGCCGAGAGGACCACCACCTCACCCGACACGGCCGGCGTGCCACTGCTCGGCGCAGCGGGCCCGAGATTCGGCAGAATCGAAGGTGTATGCGCATACGCCGGGGTCGGTGCGATCAGCGAGCGAAACGGCTCGGGTGGATTGGCCCGCAGCAGGGGAAATAGTGCGCCGGCCGGCGGCACGACCGGAACCAAATCCACAAACGGCCTGGCCGTGGCGCTCACGACCACCGCACCCTCGCGATCATGCTTCGCCTGCTCCATCAGCGTGAGATCGCTTTCGAGAAAAGTCGGCGGAACGACCGCCGGACCAGCACTGACGAGCGCCGGAGCGGGGCCCACTGGCTCCAATAGCGACGACACGGCGACGGGCAATGGGCTCGGCTCCGATGAGCCCACGCCCGAACCCGCGGACACCATCGTCACCGCAATGGTCGGCGTCGAAGCGACGCCGCGCGGTTTGTCTTCGCGCAGAGTAAACATCACGGCGAAGCACGCCGCCGCGAGACCGCTCAGCACGAAATAGAGCTGCGGGAAGCGCAGGAGATTTGGCGCGGCTCGCCGCTGGCCACCGTCAAGGACGCGGGGGTCACGGCTTGGAATAATCGCGGCGCGGTCAAACGAAAGCACGTTGTCCGCGCCTAGCCGCTCCTCGACGGCCAACGCCGTCCCGAGTTGAGCCGCCGTCGCCCGGATCGACCCGACCTCCGCGCGCAACGCCGGATCGGCGCGCAGCGCCGTCTCGATGGCCGCGCGTTCCGCTCCCTCCAGCTCACCCAGCGCATAAGCGGTGAGACGCGGGTCGTCGGGTAAAAGCGTGGGGTCGTTCATCGGTGCACTCCTTACGGCCGCTGGGCGGCAAATTCCGTGCGCAGGCGCGCGACGGCGGTGTGAATCAGGAAGCCCACATTGGTCACCGAATGATCGGTAATGCGGGCGATTTCCTTGTAGGAAAAACCATTTTGGAATTTCAGCCGCACGACTTCCTGCTGGTTGGGCGGCAGTTTCCCGATCAGTTGCAGGATCGCGGCGTGTGTCTCGGCGTGCTCGAGTTCGCGGCCCGGCCGCGGGTCGGCGGCGGTCACGCGTTCGACTTGGCCTTCCTCAAACCGTTTCATCCGGCCTTCCTTGCGCAGCACGTCAAAGGCGGCGTGCCGGCACACGGTAAACAGCCACTCGACGGTGTGCCCGTTAACCGCGCCCGCCGGTTGGGCCATGAGTTTGACGAACGCATCCTGCACCACATCGCGCGCCCGGTCCGGATCGCCGAGGAGGCGGGTCGCGTAGCGGGTGAGAGGCGCGGATTGGTCCGCGAAGGTGCGTGCCAGAAAACCGGAGTCTTCATGTGTCCTAGCCCGGGAGTTCGGGGACGGGGTGAACATGCGGGTCCACCAGTTAGACGCACCAAGGACATCTTTCTTAGAAAATATTTTTGCCTGCGGAGCGAGCCGGGGTTTGGGTGGGCCGATGCGCCTCGGCCTGCCTGCCCCCTCCCGCCTCGCCCTCATCGCGGCCCTGGCCTGCGCAGCCTTCGGCGCAGCCGGCTGCGGCAAACGCGAGACCGCCGTCGACGAAGGCATCCGCACGCAGACACTGCTCCTCGGCAACCAGAACGAGCCCGCGACCTTCGACCCGCACCTCAACGACTCAGCGACCGAATTCAACATCATCGTGGCGCTTTTCGAGGGGCTCACCGCCTTCGATGAGAAAACCGCGACCCCTGTGCCCGGCGCCGCCGAGCGCTGGGACGTCTCCGCGGACGGCCTTACCTACACGTTTCACATCCGCGCCAACGCCCGCTGGTCTAACGGCGACCGCCTGACCGCGCAGGATTTCGCGTGGTCGTTTGAGCGCTACCTCTCGCCGAAGCTCGCCTCGGCCTACGCCTACCTCCTCTGGCCGATCCGTGGCGCGCAGGACTTCAACTCCGGGAAGACGAAAAATTTCGCTGAAGTCGGCGTCACGGCGATCGACGACACGACCCTGCGCCTCACCCTCGCGCGGCCCGCGCCCTTTTTCCTCTCTATCCTCGCGACCACGATGCCGCTGCACCGCGCCTCCGTCGAGCAGGCCGGCCGCGCCGACGACCGCACGTCACCGTGGGCGCGCCCCGGCAAACTCGTGGGCAACGGCGCCTTCACGCTCAACGATTGGAAGCCCAACGCCCGCGTCGTCGTCGCAAAAAACCCCCACTATTGGGGCGCGGCGGCCAATGCGATCGAGCGGATCGTCTTTCACCCCATCGAAAAATCGGAAACCGAGGAACTCAATTTCCGCGCCGGCCAACTGCACCTCTCCTTCGATCTCCCGGCCTCGAAGATCCCGGTCTATCGCAAGGAGGCGCCCGACCGCCTGCGCCTCGATCCGCAGCTCGGAACGCTCTACGTGAATTTCAACGCGACCAAGCCGCCGCTGAACGACATGCGCGTGCGCCGCGCGCTGGCGCTCGCGCTGGACCGGGCCGCGCTTGCCGCCACCGTTTTCAATGGAGCGCGCGAGCCGGCCCGCACGTTTGTGCCGCCGAATTGCGGCGGTTACCTCGCGCCCGAGGGGCAACGCGAAGACTTCGCCGCCGCCCGGGAGCTCCTGACTGGCGCCGGATTCCCCGGTGGAAAAGGTCTG
This sequence comes from Opitutaceae bacterium, assembly GCA_031379235.1. Taxonomy (GTDB): domain Bacteria; phylum Verrucomicrobiota; class Verrucomicrobiia; order Opitutales; family Opitutaceae; genus ER46. Next base: position 1,549 of record JANNEY010000251.1, on the reverse strand, counting down.
CCCCCGCTGGCCATGCTCGTGCGCAACGACACCACCATGCCCAAGGTCGCCGAAGTCATCCAAGCCCTCTGGCAGCGCGAACTCGGCGTGAAAATCACCATCGAGCCTTCCGAGCAAAAAACGTGGATCGAAAGCCAAAACGCGCTGCGCCACACAATCGCCCTCCGCAACTGGATCGCGGATTTTCCAGACGCTACCAACTTTCTCGACACCTTTCGCACCGCGCACGGCAGCAACTCGAGCGGCTGGTCCAACCCCGCCTACGATCGCCTCCTCGATGACGCCGCCCTCGCCGTCGATCCCGCCGCGCGCCTCGCCCTGTTGCGCGACGCCGAAAAGCTCGTGCTCGACGAAGCCGCGCTCGCGCCGGTGATCTTCGGCGCGCGCACCTACCTGATTCATCCCGCCGTCAAGAACTGGGAGCCCGCCCCGATGGGCATCCACCGCTACCAGCTCGTCGAGCTGCGCGAGTAAGTGGCGAGAGTCGGATCGAGGTTGAGCGGATTGACCCCAACACGCTTTCAAGAGCCGCATCGCAGCCCAAGCGCGTTGGGGTCAACACGCTCCACCCCGGACAATGCAACCAGCCCTTGTCGCGCGCACGCCAAACGCTCAACGTGCTGTCATGCGCATTTTCATCATCGGTCTGTTGCTGGCTTTCACGTCAGCTCCCGCCCGCGCCGCCGACGCCGAATTCATCCGCGTGTGGCCGGGCTGGCGCGATGCCGCCGCCTTCGACCGCATCGGGGAATATTTCGGTGGCGCCGAGACCAGCGGCAAACAACTCATCCTCCGCACCCACGCGGAAGCACGCGCGGGTTATTACTTTCTCCTCCGGATGAAGAGCGCGCTGGCCATCAGTGGCGCAACTATTCAAGTGAGTGTCATCCGCCCCGACGCCCCGGAGCCGAAGGTCTTCACATTTGCGGTGGCTCTACCGGAAAAGGAAACCGTGCTTCAACTTGGGCTCACGGGGGCCGACTGGCCCGGTGGGAAAAAATCCAATCCGGTCGCGTGGAAAATCGCGTTGCTCGCTGCCGACGGCCGCATCCTTGCCGAGCACAAAAGCTTCCTGTGGGAAAAGCCCGCGAAGTAGCCGCGGCACTCGCCGGCGACGCGGATTGGTCCGCTTGGCAGCCGCTCGCCGGTGTGCCGGCGATCAGCAGTGACGTTCTCACCGAAACCCTCGACGGCGGGCAGGCTTTTCGTTGGCAACGCCAAGCCGACCACACCTGGCTCGGCATCTGGGCCGACAACATCGTGCGTCTGAGGCTCGCGACCAGCGAGCGCGTCGAGTGGCGTGCACCCACCGTAAAGGCCGGCCCAACCGAGCGCACGCTCGTCGCGTATTTCGCGACCGAGCGCGATTTCACCGCTCTCACCGATTCACTCCCCTGGCGCAGCGATCCGCACCTCGCCCGCTCCCTCGCGGCATTTCCGGGCCTGCGGATCTTGCGCCAACCCTTCGGCGAGACGCTCCTCGGGTTCCTATGCAGCGCCACCAAGCAAATCGTGCAGATCAAACAAATGCTCGCGCTGCTCGCCGCGC
>JANNEY010000186.1:0-26711 GCA_031379235.1 Opitutaceae bacterium | reverse complement strand
GACGGCGGCCACCGCGTGCCCTTCTTCGTGCGCTGGCCGGCGAAAGTGAAACCCGCCGTGAGCGACCAGCTCGTGTGCCTCACGGATATCTTCGCCACCTGCGCCGAGATTGTCGGCGCGCGGCTCGCTCCCACCGCCGGCGAAGACAGTTTCAGTTTTCTCCCCAACCTCACCGCCACCGGAAAATCCGCGCGCGACGCCATCGTGCATCACACGATCACCGGCGCCTTCGCGATTCGCCAAGGCCCGTGGAAACTCGCGCTCTGCCCCGGCAGCGGCGGCTGGTCCGCCCCGCGTGATCCCGCCGCGCGGCAACAGGGCCTCGCCGAAACCCAACTGTATCGTATCGCCGACGGCGATCTCGCCGAGGAGAAAAACCTTGCCGCCGAAAACCCGCAAGTCGTCGCCCGCCTCACGCGGCTCCTCGAAAAATTCGTCGCCGACGGCCGCAGCACCCCCGGCGCCGCGCAGCAAAACGCCGTCCCCGTCGTCCTCCGCAAACCAAGCGCCGACGCCGCAGCCAAGGCGAAGAAGGCAACGAAGAAGAAGGTCGAGTAGCCGCGCATCGAACCCGGAAGACTACCTGTCTCGCGTTCACCAAAATTTTCCGGGCGGTGAAACGCTGGGAGTTCGCCCCCGACACCGCATCGAGCGACGCCTTGCCCGCCCGCCGAATTCGCCAACAATTTCCGCACCCTCCTCCGCCCCATGACCCTACGCCTCCTCGCCGCACTCCTGCTCGCCACCGCGCTCCCGCTCCGCGCCCAACTCGCCCCCGCACCCTCGCCCACCGCCGCCTCGTCCGCCAAAGACGACGTCGTCAAGCTCAGCGTCTTCGAGGTGAATGCCTCGAACGACGACGAATACCGCGCCGCCAACACCACCACCGGCACGCGCTACAACACCCCGATCAAGGATCTCCCGATGAACATCGAGGTGCTCACCACGTCGTTCATGCGCGACATCGGGGCCCTCGATCTGCGCGACGCGCTCGAATACGTCAGCGGCATCCAGCTCGACACCACCGCCGGCGGCACGGGTGGAACCAAGGACAATCCGGAAAACAGCACCCTCCTCATCCGCGGCATCGCCGCCGCGACCAACAAGGACGGCTTCCGCCGCTTCGTCCCCATCGATCCGATCACGATCAGCCGGGCCGACATCGTGAAGGGCCCCGGCGGCGCACTCTACGGCCAGGGCGGCACCGGCGGCGTCGTGAATGTCAGCAGTGTGCTCGCCGGCGCGCGGCCCGTCGCGCGCATGGGCGTCAGCTACGGCTCGTTCAACTACCGCCGCTTCGAGTTTCTCTGGTCCGGCCCCGTCACGCCCAAGGGCACGATCGGTTTCGCGCTGCCGCTCGCGTTTTCCGAATCGAAGAGCAACGCGCTCTATTACGAAACCAACACGCTTCACCTGAATCCCGCGCTCACGTTCAAGCTCGGCCCCAAGACCACGCTCCTCGCGTCGTGGGAAGCCCGTTACAATTTCCGCGACAACATCCGCAATTTCTTCCTCACCGACAACGCGCGCGCGCCGGACGGCTCGTTCTACGGCACGCTCATCGACGGCCGCCCCGGCACCAATCGCGTGCTCACCATGCCAAGCCAGCGCGACTTCCGCTTCGACGGCCCCGACACCTTCCGCAAGGAGCGCACCTACGTGAAGACCTACCGCCTCGATCACCGCTTCTCGGACAATTTCCAGTGGTGGGGCGGCTACAGCGCGGAAGACATCAACGTCCGCGACCGGTCGTTCAACATTTCCCTCCGCAACGCCAACGATGCGTCCATCCCGCTGCGCGTCCGCACCGATCCGCGCTTCCTCGCGTTGCTCCGCCCGACGCTCGGAACCGGCCAGCCCACCGTCCTCGATATCCGGCCCAACAACATCAACAACTCCTCGCGCACCGTCCGGCCCACATGGAAGAGCGAGATCTACGCCGCCTTCAAGACCGGCCCCGTGCAGCACCGGATGATCACCGGCATCAGCTACGGCCCGCTCACCTCCGGCCAGAACGCCGCCGGGGTGAACTACTATTACGGCAACACCGGCAACGCCGCCGATCCCGCCACGCAGCGCTGGGAGGCGCTCTCCAACGACGTCATCCTCACCCGCTTCCGCGACCCGCGCGACTACGCTTCCGTCAAACGCTGGGACCACGCCGCCCTCGCCCAATACCCGCAGGGCGCGGAGTCCGTCATCGGCGCGCGCTCTTCGTATCTCACCTCGTATTTTTGGGACCGAAATCTCTACGCCAATCTCCAGAGCAGTTTCTTCCGCGACCGTTTCCAGACCATCGTCGGGCTCTTCGACACCCGCAACGACCGCGGCGGCATCGTCTATGATGCGAGCGGCAACTTCCTCTGGAACGGTCCCGCCCCCGCCGGCTCCGGCTCCACGCTCAACGGCGTGCGCCGCCCGAAGCCCGTCAGCAACCGCTCGCCGAGCATCACCGCCATCTGGCTCCCCGTCGACTGGGTGCGCCTCTACGCCAACACCATGAGCTCGATCGACGTCGGGCCCGCCTACTCCGCCTACGACGGCAACGGCAACCCGCTCGACGGCGCCACGGTCCGCAACATCGAGACCGGCGTGCGCGTCGATCTCTTCAAGAGTAAGCTCCTCGTGAATCTCGCCGCCTTCGCGATGACCGACAAAGATCGGCCCGTGAGTTTCGGCGCCGCGATCCAGAATCTCCTCATCTCGCCCACCGGCACGACCAACGGCTCCGGCTTCAGCGCGTTCGTGAAAACCTCGACCGACTCCAAGGGCGGCGATCTCAAGATCGACTACGTGCCGCTGCGCAATCTGCGCTTCAACGTCGGCGTCTCGATGAACGACGTGCAGATCAAGGAAATCGCCCCCTTCGCCGAGCCCGCGAATCCCGATCCGTTGCGCCTCGCCGCGCAGAAATCCTTCGTCGCCGCCGGCGGCAGCTCCAGCCGCTACCTCGGCAAACCCTCGACCGACATCTCGAAATACACCGGCACGGCGTTCGTGCGCTACGAGTTCAACCAGGCGGCGCTGAAAGGCACGTGGCTGATGTTCGCCGCGAAATACCTCGGCCAGCGCGAAGCCGAACTCATCACCGTCGCGACCAACACCGGCGCCATCACGATCGATGCACGGCTCGTGCCCGCGCATTACATCTACGACTTCAACGCCGGCTACCGCCGCAAGATCGGCCGCTACACCACGACCTTCCAGCTCAACCTCGCCAACCTCGCCGACGACGACAAATTCTACGGCGCCGTCTGGCAGCCCGGCCGCACGTATCGCCTGAGCGCGGGAATTAATTTTTGATTTTGACCGTAGTCGTGGACGAGGCGTCTCGCCTCGTTTCTTCTGTCCAACTCAGCCTTGGCGCGGCAGAAAGGGGGCTGTCGCGATGGGCCTCCCCTCCAAAATAATTGGCGGAATGTTCGGGCTTGAGGCCGCGGCCTCGGTCGCGACGGAGCGCACCATGCCGGCCGCGCTCCTCCTGCCGCACAACCTCTACGCCACGGCGCGGAGCGCGATCCGCGCGGTCGTGACTCTGGCCCGGCCGCGGCAGGTCTGGTTTCCCTCGTTCCTCTGCGAATCGATGCTGCAGGCCATCGCCCCCGGTGCCGCCCAGATCCGATTTTTCCCGGTCGATAACTCGCTTCACATCACCGACGAGGCCTGGCTCGGCGACATCAAGCCGGGAGACGTGGCCGTGTTCATCGACTACTTCGGCTTCCGCACGTGGGACGCAATGGGCGCGCGCGCCAAGGCCCGCGGCGCCGTCGTGGTCGAGGATGCGTCGCAGAATTTTCTGGCGCGGGATTTTTGCCCAGCCGCGGACTTCATCGTCTTCAGCCCGCGCAAATTTTTCGGCGTCGCGGATGGCGGCATTCTCGCCGCGCGCGCACCGGACGCGTTGCCGCCCGCCGCCGCGGAGCCTCCGCCCGCAGGCTGGTGGCAGGATGCGCTGCGCGCCGCCGAGCTCCGGCTTGAATTCGACCGCCACGGCGGCCAGCGCACGTGGTTCGGGCTTTTCCAAAAAAAGGAGTCGGAGGCCCCCGCGGGCGACTTTGCGATGAGTGAAGTTTCGCGCACCATCCTGCACCGCGCGATCGACTTTGCGGTGGCGGACGGGCGGCGGACGGCCAATTACCACCTCCTCGCGCAGGCGCTCGGCGAGTTCGCGCTTTTTCCGGAGCTGGCTCCGGCCACCGTGCCGCTCGGATTTCCCGTCCGCGTGCCGGAACGGGACCGCGTCCGCCAGACCCTCTTCGCCGCGGACATCTTCCCGCCGGTGCATTGGCCGATTCAAGGCGCGGTGCCGGAGCAGTTTGCCGCGAGTCACCAGCTCGCCCGTGAAATCATGACCCTGCCCTGCGACCAACGCTACGAGCTCGCCGACATGCGGCGGGTCGCCGACAGTTTTCTCGCCGCGATCTGAACGACGTCCCATTACGGTTCTGCCCGCATGATTTCACCGCCCCCGAACGCCGCTGCCGCCACGGGCTACCTGCATCCGGGCTACGCGGAATCGCTGGCCGAGTTTGGCCTGCCCCTAGCGCTGCCGCGGTCCGGCGGGCATCTGCTGCTACGTCCGATTCCTGGCACCGATGCGCACGACGCCATGGGCTGCTATCCGCTGTGCTGCTGCCGCGATTGGGCGGGGCTCCGCGCCGACCTTGCGGAACTGCGCGACCAGCTCGTATCCGTCACGCTCGTGACGGATCCCTTTGGCGCCTACGACGAGGTCCTGCTGCGGAGCACCTTCGACCGTGTGCTCGCCTACAAGCAGCATTTCGCCGCCGATCTCGGCAAGCGCTGGGAGGAGTTCACCTCGGCCCGCCATCGGAAATACGGCCGCAAGGCACGGCAACAGATCGCCGTGGAAGTTTGCGCCGATCCCGGAGCACGCCTCGAGGAATGGGTCGCCCTCTATGCGCACCTCACGGAGCGGCACGGCATCACGGGGCTGCGCGCGTTTTCCCGCGCGGCGTTTGCCCGTCAGCTCGCGGTGCCGGGGATGGTGATGTTTCGGGCGACCGCGGGCGGTGAGACGCTCAGCCTCGATCTCTGGTATGTGCAGGGCGAGGTCGCACAGGCGCACTTGGTCGGCACGAGTCCGCGCGGCTACGAGCTGCAGGTTTCCTACGGCCTGAAGCTTTTCATCCTGCAATATTTCACGGGCAAAGTGCGCTGGCTGAACCTCGGCGCGGGCGCCGGCCTTGCCGCGTCTCCCGGCAACGGCCTGACCGAGTTCAAGCGGGGCTGGACCTCTGGCACGCGCCCGGCCTACCTGTGCGGCCTCACGCTCAACGCCGCCCGCTATGACGAGATCAGCCGGGCGCGCGGCGTGCTCCCCACCGACTACTTCCCCGCCTACCGCAAAAACGAATTCACCTGATCGCCGCGCCTTTTTCCCAAACATGAGTCTCCCTTCCACCGCGCCCCGACGCTTCGTAATCGTCGCCTCCACCGGCGGCGCGGTGCTGGGCGAGTGCCTCAAGAGCCCTTGGCTCCGTTCGCTCGTCCATTCGGTGGTCTGCGACCAACCCTGCGGCGCGGCGGCCAAAGCGCGGGAGCTGGGCGTGCCGTTGGTAATCGTTGCCGAGCCGGACGGTGAAAAATTCTGCGCGCAGCTGCAGGATTACCTTCAGTCTCACGCGATCGATTTCGTGCTCTCGTTCTACACGAAGTTCTATTCCGACAAATTCCGCCGGGCGTTCGCGGACCGCGTCGTGAATTTCCATCCTTCACTGCTGCCGGCGTTTAAGGGCAACGACGCCTGGGAATATGTGCAGGCCTATGGCGTGCGCTTCGCGGGCAGCACGGTCGAGTTCGTCCACGAACGCATGGACGAAGGAAAAATCATTCTCCAGGCCGTCTGCCCGTGGGACGACACCCGCCCCGCGGCCTTCACGCGGCACCGGATTTTTGTCCAGCAATGCCAGTCCGTGCTTCAGGTCACGCGCTGGCTGGCAGACGGCCGGGTCCGCACTGACGGCCATCGCGTGACGGTGGGAGGCGCGACGTTTGGCAGTCCAGAGTTCTCGCCGGCCCTCGATTTTCCCGAGGCGCTGCTGTTCAATTGCCCCGCCCCCGCCGCTCGTTAGCCCCAGCCCCAGCTCCACCCCACGCCTATGCCGCCCAAAATTTTCCTCCGTTCGCTGGATGAATCCGATCTCGCGCGCACGCTCCGCTGGCACAACGACCCCGCGCTGTATGCCAGCCTCGGCGACTGTTTTCGATTCGTGAGCACCACCGCCGAAGCCGAGTGGCTCCGCCGGAAAACAAGCTTTGCCCCCGACGAGGTGAACCTCGCAATCTGCCTCCGCGCCCGCGCCGAGCACATCGGCAACATCTACCTGCGCGAGATCAACTGGGTGGCGCGCAAGGCCGCGCTGCACATTTTTCTCGGCGCAAAGGAACACCGCGGCCGGGGCCTTGGCGCGCAGGCCGTGCACCTAATCCTCCGCCATGCCTTCCTCGACCTGAACCTGAACCGCGTCGGGCTGGAGGTGCTGGCCGACAACACCGCCGCCATCAAACTCTACGAGAAGTCCGGCTTCGCACTCGACGGCCGCCTCCGCAGCGCGGCATTCAAGAACGGCCGCAGCGTCGACGTGCTGACAATGGGAATCCTCGCGGCGGATTTTCTCGGCGGCGCCAGCGGAAAGATGAAATCTCCGGGCCCGGCATGAACCTTTCCGCACCCGCGACCCCCGTCGCCCTCGCGCTGTTCACCGGGCGCCCGGCGTTTCCCGACGAGCTCCACGTCGGCCGCCCCAACCTCGGGGACCGTGCGGCTTTTCTCGCGCGCGCCAACGCCATGCTCGACCGCCGCTGGCTCTCCAACGACGGCCCACTAGTCCGCGAATTCGAGCGGCGAATCGCGGCCCACGCCGGCGTGAAGCACTGCGTGGCCATGTGCAACGCCACCGTCGCGCTTGAAATCGCCACGCGCGCGCTCGACCTCAAGGGCGAGGTCATTTTGCCCGCCTACACGTTCGTCGCCACAGCGCACTCGCTCCAATGGCAGAAAATCACCCCCGTGTTTGCCGACATGGATCCGGGGACCTACAACATCGAACCCGGGACCATCGAACGTCTCATCACGCCGCTCACGACCGCCATCATCGGCGTGCACGTGTGGGGCCGGCCCTGCGACACCGAGGGAATCGAGGCGGTCGCGCGGAAGCACGGCCTGAAGGTCATTTATGACGCCGCGCACGCTTTCGGCTGCACGCACCGCGGGAGACCCGTCGGCGGTTCCGGCGCCTGCGAGGTGTTCAGTTTTCACGCCACGAAATTTCTCAACAGCTTCGAGGGCGGCGCCGTAGTTACCAACGACGACTCTCTCGCGGAAAGAATGCGCCTGATGCGCAACTTCGGCTTCGCCGGCTTCGACCGCGTGATCTACCTCGGCGTCAACGGCAAGATGACCGAGGTCTGCGCCGCCATGGGCCTCACCTCGCTCGAGGCGATCGGCGATCTCATCGCGATCAACCGCCGCAACCACGAGGTCTACCGCACGGGCCTCGCGGGCCTGCCGGGCGTGGCCCTTATCCGCTACGACGAGCGGGAACAAAACAACTTCCACTACGTGGTCGTCGAGATCGACCCGGCCGTCGCACCGCTCAACCGCGACGAGCTCATCGCCGTGCTGCACGCGGAAAACGTGCTCGCGCGAAAATATTTCTGGCCGGGCTGCCACCGCATGGAGCCCTACCGTTCACTACAGCCCAACGCATCGCTGCTGCTGCCGGAGACCGAGCGCATCGCCCCGCGCGTTCTCGTCCTCCCCACGGGCCAGGCGGTCTCCGCCGAGACTGCGGGCGCCGTCAGCACGATCATCCGCGCCGCCTTCGCCCAGGCCGGCGCCGTGCGGCGGCGTCTGGCCCGCCCGCCCGCTCCTTGAGCAAAACCATGGGTCTCGAGGCCAACAATTTTCTCTACGAGACGCTGCTGCAAGAGGTCCAGCGTCGCGCCGCGGCGAACGATCCCCAGCTGCTGTCGTTGCTCGAGGAAACCGCCGCGGCCGCCCACTGGGACCATCCCGGACGCTTTGCCGACGGTGCCTTGGAAAACATCCTCCTTCGGATAGGTCGCGAACTGCCTCCAGCCGAACCGCGCGAGCCGTTCCCGGGCATTGGCTCCCGGGGCAAGAAATCGCGGACGCTGCACGTGGTTTCTGAGCTCGGCTCGATTGGAGGTCACTCTCGCATCCTGACCAAGTGGATTCAACGCGATCCCTCTTCGGCCCACGCCATCGTTATCACCCGCCAGATGAAAGCCCCGCCGGACTTTCTGGTCAAAATCTGGGAGGAGCGGGAAGCGCCGTTCATGCATCTAAACCCCGGCAACTCGCTTCTGGACGGAGCGCGGCGCCTGCGCAAACTCGCCGCCGGGTTCGACCGCGTGATCTTGCATCATCGGCCCAACGATTCGATTCCAGTGCTCGCATTCGCGCGTCCCGGCGGGTGCCCAGTAGCGATGTTCAACCACGCCCACTTCTGGTTCAGTTTCGGAAGCACCGTCTCCGACGTCATCATCAACACCATGCCCTACTTTCAGGGCCTCACGCGGCGGCATCGTTTCCCCCGCCACACCGCACTGTTGCTCGGCTCCTCCGGGCTTGAGGCGATGCACGGGACCGTAATCGACAAGGCGGCGGCCAAAGAGCAAATCGGCTTTCCTCCAAACCGGCCGGTGGCTGTGACGATCGGCTGGGAGCACTATTTCAAGCCGATGGGTGACTACGATTTTTTCCGGACCGCCGCCAAACTGCTCGAACGCCATAGCGAACTCCACCTCCTGATGATCGGCGTCCCGGAAAACAGCGCGCTGGTGCCCACCCGCCTCCGCCAAACCGGGCGGGTGCACCTTCTGGGCCCGGTGTCAGATCCTGGGCGCTACTACCGCGCGGCCGATCTCAGTTTGGAGTGCTTTCCGATGTCGTCGCTTGGCGGATTCGGGGAAACGGTAGCCTACGGGGAGGCCTTTCCCGTGCCGACCTACGGACCCGGCGAGAACGTCCTGCGCCAAAACCAACGCGTCCTCGCGCGGCACTTCGTGCGCGCGGAAACGGAGGAAGCGTATCTCGATTTCATCGCCACACTTCTTACGGACCTCGGCTCCGCCCGGGCAAAAGCTGCTGAACTGCGGAAATTCATCATCGATGATGACGCAATTTTCGGCGACCAATTCGCCGAACTCTACCGGCAGATCGACGCGCTCCCGCACCAGCCCCGCGAGATTCCGGCGACCGAGTGTTGCCGCGAACCAGACAACCATCTCCTCGCCGCGCTCGGCGACGCGCGCCTGGGGCGGCACTTCGACCGCCTGCTGCCCGCCCCGCGTGCGTGCCTCGCCCACGCCCGCGCCGCACGGCGCGGCCACGAACCGCCCCACGAGGCCGCGGCGCGCATTGCGCGCGTCCTGTTGCGGTGGGGACGACGTGCGCCGCGGCCTGCCACCATTCCACTGGCGGCGAAATAGGGCGAGACGGCGTCACGCCGTTTCACGCGTTCAGTCAGCAACCACGCGCATAGGCCCGCCATGCGCGAAAGGTCGACCCCAACCGGTGGCGCGCCCATCCCCGCCACCACGCGCGATTTTCCTGCTGACCCGCGCGCGGCGTTGCGCGTTATTGCCGCACCATGTCTCGCATCCGCCCTCGCCTTTCTTCTCTCCTCCTCGCCCCACTCGCCGTCGCCTTGGGTTCCTTGCCTGCCCCCGCCGCCGCGCCCGCGCCCATCTACTCCGTCCCCGGCCGAGTCATCATCGATCGCACCACGGCCGCCTGGGAATCGCAACAGGTGCAAGAGCCGTGCATCCTCCCCAATCCAAAAAATCCCGACCGGCTCGTGATGTTTTATTCGGGGGTGCCCGCCTCGAACCGCCGCCTCTGCTACATCGGCAAGGCGTGGGCCCTGAAATCCGATCCGTTCACGTGGCATCAGGACCCGGGTAACCCCGTCTTCAGCCCCTCGGCCGACGGCTGGGACTCCGGTAGCATGCGCCTCGACTGCGTGCTCTACGTCCCCGAGGAAGACGCCTACTACATCTACTATTCCGGCACGCAGGGGGACACGCAGGACAAGATCGGCCTCGCGATTTGTCCCGCCGGCGCCGACGGCTACGCGGGCATCACCGCCGCCGCGATCAAGCGCGTCGGCACCGCGCCGATTCTCGCGCCCGAGCCTGCCGAGCCGTTCGCGGAGACAATGGTGCAACAGTCCGCCGTGCTCCGCGAGTGGGACGCCGCCGCGCGCCGCTGGCGGTGGTTCATGTATTATTCCTACCGCGGGAAAAACGGCACGCTCCCCGGCCTCCGTCTCGCCACCTCCGCCGACGGCAGGACGTGGACGCGCCACTACAACGCCGCCGACCCGCGCGGCATGGGCCACCTCTTTCCCTCGACGCCCAACGCCTACTACGAGTGGCACCAAGTCATCAAAGTCGGCGGCACCTACGTCCTCACGATCGAGGTCGGCACGGAAAAGGGAAAACGCTGGCGCCCTGTCCTCGCCGTCAGCCGCAAGCCCGACTCGGGCTGGCAACAGCTCGACGTCGACACGATGCTCCAAACGAACTGGCCCGGCATCTATCGCGACGACACGATCTACCACGTCGCCACGCCGGCATTCTACGAAATTGGCGGCCGCTGGTATCTCTACACCCAAGCCTGCCCGCTGCCGCGCAACGGCAACTACATCGACGGCCACTGGGACATGTGGGCCTTCGCCTGCGACCGCGAAATCCCGACGCTGCCCGGCTTCGACCGCCTCTTCGTCCCTGGTGCGCCCCACTCCGCCGCGACGAAACGCTGAGTGCACGGCCCACCCTTCCAACTGCATCGTTCCAGCTCAGCTCGTGAGCAGCGGCTTGAGTCCGCGTTCAATCTCGGCGCGGCGTGATTCGAGGAAGGGCGGCAACGCGAGTTTTTCGCCGAGCGATTCCAGCGGCTCATCCGCGGCAAAGCCCGGCCCATCGGTCGCGATTTCGAAGAGCACGCCGCCGGGTTCGCGAAAATAGAGGCTGCGGAAATAATAGCGGTCCACCGGCCCGCTCGACCGCATGCCCATTTCGACGAGTCGCTGCGCCCACGCGTCGTAGCTCTCGGTCGTCGGCGTGCGAAACGCGACGTGATGCACCCCGCCGGCTCCCGGAGTGGCAGGCTTCGTGCCGGGCTCCACCACTACGTGCAGCTCGGCCTGCGGTCCTTCGGCGCCCATCTGGTAAACATGCACGTCGCGGCTGGCCGCGAGCACACCGTCACCCTTGAGCGCATACTCACGCACGCGCTTCATGTTCATCACGTGCGTAAGCACCGTGTCGGTCGGCTTCAGATTCGGCACGCTCATCGCAATCGGACCGAGCCCGAGGATTTGGTGTGCGGCGGGCACGGGGCTTTTCGCCCAAGGATGCGCGGGACTGCGTGTTTCATCGACGACCAAGCTCAGGCGCTGGCCCTCGCCATCCTCGAAGTCGAGGGTCGCGCGGCCGTCGCGCTCGGTGATTTTCCCGTGGGTCACGCCGAGCGTGGCGAAACGTTGCCCCCACCACGCGAGCGTCGTCGCACTGGCCACGCGCAGGCCCGTGCGCACAATGCTGTGCGATCCGCGCCGCTCGCGGCCGACCGGCCAGTCGAAAAATGTGATGTCCGTGCCGGGTGAAGCCAGTCCGTCGGCGTAGAAAAGATGATAGGCCGAGACGTCGTCCTGGTTCACCGATTTTTTCACCAGCCGCAGCCCGAGGGTCTGCGTGTAGAAAGCGTGATTACGCGGCGCATCGGCAGTGACGGCCGTCAGGTGGTGGAAGCCTGTGAGTTGCATCCGGTCACCGTGCACAGGTTGGCCAAATCGTCCAACCACACGGAGCGCGCCATCACGTCGTCGTCCCGCCCACCGCGGCGAAATGCGCCTCGAAGCGCGACAGCAGCGCCTTGTAGTCAAATGGTTTTCCCAGCAGGGCCAGCGCACCCGCTTCCGCCGCCGCCTGCGTCGCCTGCGCCGTGCGCGCCCCCGACATCATCCACACGGCGACCGCCCTTCCGGCGAGCGCCGCCTGCTGCTGCAGCGCCCGGCAAATCTCGATGCCGTTCATCACCGGCATATGCACATCGATCATCGCCCCATCGATCGGTTGCTGCGCCGCCACGGTGATCGCTTCGATGCCATCGCGCGCGACCACGACCTTGTAACCCTCCCGCTCCAGCAAAAACCGGAGTGAGTCGCGCACCGTTTTCTCGTCATCAACTACGAGCATCGTCCGCATGAGGTGTTCCGAGGAACGGCGCGACCTTGGGTGCGACGACGGCGGGCGTCCATCCCGGATTTGCCACCACCGTCGGCCGCCACCACGCGCTGGTGCCCCCGCCCGGAATTGAACCGGGATCACACGTTTAGGAAACGCGTGCTCTATCCATTTGAGCTACGGAGACTTATGGAAATGAAAGACTTAGGATATTGGAGGGCCTAAAACAAGGCAAAGTTCTACCAAAAGTTCTACCTTGGCGCTCCATATCCACTGAAGTTCTACGTTGTCTCCTCATGGTTTCAAGGATGGAGGTCGGAGGATAATTCCGCTGCGGCCTGCGCTGGCGTGAGCACACGCGCGCCGTGCAAAATCTCCGGCGGATAGTCCGCGAGATTTCCGGTCACAATCGTTTTGTCCGTTGTGGCGAGTGCGGCCTCGACAAAAACGATGTCGTCAGCGTCGGGACCGGTCACGGCAAGCGGACTGGGCGTCACCATCGCTTGACCCTGTAAACCATTCAGGAAGGCGGTGATTTTGGCCGGTGCCAGCTTCAAGCGTGGCCGGTGCAACACGTCGCGGTATTCGGCCAGAATGCGGGCATCGTAAACGAGCTTCAAACGGCCATCGAGAACGGCATCCAGCACGCGCGCAGACGGGCCGTGCGGGTTCAGCAAACCCGACACGACAACGTTGGTGTCGATTACCCACAGTTTCATTTCCGGCGACCGGCTGTGCGCACAGCTGCAACCTCAGCGTCGATCTCCTTCATCGTGAGAGCGTCGGTGCCGTTCACGACGGAATCGGATCGAATGGCTTCAACCGCCTGCGTCAGCGCCACGCGGTCGAGCATTTCCAAATCGCGGGAGAAGGTGGCTTCCGAGGTCGGGATCATGATCGCTTTCGGTTTGCCGTTGGCGGTGACCAAGACGCGACCGGCGCGGCTAACTGTGGCCAACGCGCGGCCTGGGTGAGCGGAAAATTCCCGGGAGGCGAGCCACTTTGTTTTCATGGCCTCAAGTGTCGTGCAGATGTCGTGCATGTCAAGAAGTCAGCTCGGCCGTTCTGGGTGGATTCTCGAGTCCAGCCTCCCCTGTTTCCGTCGCACGGCGGATGTAGTCGCACACCGAATCGTAATCGACCAGGCGCACACCACGCAGCGCTCCGCGCTGCCGGAGTGCGACCATTTTGATTTCGCCGGAGCCGGCGGCCTTGTAATACCAGCCGCGAGAAAGCCCGAAATGCGGGTCGCGCTTACCGGGTGCCGGCAGCCGGAAGAATTCAACGCGAAGCTTCGCAGCGTCGGTTGGCGTGGGAGGGATGAGAACTGAGTTCATTGTTATTCCTTTCGTTGTTGGGTGATTTCAAATGTCTGAGTCTGACTCGTGCGCTCGACAACGGCGCGCATCTGCTGAATTTGCGGTAGTCGGTCTACCGCTTTCGCGGTAGGCTTCCGCGCATCGCTTGCCGCGCCGGGACCTGCTGAAGTCGGTGTGAAGAGTGAGTTCGTGGGTGGTTTTCTTCTGGATCGCATCTTACACTGAGTTGCGCCGTGAAAATAGGGGCAGCGTGCAGGTCGGCTGCTGCCCCTATTTTCAAACGGTGACGGCGTGGGTGGGCACGGGAATCAAAAACGTCCGCCACTCGCGGGCGAAAAACGCGTTGCGCGGCTTGTTTGACCCGAGGAACCTTTCGCCACTCTGAACTCGATCGCAAAATGCTGCAGCGCAAAAACACCGGCGGCGCAGGGCAGTCATTTGCTCTCCGCGCCACGCCCATTCTTCGGGTCGACCAAAACCGCACTCCGTTCCGGCAAATAGTGTTGAGCGGCAAACCCATGAAGCAGCTCGCGACATTCAGTAAGCCGGAAGAGGCGGAGATGTTGCGCGCGTTTCTCGAAGGCTCCGGCATCGACGCCGTGGTGCGTGACGCGCACACCGTGACGGCGGACTGGACGCTTTCAAATGCGATTGGCGGCGTAAAAGTAGAAGTCGCGGATGAAGACGCCGAGCGAGCGGCCGTCCTCCTAAGCGAATTTTCACCACCTGCGCCAACGGTAATTCGCGCTAAGAAGCAGTCGCGTCATTCACCAAGCCGCTACATCAAGATGGCGGTGATTCTGTCGATCTCCATCTTGGTTTTCATTGCGGCGAGAGTTGGTTTTCACGGCGACGTGCCTCCCGCGCTACTGGTAATTTCGGCGTTTGGTATCGGTGCCGGTGTCGCTGCGTTTTGCGCTTTGTATGATTTTTAGAGAGCTCAACCACTACGATTGATGAGCTCGGCCGATGCAGCAAGAAACCCAGACTTCGGCAATCGCCGCCATGCGTTCAAAGTGTTGCACGAAGACAGCGACATCGTCGCCGGAAGGCACGTAGCGAACGCCTGCCAAGGCCTACCGCCGTCTCTTTATTCGCCTCTCTGTCCGTCTCAAAATCCCCGTTGACAACCCCGTTTCCGGCTTCACCGTCTCCCCTCCCTTTCCGCATGAGCACCACCGAAACCAAGCAGCAGACTCCTACACCCGCGCAAATCCCGTTTACGACGCCGGAGGTCATGCGCCACTTCGTGACCGACACGGGCAAGATTCTCCCGCGCAAATACACGCACCTCACGGCCAAGCACCAGCGTGCCGTCACCCGCACGCTGAAACACGCGCGCAATCTTTTGCTCGCGCCCTGAGCGCCGCGACGCCTCCCTCTTTTCAGGCCGGAGATTAACCCTCCGGCCTTTTTTGCGCCATGGTCCCGCCTGTCCCGACCCGCATCTGCCGGGCCACTGCCCGCAATCTCGCGTTTCTCGCCCGCCGGCTCCGCGCCGGCGAAATTGTCGCCGTGCCGACCGAGACCGTTTACGGCCTGGCCGGCAATGCCCTTGACGCCGCGGCCTGCGCCAAAATCTACCGCGCCAAGGGCCGCCCGGCCAGCGACCCGCTCATCGTCCACCTCCACTCCGCCGCGCAACTGCCGCTGGTCTGCCAGCCCAACGCCGCCGCCCTGAAGCTGGCGCGCCGCTTCTGGCCCGGCCCGCTCACCCTCGTGCTGCCGAAAGTCAGCGCCGTGCCTGGCATCGTCACGGCCGGGCGTGACAGCGTGGCCGTGCGCGTGCCGAGCCATCCGGTTTTCCGGCGGCTGCTCAAGCTCGTCGGCCTGCCGCTGGCCGCCCCGAGCGCCAATCCCTTTGGCTACATCAGCCCGACCACCGCCCGCCACGTGCGCGAGGGCCTCGGCGGAAAAATTCGTCACATCCTCGACGGCGGCCCGGCCACGATCGGCCTCGAGTCCACCATCCTCGATCTGCGCGATCCGCGGCGGCCCGTGATTCTGCGGCCTGGCGCGATCACCCTGGCCGATATCCGCCGCGTGCTGCGGCAAGCCACGGAACGCCGCTCGACTGCGGTCTCATCAACCGCATCGCGCGGCCAAATCGCGCCCGGTTTGCTCGCACGCCACTACAGCCCGCGCACCCCGGTGGTGCTGCACGCCACGATTTCTCCGGCCCACACCGCCGCGGACGATCGCCGTGAGGCGTGGGTTTTTCTACGCCGACCACCGGGCGCAAAGAAACTGGGGCCAAACATTTTCTGGCTGGATGAGCGCGGCGCACTCGCGGGTGCGGCCCGGCGGTTGTTCGCCACCCTTCGTGCCGTCGACGCGCAAAAATTCCGCCGCATCCATGTCGAACTCGCCCCCGACCGCGGCCTCGGCCGGGCCATTAACGACCGGCTGCGGCGCGCCGCAGCCCGCTAGGCGCCCGCTCACTTCTCCGTGTCGCCTGAATCGCTCTTCGCCAT
This sequence comes from Opitutaceae bacterium, assembly GCA_031379235.1. Lineage (GTDB taxonomy): Bacteria > Verrucomicrobiota > Verrucomicrobiia > Opitutales > Opitutaceae > ER46. Next base: position 10,678 of record JANNEY010000186.1, on the reverse strand, counting down.
CGTAACGTAATAGTCCTTGTAGGACTTGTCGTAATATTGGGCGTAGTAGTAGCCGGACATGGCGAGGTTCAGGCCGTTGAGCACGGCGCCGAAGTTCGGCACGTTGGCCTCGAGCAATTTCCGCGCGCTGAACTGCGCCGCCTTCCGGCGCACCTTGTTGAAGAAGATGGTGAAGATGGAGCCATCGACCAGCGGCAGGATGATCAGCGCATCGCTCACCGCGGCAAGCGGCGGCGTGTCGATGAACACGCGATCGTAGGTCTTGCGCAGATCGGAGAGCATCTGCTCGAAACCCTTGCTGTTTAAAATTTGGGTCGGGTTCTTCGCGCGGCCGCCGGCGGGCATGACATCGAGGTTCGGCTGCACATTGCGCAAAACCACTTCCTCGATCGTGGCTTTGCCGGCGCACACATCGATCACGCCGCGGGTGTTTTCGACGCGAAATGATTTATGGATGTTCGGCTTCCGCAGATCGCAGTCAATCACGACGACCCTTTCACCGTGGGCCGCAAACGTCAGGGCGAGATTCGTGGTCGTGAAGGACTTCCCTTCGCCTGGAATCGTGCTCGTGATTAGAATGCACTTCGCGTTTTTGCTCTCGTCCTTGAGCCGCAGACTGGAGTGGAGGGTGAGAAATGCCTCGGCCACCTGCCGGTCGGCATTGTTCGCGACGATCTGCGCCTTGTCGGGCTGCTCCATCCGCTTGATCTGCGGAATGATTCCGATGAGCGGCAGACCCACGACGCCCTCGATGTCGAACGAGCTCTTTACCCGGTCGTCGATGAAGGCCACGAAAAAGGCGAACGCGAAGCCGAGCCCGAGGCCGCCCACGACGCCGAGGCCGAGATTGAGCACAACGTTGGGCGAGATCGGCTTGTTCTCCGGACTCGGGGCCGCGTGATCGACGACGCGGGCGCTCTGCGTCTCGATGTTACTCGTCATTGAGGTCTCACGCGCGCGGGCCGCGATGCTCTGCAAAATCTGATCCTGCGTGCGAAAATCGCGCTCGATTTGAGTGTATTCGACGGCGGCCCGGTCGAGCACGACCGACTCGGCCTTGACCTTGTCCAACTCGCGCAGGCGCTGATCGTAGTTTTGCTTGGTCGACTGGTAGTCCGCCTCGATCTGGTTGCACACCGAGTTGACCGCAGCTTCGAGTTCACGCTGCGCCTGGGCCATGGCATTGCGCGCCTCGATCATGGCCGGCCATTTGTCGCGGTAGCGCTCACTGAGCTTCGCAATCGCGATCTTCTGCACCGCGAGCTGCTGCACGAGCTGCGCGATATTCGGCTGGACCGCGATAAACTGCAGGCCAGTCAAATCAGCCCCTTTTTGGCGGTGCTCCTTGATTTGGTTCAGCCGGATTTCGGCCGTTTCCAAAACAATCTGCGCGCGCTGGACCTCGAGGTTGATGGCCCGCAGGGACTCCGTGACGATGTCCTTCCGCTGCTCAAGGGACACCGCCTTGTTGTCCTCCTTGTATTGCTGCAGCTTGCGCGCGAGCTGATCGACCTTCTTGCGCTGATCCTCCACCGTGGTCTGCAGCTGCTCGACAGCTCGGGACTGGAAATTGGTGCGCAACCGCTCGTTGTGGTTGAGATATTCGTCGACAAAAAGATTCGCGACCTTCGCCGCCACGAAGCGGTTGGGATGCTGGTAGGCGATGCTGACGACCAGCGTGAGGCGCTGGGGAATCACCTTGCGGTTCCGCGCGATGATCTCGGTGACAAACGTGGAGTCGGCCGAGGCCTTCGCGTAGGGGGCGAGAAAGTCCCGGAGATCGTCACCGAGGATGCGCTTGGCGACGCGGTCGATGATGGTGCCGCTCTCGATGACCTTGATCTGGGTATTGAGATCCTCGGTGGAGCGAATGCCGGTGTCCATCATCTGCTGCACCTGCATGATGTTTGGATCGCTGCGGAAAATCTGCACGGTCGCACTCGACTGGTAGATCCGCTGATCGCTCGCCGTGTAAACGATCGCACTCGCGACCACGACGAGGAAGACGACCAGAATATACCAGATCCGCTCCCGCAGGATCAGCAGGTAATCCTGGAACGTGCGCTGCGCATGCGCGCTCGCGCCATCGCCGTAGCCCACCGCGGAATAGCCCGCGTAGTTGCCGCCGTAGTTATAACCGTAGTCAGCGCGCTCGCGCGGCTCTTTTTCGCCGGATGCCATGAAGAAATAGCGTTCGCCTAGAACGTGCGCTCGGGGACGAAGATCACGTCGCCCTTTTCCAGCAGCATCGGCTCGCCACCGCCACCCTTCATCAGGATGTCGACATTGATCTCCTGCGTGATCGCATCGCCACCGGCATTTTTCCGCGTGAGTTTGACGCGCTTCAGATCGGCCAGCCGATTTTGCCCACCCGCCAAGGTAATCGCATCAACGATCGTGAGCCGACCCTCGGGCGGAAACTGCACGCGGCCGGCGGCATTGACCTGACCGAGGACGTTGACGCTGCGCTCGGCGTATTTGAGCACCGAGACGGTGACATTCGGGTTAACGAGAAAGTCCTTGTTGTAGAGATCGCGAATCAACTCTTCGGCCTGCCGCTGCGTCTTGCCCTTGAGATTAACCGTTTTGATCAACGGGAGGACGATCGTGTGCTCTTGAGAGATGCTGACCTCGCCCTGTTTGTTGATATCTTCCTCCTGAAAAACCTGCACGCGCAGGACATCTTGGGGCTGAAGGATGTAGTCGCTCACCGCGGCCTCCCGCACGACCGAAACTTTGGCGCCTTCGCCCTTCCGGGTGGAGTTTTCTGCCGCCGCGAGCAGAGCACCAGACGCCACGGCGACGCACAAAATCGCGCGCCATACGGTGACAGGCCGAATGCCGCGCAGTGCTGACACGGGCGCCGTCATGCTTCCATCGAGGCTGGTTAGGTCAGGCTGTGACGACTGGTTCAATAGCGGAAGTTCGCCGCCACAGTGAACACATTATTGCGAAACTCATTGAAGCGGACGTCGGAGCTGTAGTTACGATAAGCGTAGCTACCCATCATGCGAATATTGGTGCTGATGACGAACGTCGTGCCGACTTGGCCTTCCCAATAGTCGTCCGTGCGCGCCCCGTAGTCGATCGTGCGCCAGCTGAGGCCAGTGTTGACGCTCCACTCCGGGGTCAACTTCGCCGTCACCATGGCGTTCACCGTCTTGTTTTTCAACTGCTGGCCCTGCGGACTGGTGCCGAAATCATTTGAGCCGCCAAACTCCAGGCTCGTCTTCGGGGTCAGCTCATAGGCGAATTTGGCTTCCAACCCAAGTTGGTTAGCGTCGCCGCCGCTACCAAACTGCCGGCGGTTGAGACCGATCGCGAAGCGCCCCGTGAGCTTGGGTGAAAACTCCCCGCGCGCGCCGACATTGAAGAAATGATCCGTTGAGTCCTGCCCGATTTTTTGGACCTGCGTGTCACGATAGCGGTAGCCGATGCTGAGAGCCGTCTTCGGCGTCCACTTGTAAAGAAAATCGAGCGGGAACGTGATGCTGTCGGAATCGGAATAGCCGTCCCGCTTGTAGTTATCGCGCGTGAAGCTGAGGCTGGCCGCCACCGCGGTCTTTTGCGAAAGCTCGCTCTCGGCGGAAACAGAGGTGGCAAAGTTGTCGCGGCGCACCAATCCCGGATTGAGCCCGGCCAAGGCCGGTCGCGCGTCGAACGAGTTCTGGTTCAGTTCATGAAAACTGAGGTCATAACCGAGCCGCAGTCTGCCGTCGTCAAACCGCGCGCCAAAGTCGGCGGAGAAGAGATTAGTGTTCAGTGCGCTATTGTCAGAGTAGTTCGTGAAGCCCTCCGCCAGAGTCAGCTTCCCCTTGAACTGGGCGTTTTTCCCAAAGGAAATTTCTGCGCCCGGCGTGAGATCAAAAATCAGGTCACTGGTAGAATTCCGTGCGAGATAGATATTATCGTCCGCCCGCACGCCGAGGCTCCCCGTGATGAAGAGTTCCGCCCCATCGCCGATCGTCAGGAAGGGCGCTGCGTAACCGGAATGTCCGAGGGCAACACTAACGAGGGAGAGACGGAGGAGGTGCTTGGGTGACATACGGGAAAAACGGAAACGTGAGCCTGTGGGTCACGCCACTTGGCGTGCAATGGGCGTATTCCTACGCAGACCAATTTTACGAAAACCATCCATTAAGATGCAAACGGCATGGTGATCTCGGGCGCAAGCGCATTCTCCCGGCGCGCGGCGGCGATCCGCCTGCAATTTTGCCTCGGAAAACAACCCGGCCCGAATTCGCAAACCAGCAGGTAAGTCTTAGCGCACCGCCCGAAGTTCCCGCAAAAGCCTTTCGTTCTGCGCGTAGCTGCCGACGGTCACCCGCACCCACTCCGGCAAACCGTAAGACTTCACCGGCCGCACGATTAGGCCGCGACGTTGCAGCGCATCAAACACCCGGAGCCCGTCGCCCACGCGAATGAGCATGAAATTCGCCACGCTCGGCACGAATTCAAGGCCGAGCTCGCGGCAACCTTGCTCCAGCTGACGCAGCCCGGTCCGGTTTTCGCGCGCACAGCGTTCGGCAAACGCGGTGTCGTCCAGCGCCGCCAGCGCCGCCGCCTGCGCGATAGCGTTCACGTTAAACGGCTGCCGCACGCGGTTCAGCAACGCACACAACTCCGCGCTCGCGTAACCATAGCCCACGCGCAGCGAGGCGAGGCCGTAAATTTTAGAAAACGTCCGCAGGCAGACCACTTTGCGCCCCTCCGCGATCAGCGGACGCAGGTCCGGCGGACTCTCCACGTATTCCGCATACGCCTCGTCGATCACCGCGATCACGTGCTCGGGGAGCGCGCGCACGAAGGCCAGCAGCTCCGGCTCGGTGTTCGCGGTGCCGGTCGGGTTGTTCGGCGTGCAGACGTAAACCAGTTTTGTCCGCGGCGTAATCGCCGCCGCAATCGCCGCGAGGTCGTGCCGCCAGTCGCGGAGCGGCACTTCGACCGCCTTCGCCCCAAAGAGCAGCGTCACCAGCTTGTAGACCACAAACGCCGGCGCGCCCATCACTACTTCGTCACCTGCGCCCACAAACACGTGGCCCAGCAGCTCGATGATTTCATTGGAGCCGTTGCCGACGACAAACTGATCCGCGCCGAGTCGGTGCGTCGTCGCCAGTTTTTGCCGCAGCTCAAAACAACCGCCATCCGGGTAAAGCTCGCCATGCTCCAAGGCCCGCCTCGCCGCCGCCAGCGCGAGCGGCGACGGGCCGAAGGGATTCTCGTTCGACGCGAGCTTAACGATCCCCGCCGGGTCGAGCCCGAGTTCGCGCGCGACATACTCGATCGGTTTGCCCGGCTCGTAGACCGGCTGGGTGCGCACCGAAGGTTTTGCCAACGACTCAAAATTCATCCGATGACTCGAACACGATTCGACTCCTACGCGAAAGCAATTTCAGCATGGGAAGAAACTGGCCTAAGCCAGTCGCAGGACCCATCTGATTTCACCATGTGTCGCCGGTTCACTCGATTCTTCGCCCTCACGGTCATTGCGGTGCTCATCGCACGGGCCGCCGCTCCCGTCGTCGAGACCGGGGAAATCAACGGCGCCAAATTCGCGCTCGCCTGCCCGGCCCAGTGGAATCACCGCGTGCTGCTGCTCGCTCACGGATTGCGCAGCATTGATCGCCCACTTATCGCCGATCTTTTTCCCGAACACCTCGCCTACCAAACGCTGCTCGCCGAGGGCTGGCTGGTCGCCAAGACCAGTTACCGGCGCAACGGTCTCATTATCGCCGACGCTGCCGCCGATCTCGATGCGCTGCGCGCACACATCGCCGCCACCTTCGGCGCGCCGGAGCGCGTGCTGCTTGAGGGGGAGTCGATGGGCGGTCTGATCGCTACGCTGATGGCGGAGCGGGAGCTGCAGCGCCCTCGCCTCTACCACGGGGCCATCGCGATCGGCGCCGCGCTCCAAGCGCGCGAGCCGGACACGGCCCTCGAACTCACGCATCGCCCGCAAATCCCCCTGCTTTTTCTAACCAACCAGTCCGAACTCGACGGACCGGCCGACTACGTCACCCACGAGGCGACCGATCCCACTGCGATTCGCGCACGGCTCTTCCGCGTCGCCCGCGACGGCCACGTCAACGTCAACCAGCGCGAGCGCCTCGCCGCGCTCCGCGCCATCAACGTCTGGCTCGACCGCGGGGCCGATGCACTGCCAGCCCTGGCCCTCGAGCCGCCATTCTTCGACGCCACGGTCGCCCCAGCGCCGCAGGCTTCGCAAGTCGTCGCCCACGCCGATGGCCGCGGCTTCGACGCCCGCGTCGTCGAGGTTTCCGCCATTTACGGCAACGTCTTCCTCAACGCCCAGCCCGCCGATTTCGCCGCCGCGGGCATCGGCAAGCTCGCCCATTTCACGATCAGGATCGGCGATCAGATCTTTCGCGCGCTCCACGGCCGCGATTTCTCCAGCGTCAAGCGTGGCGAATGGGTCGCGTTCCCCAACGCCGACGGGTTTTTCTGGCTCGCGCGGAATTTCGCCGACGCTGCCGCCACCGCGAAGCTCGCCGTCGGGGACACCGTTACTCTCCGCCGCGTCGACGAAGAAAAGAAACTCCCGCCCGTAAAAGCGCCGCGTTAACGCACGGGTGCCGCGGCCCAGCCGCGACTCGCCACCCGCACCCATTTCATGCCGGCGGCCTCCGCCGCGCGCATGCCCGGTTCCGCATCCTCAAATACGAGGCACTTCGTCGCCACCACGCCCATCGCCTGCGCGGCGAGCAGAAACATGTCCGGCGCCGGCTTGCCGTGGACGACATCGTCGGCTGAGACCACCACCTTGAAAAGGGTGTCGAGCCCCGCGAGTTCCAGCGAACGCCGCACCACGACCCGCGGCCCGCCCGACGCGATTGCCACCGGATGTGTCTGCGCCACGCGCCGCGCCACCGCCACCACCGGCTCGATCAACTTCGCCTCCGCCTGGATGCTCGTGAACCGCGCCTCCTTGTCGTGAAACACCCGGTGCGGATCAATCGTGAGGCCGTAGTGCTGCGCGAGCAGTTCCGCGACCCGCAACGTCGGCACGCCGCCCAGCGAGTAAAACAGCTCCTCGTCGAGCGGACCGCTTAGCCCCACGTGCTGCATCGCGGCATCCCACGCCCGGTAGTGCAGCGGCATCGTGTCGATCAGCGTCCCATCGAGATCGAAAATATAACCCGCAAAGTTGTCCGACGGAATATCCAGCTTCATGAAAAACGCCCAACGCAACCGCCCGCCCGCCGCACGGCAACGTGAATCTCTGCCTCACGCGCCGCGCTGTAAGGCGGGGTCGCCGAACCCCTCCGCCACTGCGGCCTCAATTCCAAACGGCGGGGTTCGGCGACCCCGCCCTACACTTTCTCTACCGCATACCCCCGCCGGAAAAACATCCGATAAATCAGTCCGCCCACCTGCCCGCCCAAGAGCGGCGCGATCACATAAACCGTCAGCCAGCCCCAGCCATTCGCGGTGAACGGCACCGCGCCCCAGCCGCCGGCCACCGCGCTCCAAATCCGCGGCCCAAGATCTCGCGCGGGGTTGAAGCACGCCATCGTCAGCGGCCCCATCAACGAGATCAGCAGCGTAACGGTGAGCCCGATCACGACCGGCGTGAGTTCACGCGGGCGGCCCGCGTTGCGCCCATCCGTCACGCCGAGAATCACGAGCACCAGCACCGCCGTGCCCAGCACCTCGATGCCAAACGCCGCGCCGGGCGAAACCACGGCGCGTGCCGCCGCATCCAGCGCCTTGCCGCCCGGATTCGGAAAAAATTCTCCGAACACCATCGCCGTCGCCTCGCTCCCCGCCGCCCCCCGCACAATCCCATGGGTGGTTTCATACGCGCGCATCGGCCCGGCAAACATCCCGTGCAGCACCGCGGCCGCCACGAACGCCCCCGCCATCTGCGCCGCCACGTAGCCCGGCACCCGCCGCGCCGGGAAATCCCCGCACGTCGCCAGCGCGCACGTCACCGCCGGATTCAGATGCGCTCCGCTCAATGCGCCCGTGAGAAAAATCGCCGTCGCAATCCCGAGGCCCCACACAATCGCGACCTGAAACACGCCGACCTGCGCGCCAAGCAGCACCGCCGCCGCGACCGCGCCGCAGCCGAAGAACACGAGCAGGAATGTGCCGAAAAATTCGCCGACGAGCCAAGTAGGGAGTTTCATGTTTAAAAAGTAGCGCGGGTCTGTGACCCGCTTATTTTGCGCGCTGAACATTAATCTTAGTCGCACCAAGGGCGGGTCATCGACCCACCCTACTCTTCAACGCATCACGCCGTCCGTCCGCATAAGCCGAGAACGTCCGCCGGATCTCGTCCCGCACGCGGCGAAACATCGCCCGCTTCTCTTCGTCCGTGCCGGTCGCATGCGCCGGATCATCGAACGGCCAGTGATGCCGGTTCACCTGCCCCGGATAAATCGGGCAGGCTTGGTCGGCGTTGCCGCACACCGTAATCACGGTCTCCACGGCCCGCGCCAAAAACTCATTCATGTGCTTCGAATGATGGGCGGAGATGTCGATCCCGATTTCCTTCATCACTTCGATCGCCAGCGGATGCACATAACCCGCCGGCTTGGAGCCCGCACTGGCGACTTCAAAGAGATCGCCCGCGGCGGCGCGCAGCAGCCCTTCGGCGAGATGGCTGCGGCACGAGTTGCCCGTGCAGAGGATGAGGACGGTGGGTTTCAGATTAGGCATAAAGGATCGTGGTTCAGCACGGACAGGTCTCGGCGTTGCGGCGCTCGTAGCCAATGATTTTTCCCAACCGGTCAAATTCCAGCCGGCAGCAGTCCTGCAGCTTTTTCCGGAGCATCGCCCGCCCGCGGCGCACGCGCGACTTCACCGCGGTCAGGCTGAGACCGAGCCGCAGCGCGATCTTCGCCAGCGGCAGGCCCTCGAATTCCGCGAGCCGCACCGGCTCGCGATACGACTCCGGCAACTCGTCCAGGAAACGTCGCAACGCCCGCGTCATCACCACCGTGACTTCATCCGCGCTTTCGTTCGTCTCCGCCGCAAGATCGTTCGGCAGTTCCTGACCCGGCCGTTGCCGCCGGTAGAAATCGATGAGCGTCGTGCGCGCGATGCGATACAGCCACGCCTCGATCCGCTGGCCGTCGCGCAGCGCCGCGCGCGAGCGATACACTTTCAAGAACGTTTCCTGTGTCAGGTCGTCGGCCGTCGCGTCGTCGCGCACGCGGCGACGGATGAAACCGCGCACCTTGCCCGCCATTTCCGTCACGGCACTGTCGAACTCCGTCGCGCTCATGGGGATTTCCTTGCCCGCGACCAGCAGGTCGCCACGGCCGGGCACAAGCCGAGAAATTCCCCGGTCGCCGCCATCGCCGCCGGCACCGCCGCGCGGAGCGTGGCCCGAAATCCCCGCGCCGCAAAAAATTTCTCCGCCGTGGTTGTCAGCAGCCACCATCGTTCGACGCCCCACGGTTCCGCCGCGCGTTCCAAGGCCTCGAACAACGTTCCGCCCAAGCCGGCCCCGCGTTGCGCCCGGGCCACGACCAACGATCGCAGCAGCGCCTCCGCCCCGTAAATTTCCGCCCCGATCGCGCCCGCCACGACCGCGGAGCGATCGCGCGCCACGAGGAAGTGCGCCAGGTGCGGCGCAAAATCCGCGTGCGGCAGCCCGGCCTCGCGCAGCAGGGCCGCGATGGCGGGCGCATCGCCAGCGACGGCGGGCGTGATCGTGAAACCGGGCATCATGGCTCACTCTGGCTTAACCGCGGTGATGAGCGCGCTCACGACAAATTCGCCGGCATTTCCATCGTCGGTCCACTCGTTGATCACGGCCCGGGAATTTTCCCGGAGCACGACGTCGACGCGGGCAAATCCGGCCTCCGCCAACATCGCGCGGAGTTCGGCGAGCGGCGTCGCGCCGCCGACGCACGCCCCGATCGCGGTGAGTTTCTCACGCAGGGCCGCGGGCAGCGGCTTCGTCGCCACCACATCCGCGATCGCGAGCCGGCCGCCGGGCTTGAGCACGCGCGCCGCCTCCCGAAACACCCGCTCTTTCTCCGGCGAAAGATTGATCACGCAGTTGGAGATGATGAGATCCACCGACGCATCGGCCACGGGCAGCGCCTCGATTTCCCCGAGGCGAAACTCCACGTTGCGATCGCCGCCCTTCATGGCGTTGGCCCGCGCTTTGGTGAGCATCGCCGCCGTCATATCGACGCCGATCACCCGACCCGTGCCGGCGAGCTGGCGCGCCGCGAGGAAGCAGTCGAAACCGGCCCCGCTCCCGAGATCGAGCACAGTCTCGCCGGGCCGGATGCCCGCGATCGCGAGCGGATTGCCGCACCCCAGTCCGAGGTCCGCCCCCGCCGGCACCACGGCCAGTTCCGCGGCGGAGTAGCCGAGCTTTTCACCGTAGGATTCCGGTGGCCGCTCTCCGCCGCAACACGTGGCGACGCAGCAATCGGATGCTCCGCCCGCCGGCGCCTCAGGGGTGCAGCAAGCCGGCCCGCAGCCGCAGTCGGTGCCGGCCTGCTCGGCGACGGCGCCGTAGCGAGCCCGGACATGATCGCGAATTGTTTCCTTTTCGGTGAGAGCGAGATTCATGGCGTTGATTTGGATTTACTCTGCTGACGCGAATGTCCGCGCCCGGACGCAGGTTTTTTTCCCGCCGCTGCCAATGGGCGCATCTCAGTTTCTTGCATTGGGTAGGGGCGCGCCTCGTGCG
>JANNEY010000171.1:0-2296 GCA_031379235.1 Opitutaceae bacterium | reverse complement strand
CCCGAGCCGGGTGTTGAAGATAGCGGCGGACGAGTTTCCGAAGCTGCGCGAGCTGGCGACGGGGTCGTCGACGCTAGCGGCGAGTAAGAAATTCCGCGACACGCTGACAGGGCGGAAGCGGCAGCTGCGGTTTGTGCCCGTGCTCACGGGGGAGCTAGAGGCGTGTGGGGTGACGCGGGAGAGGCGGCTTTATCACGGGGGGCTGCCGCCGGCGTTGCTCGCGGAGCGGAAGGAGCCCGGCTTTTACCGCGAGTGGCTCGATTTGTTTTTCGCGCGCGACATCCAGCGGCTGTTCGGATTTCGCGACATCAACCGCTTCAATGCGCTCTTCGAATACGTCCTGCGCCAGAGCGGCGGACAACTGGAGACCACGAAGACCGCCTCTGCGCTGGGAATCTCCCGGGCGACGGTGGAGAGCCACCTGCAGGCCCTGGAAATCACGCAGGCGCTCACACTGGTGCGGCCGTTTCACGGCGGCGGACAGGGCGAGATCGTGCGCCAGCCCAAGGCGTATGCGTTCGACACGGGCTTCGTGAGCTTCGCGCACGGCTGGGATCCGCTGCGGCCGAGCGACCGTGGCGTGCTCTGGGAGCACCTGGCGCTGGAGGCGTTTCAGGCGCAGTGGCCGGATGAGCCGGTGCGCTACTGGCGGGACAAGGCCGGGCACGAGGTGGATTTTGTGCGCCCGCGGGCGCGCGGCGCGGTGGATGCCTACGAGTGCAAATGGGACGCCGGCGCCTTCGATGCGACGGCGCTGAAAGTGTTTCGCGCGGCCTATCCGAAGGGGGACAACTATCTCCTGAGTCCGCTCTCGGGCCGCGCCTACACGAAGAAAGTGGCGGGATTGGAAATCGCCGTGAGCGGGCTGGTGGACTTGGAGTAAGCGATGAGCACCGCCGAAAACCAAGCCGTCTTCCTCAGCTACGCGTCGCAGGATGTGGCGGCGGGGCTGCGCCTCTGCGACGCGCTGCGCGTCGCGGGCGTCGAGGTGTGGTTCGACCAAAACGAACTCACCGGCGGCGATGTGTGGGACGCCAAAATCCGCAAACAGATCGCCGAGTGTGCGCTGTTCGTGCCGGTGATCTCGGCGGCGACGCAGGCATTGAGGGAAGGTCCTTGCCGCTCAGTCACGCTCACCCCTACCGTTCTTCTCCGAGATGACCCGCCGCTTGTTCAATCAAACCAGACTCGTCCGCCGTATCACCGTCGTGCGCTCCTTCGCCGAAGCCGAGGACGACGACCAGAAGGCTTGGCGGCGCATGACGCCGCGGCAACGCCTCGGCGCGATGGAACTTTGGCGGCAGATGAACCATCGGAATTATGATCCCGATACCGCGCGACTTTCTCGAGTTCTTGAGATTGTTAAACCGCCATCGCGTTAAATATCTCGTCGTCGGGGGCTACGCGGTGGCCTATCACGGTTATCCCCGTTACACCGGTGACTTCGATATCTACGTGGCGATATCGGCGCGCAACGCGGCGGCTCTGACCAAGGTGTTTCGGGATTTTGGATTTGCCGATGGTGCCCCGGACCCCGCCGCTTTTCAGGAATGCGGCCAAATCGTGCGAATCGGCCGGGAACCGATGCGGCTGGAAATCCTTAACGAAATCGACGGGGTAACTTTTGCCGACTGTTATGCCCGTCGCACGCGAACACGCCTGGACAATGCGGTCGTCAGCTTCGTGGGTTACGACGATTTACTAAAGAACAAGCGAAGTTCGAATCGTCCGAAGGACCAGGCGGATGTGCTCGTGTTGGAAAAGAACCGGCGTGCCCGGCAAAAACAGTGATGCCTGCACTTCGCGCCATGCCGGCCAAACCAAGTCCCGCCGTCTTCCTCAGCTACGCGTCGCAAGACGCGGAGGCGGTGCTGCGTATCGCGGAAGCGTTGCGGGCGGCGGGCATCGTGGTGTGGTTTGATAAGGACGAACTCACGGGCGGCGATGTGTGGGACGCGAAGATCCGGAAACAGATTGCGGAGTGCGCGCTGTTCTTGCCGGTGATTTCGGCGGCGACGCAGGCGCGGCTCGAAGGCTATTTCCGGGTGGAGTGGAAACTCGCCGCGCAACGCACGCATGCGATGGCGGAGGAGAAGACGTTTTTGTTACCGGTGGTGATCGACGAAACGCGCGACGCGGAGGCCAAGGTGCCCGCGGAGTTCAAGGCCGTGCAGTGGACGCGCTTGCCCGGCGGGGAGACACCGGAGAAATTTTGTGCGCGCGTGAAGCGGTTGTTGGAGAGTGGCACGGGCGTCCCGCCCGTGTTCTCCACGCTCACGGGCGGGACGCCCGTGCC
>JANNEY010000109.1:0-1821 GCA_031379235.1 Opitutaceae bacterium | reverse complement strand
TCCGAGCGCCACGGCACCATCATCACGCCCGAACTTCCGCCGGAGAACGTCCGCCCGCCGGTGGCGAGCCTGCTCGCGCTGTTCTTTGCGAGCATCAGTTGGTGGGGAGGATCGCTGTTCGCCAAATACACAAAGAGCGGGGCCGCGCCCATGATGGCCGCCACGGTGCAGATGCTCTGCGGCGGAGTGCTGATGATGGCGATCGGCTTCGTGATCGGCGAGGGACCGCGGGTGAACGTCGCCGCTATCACCGTGCGCTCGTGGCTCGCGTGGTCCTACCTCGTGGTCGCGGGCTCGCTGGTCGCGTTTCCCGTCTATGCGTGGCTGCTGAAAAACAGCACGCCGGCCAAGGTCTCGACCTACTCCTACGTCAACCCGATCGTCGCCGTTATCCTCGGCTGGGCGATTCTCGATGAGCCGCTCACCGCGCACATCGCGGTTGCCGCCGCCGTGATCATCGGCGCCGTCGCGATCATCACGACGGAAAAGACCCGCGCGAAACCAACACCCGCTTGACCCCACGCCGAACGCGTTTCCGCCGCCATCCCGCTCACGATTGTTCGTAGGCCGACAGGAAATCTTCGCGCGCGATGTTCGACTGCCGGAGAATCAGCCTCAGCGTGGAGCTTTTGATCTGCGCGTGATTTGGCAGGGTCAGCGGCGTTCGCGTGCCGTCGGGATTCTGCCGCAGCATCGCGATGTGCTCGCGCTCGCGCACCAATTCAAAGCCAAGCAGTTTCAGCGTCCGCAACACCCGGGCCTTGGGCGCATCGATCGGAAACTTCGCCATACGCCGCGATCCCGTCAGACCGTCGCTTCCGCCACAAACGCATCGAGCGCCGGGGTCTCCGGCTCCAAGACCTGCGGCCCGAAGGTTTCTACGTGGAATTTCAGCGCGGAGCGCACATCCTGCATCGCCTCCTCAAACGAATTCCCCTGCCCCACGACGACCCCCTCGACGCCGACTGGATAGGCGACATACCCATCGGCGTGTTTTTCCACGATGATTTTGAAGGTCTTCATGATGACCACAGTATCGCTCGGGCCCGCCAAAACACAAGGACGAGGAAACGCCCGCCCGCATCTCGACCTACGCCTACGTCAACCCCGTCGTGGCCGTGATCCTCGGCTGGGCGATCCTCGACGAACCGCTGACGCCGCACATCGCCGTCGCCGCCGCAATCTCATCGGCGCCGTCGCGATCATCACGGTGCAGAAAAACCGGCCGAAGCCGGTATGAATCTGCGGTGCCCGCCGGCGCGTAGCACTGCCATATGATTCGCTATCTGCACCGCCAGCAATTCGTCCCCGGCGAACCCGCGCGCATCTGGGAATTTTTCGCCACGCCGCGCAACTTGGACGCGCTCACGCCGCCGGACCTGCGGTTCGAAATACTCGGCGACCTCGCGCCGCGGATGTATGCCGGCCAGTTGATCGCGTATCGCATCGGGATTCTGCCCGGCATCACGGTGCGCTGGCTCACCGAGATCACGCATGTGCGCGAGGGCGAGTTCTTCGTCGATGAACAACGCCTCGGGCCCTACAAACTCTGGCACCATGAGCACTGCTTCACGCCGGCGCCCGGTGGAGTAACGATGATCGATCGCATCACCTACGATCCCGGCTGGGGACCGATTGGGGGCATGGTCGATGCGCTTTGGATCCGCCGGCAGCTCGCGACGGTGTTCGATTACCGCGCGAAGAAAACCACGGAACTGTTTCCGAGGTAGGAGTGAGGTGGGCGGGGCCCTGACTGTGGCCGCCATACGACGGCCGCATACGCGCCCCCCCCACCGGGCCAGGGAAGGGGCCCCCCCCCCC
>JANNEY010000105.1:0-10163 GCA_031379235.1 Opitutaceae bacterium | reverse complement strand
GGAACTCCGCGTCGGTGTCCGCGTTTTCGATTTTGAAGGTCACCCCGTCCTTCGCGACCGTCTGCCGCTGCACGAGATTGTTGGCGACCTCGGCGGTGAACGCCTGCCCGCGATACTCCACCGGATAGGCCGCGCCGCGGTAGATCGTGATGCCGGCGGCGGAGGTGAACACGCCGCCAGCCACGAGTTCGCTGCGCGGCACAGCGTGGTTCTCCGCGACCCAGCGCCGCGCGCGCAGATCGCGCCAAGGTTCGAGCGGGCTGATGCGCTTCACCGGGAGTTGATCGCCGGACTCGCGCGCATCGAAGACCGGCGGCGGCACGGGCAGGAGCGGATTGCGCGCGACGAGCGTGCCGTCGTAGACGACGTGCTGCGCGGGATTGCGGATGTTGCAGAGAAAGCGGTTGCCCCAATCGTCCATCCCGTGGCCGAAGCGCGCGCCGCCCGCGATGGCCTCGATGCGGCCCGTGCGCGGATCGATCCGGAGATCGTTGCGCGCGATTTTCAGCGCGGCCACCTCGGGATGGCGGAGGCTGGCGACTTGGCCTCCGTTGGTGCCGCCGGCAAAGGTGATGCGGTTGTCGAGGCCCCAGAGCGGCGTGTTGATGACGGCCTGGATGTTGTATTTCCGAAAGCCGGAAAAAACTTTCTCGCGCACGTCGGCGCGGTGGTCGCCATCGGAGTCCTTGAGATACCAGATGTCGGGCGTGGCCGTGACAAACACGCCGCCCTGCCAGCACGTGATGCCGGTCGGCCAAGAGAGACCGTCGGCGAAGATGAAGCTCTCGTCGAAAACGCCGTCGCCGTCGCGGTCGATCAATTTGCGCACGCGGCCGATGGGGGCGTCGGTGGTATTTTCCTTCCAGGCCTGATGGGTGGCGGCGTCGGTGTAGGGATAGTCGAGCATCTCGACGACGTAGGCCGCGCCGTTTTCGTCGTAGCACATCGCCACCGGACTCGCGACGAGAGGCTCGGCGGCGAGCAGGTCCATCGTGAAGCCGTGCTTCACGCGGAAGGTCTTCGCCGCCGCGGCCGGCTCGACCGCGGGCGTGCTGGAGAATTTGTCGGCGGGGAGCGCGAATTTCTCGGCGGCAGATGCGAGGCCTCCGGCGAATAGCGCAACCGTGAGTGGAATGATTTTAGCGCGCATGAAACGGAAGACGGGTCACAGGCCCGCCCTGCATCAGAAGCGCCCGCTCACGCCGGCGACGACCTTGGCAACAACGATACGGGTCTGATTCGGGCGATCCTTGGTGCCGACCCAAGTCTCGGTGATGGGCGACTTGTTGAGGTTCTCGATGTCGCAGAAGATCGAGGTCGCGCGATTCAGGTTGTAGCGCGTCTTCAGATTCACCTGCAGCTTCGGCTCCTGGTAGACGAGGAGCGCGGCGTTGGCGCTGTTGGTGATGAGATACTCGCTGCGCCAGACGGCGTTAAGGCGGAGGTTGAAGCCGTGGCCGAGATAGGTGAGCGCAACGTTGCCCGTCTTCGGCACGAAGCCGGCGACCGTCGACGTGACCGTCGCGCCGCCGTAGTCGCCGCGCGTGAGCAGGCGCGTGTAGTTGGCGTAGAAACCAAAGCCGCGCCAAAAGCCGGGCAGAAAGGTGAATTGCTGCTGGTAGGCGAGCTCGAGGCCGCGGTATTTCGCGCTGCCACCGTTGCGCGTGGTGCTGATGCGATAGCCAACATACTGCCCATCGAAACCGTTGTCGGCACCACTGGGGACAAACTGGCTGCTGTCGGTGAACTGGAAGCCGTCGACCTGTTTCATGAAGACGCCCGCGGTGAGCGAGCCGACGGGCTCGAAATAATACTCAACGGTGGCGTCAAAGTTGTCGGAGTATTGGGGGCGCAGCGCGGAGTTGCGGATGGTCACGGTCTGCGCCGTGTCGTTGATCGTGTCGGACGGGATGATCGCGTCGAACGACGGTCGGCCGATGCCCGACGAGTAGCTGAGGCGGGAAACGAAGCTACGCGCGGGCGCGTAACGCAGGTGCACGCCGGGGAACACATCCCGGTAGGCGCCCTTGCGGTCGAGCCGACGGATGACACCGTTGACCGTGGCCGGACCCTCGGCATCGGTCTCAGTTTTCTCGATGCGCACGCCACCGAGCACCGAGAGCTGCGAGAGGCGGAGGTTGGCCATCGCGTAGCCGGCGGTCACAGTCTCGGTGATGTTGCGGTCGCCGATGAGGCGCGAGGTCGTGGTGAACGGCGCGTCTTCGACCCAGTGGCTGGGGTAGAGTGCGACGTGGCGCGCGACAGCAAACGGATTGGCCCACGGCGGCGAGCGGTAGCCCTCGTTGGAGTCGGTCCATTTCGCGGTCGTGTCGCGAAACTGGCCGAGCCGCTCGTCGCCGCTGGCGAGGACGCCGTCGGGGCCGGCGAAATTGAAACGCTTCGAGTGATTCTCCAGTGCGCGGTCCTGCTGGCGGATAACGCCGCCGATTTTCACGAGCAACGGCAGGCCGAGATCGAGGGTCTTTTTCACGTTGAGCTTCGCCGTCTTGACCTCGTCCTCGCCGGAGCGATCGGTGTCGGTGACGAGGAGCGTGCCGTAGCTGTTAAGGTCGAAGAGGTCGGCGCCTGCGGTCTGCGCATATTTGGGCCACTTGAGGCTCTCGCGTCGATCGATGGTGAAGCCGATGTTGGCGAGCCGGTAGGAGACGGTGGCCTTGGGGCGCGACTGGAAATGCCGGCCGCTGGGCGCGTAGTCGTAATACGTCTGCGAGTTCGAGAAGCTCACGCCGTAGTCGATGTCGAAGCCATTGAAGCGATGCCGCACCGTCGGGACGAACTGGTAGGTGCGACCAGATTTGTCGTCGGTGCTCAGGGTGATGGCGCTCGACGAGTTTGCGTTTTGCAGCACCTCCTCGAAGAAACTCGTGTAGCCGGGGCGGAAATTTGCGACGGCAGCCGTCGTGCCGAGGACCATCGCGCGCGTGTCGTTGGTCTCGTGGAACCAATTGTAGGCGGTGTTGAGCGAGAGGACGGTGCTTTCGCTGAGCTTGTATTCGAGCTTGGCACCGGTCGCGAGGCGCGTGCGCGGGGCGCCGGCCGGACGCGGCACAGTGATGTTCTGCGTGTAGTAGGGCTCGACGAGGGCGGCCTGATAGGTGGCGAGCGCCGCAGTGTCGCCGCCGGGCTGCGAGTGATAGGTGGCGTTAAGCGAAATGCCGATGCGCTTCTCCGCTCCGAGCCGATCGGCGTAGGAAAAGTTGAGCGAGGGCCCAACGTTGGGAATCGGCTCGCGGAGCCAGTTGTCGGAACGCGTGAAATATTTCGGACGCCACACGCCACCGATGGAATAAAAGAAAACACGCGGCTGGTTGCGGTCGAAGGCGCTCTTCGAAACGATGTTCACATTGCCACCGATGGAATCGGCATCCATGTCGGGCGTCGGTGCCTTGGTAACCTCAATGGTCTCGATGTTATTCAACGAGGCTTGCTCAAATTCAAACGTGCGGCCGGTATTCGCCGACTGCGAACTGGCGACGCGATCGCCGTCCATCGTCACCGAATTAAGCGAGCCATCGATGCCGCGAATCTGCACCGAGCGCACATCGGCGCCGACGTAGACGGCGGTGACGCCTGGCAACTGCTGGAGAAAGTCGCCAATGTTGCCGTCGGCGATGTTGCCGAAGGAATCGGAAGCGACGACATTCTTCACGTTGAGCGCCTCGCGCTGCTTCGTGATCGCCTGCGCGCTGCCTTCGCGCGGCCCGGACACGGTGAACGGGTCGAGTTTGTAGACCCCTGAGTTCATCGCGATCGCCTGCACGATGCGCGTGCCCGCACGCACATCGACGGTGACTTTCTCGGGCTCGAGACCGATGTAGCGCACGACGAGTGTGGCAAGGCCGGGCGGCAGACTGAGTTCGAAGCGCCCTTCACGATCCGTGAGGGTAAATTTTGCGCTGCCCTCGACGCTCACTTCGGCTCCGTCGAGAAAGACGGAGGTCGCGGCGTTGCGGACTTGCCCGCTCACGAGGCCGGATGTTTGGGCGAAGGCGGGAACGACGACGGTCAGCACAAATAGCAGCGCCAACCGGACAACAAACCGACAGGAAACGAAGCGGTTTGAGTTCATGGGGTGTTCGCCGAACCCCGCGCTCATCGATCGGGGACCGGTGACGGTAAGGTCGACATTTGATATGATGCGTCAACGCAAACCTGCGGCCGCGCAATTGCGCGCCGTGCGGAAACTTGGTTTGCGCGCCGCGGCAATCGCGGCTTCGGATCACCACACGATGCACTTCTGTCGCAAGCCCCTCCTGCTCGTCAGCACGCTCTGGATCACGTCACTCGCCGGCGCCGCCGATCGCCTCCCCAACATCATCGTCATCTTCACCGACGATCAGGGCTACGGCGATGTGGGCGTCTTTGGTGCGAAAGGCTACACGACGCCTCATCTCGACTCGCTCGCGCGCGACGGCGTGAAGTTCACCAACTTCCACGTGGCCCAAGCGGTGTGCTCCGCTTCGCGCGCAGGCCTGCTCACGGGCTGTTACCCGAATCGCCTCGGCCTGCACGGCGCGCTCGGGCCGAACGCCAACCACGGCATCCACGCCAACGAAACCACGATGGCTGAGATGCTCAAAGCCCGCGGCTACGCGACCGGCATGGCGGGCAAGTGGCACCTCGGGCACCGTGAACCATTCCTCCCCAATCGCCACGGCTTCGACGAATCATTCGGCCTGCCCTACTCCAACGACATGTGGCCGTTTCATCCCGAAGCGAAGGCCGGCACCTACCCGGCGCTCCCGCTCTATGAAAACGGCAAAGTCATCGATCCCGAGATCACGCCGGATAAAATGCGCAACCTCACGACGTGGTATACGGAGCGCGCGGTGGCGTTCATCGAGCGGAACAAGGCGAAACCGTTCTTTTTCTATCTCGCACACTCGATGCCGCACGTGCCACTCGCGGTCAGCGACAAGTTCAAGGGCAAGTCGCAGAACGGACTCTACGGCGATGTCATCATGGAGATCGACTGGTCCGTCGGTGAAGTGCTGCGCGCTTTGAAGCAGCACGGAATCGAACGCGACACGCTCGTCATCTTCACCAGCGACAACGGCCCCTGGCTCAGCTACGGCACGCATGCCGGCAGTGCCGGGCCGTTGCGAGAGGGGAAGGGCACCTCGTGGGAGGGCGGCACGCGCGTGCCGTGTCTGATGCGCTGGCCCGGTCACGTCCCCGCCGGTGTCATCAGCGACGACTACCTCATGACGATCGACCTGCTGCCGACCTTTGCCGCCATCACCGGCGCAAAACTTCCGACCCTACCCATCGACGGCCTCAACGTCTGGCCCCTGCTCTCACGTCAGGCCGGGGCGAAAAATCCGCATCAAGGCTACGGAATTTGGTATGCCCAGAACGAACTTCAGGCCGTCGTCAGTGGTGACGGTCGCTGGAAACTAATCTTACCTCACACTTTTCGCACACTCGCCGGACGCCCGGGCGGGCGCGATGGCATCCCTGCCAGATACGAGAATATCCAGAACGAATCGCCGAAGCTCTACGATTTGCAGGCTGACCTGGCTGAAGCCCACAACCTCGCGGCTTCGCGTCCCGTCGAAGTTCAGCAACTGCTTTCGTTCGCCGAAAAGTGCCGCGACGACCTCGGCGACACGCTTACGAAGCGATTGGGAAAAGGCACACGAGAGCCTGGCCGCGTGAGTGACATAAAAGCCCCGGCCAAATAGCCGTCGGAAAACTTTAGTTGTGCCCACGGCAAAGGCCGGAGCGGAGGCCAACGGAGCCACGGGCAAAGAGAACCTCAGTCCGACCAAATAGAGTGAGCTGATTCGCGACACGGGCAGGCGTTTGGCGGAGACCGCAGAAGATTTTCTGCGGGGCAAAAAGCCGTTCGGGCATCTGCGTGTTCCTACTGAGCCAGATCGCGCCGAGGTGTATTCATCTTCGTTTTACGCGGTCGGAACTTGAGGTTTTGCGCTTGGTGCAATTCAAAGGCATCATGACAAAGCGTCTCCTCGGACTTCTGTTCGCGACTTTGGGACTTTGCGCCGCACACGCACAGCACATTACCGTTTACAGCAGCGGAAGTGTCACCGTCGGTGATTCGCGGCAGCTTACAGCTTACGTGCCGCTGAGCCCAAACACGGTCACGTGGTCGGTGAATGGCGTTATAGGTGGCGACGCCACCTACGGCACCGTTTCCAACTCCGGTCGCTACAGCGCACCGACCACGATTCCGTCCGCGAACACCGTTTCGGTGCGCGCCACCAGCACGGCCTATCCGAACAAATCAAGCGCCGTGGCGCTCAAGATAACCCAGCCGCCCGCACAACTCTGGAGCACATCACCGAAGACCGTCCCCGTCGGTAATTTCACGATCACACTTAATGGTGCAAATTTTCACGCGGGCTCGGTGGTGAAGTTCGGAGATGTGTCACTCCCTACAACTCTACTTTCATCCACGGGCCTGGGCGCCACGGGCGTTGCTCTGCCAACTCAAGCCGGCGGAAAAATTCCGATCACCGTAGTCAACACTGGGCTGGGAGGAACGACCAGCTCCGCTGTGACGCTCAGTGTGACATCAGCCCCCGCTGTGGCAGTGACCGTGAGTCCCGCGAGCACGAGCGTCGCAGCGGGCAACACGCGGAATTTTAGTGTGACCGTCACGGGGACCTCTGCATCGGCAGTGATTTGGGCGGTGAACGGGATGGTCGGTGGCAACGCCAGTGTCGGCACGATCTCCAGCAGCGGCGTTTTCACCGCACCTTCTCTTCCTCCACCCGCGCCCTCTACGGTCACCGTTCAGGCGACATGTGCAGCCGCCCCAAGCGCCGTCGGCGCGGCGGTAGTCACCGTGCTTGCTGCTCCACCACCGCCACCCGTGAGCGTGGCCGTCGCACCTGCTTCGGTGTCTCTCACTGCCGGCGCAGCGCAACAATTCGTCGCTACCGTCGCCGGCGCGGCGAACACCACGGTCGCATGGAGCGTCAACAGCATCGCTGGTGGCAACGCCGTCATCGGCACCATTTCCCCCACCGGTCTCTACACGGCGCCCCCCGCCCCACCCACTCCCGCCAGCGTCACGATCCGCGCCACCAGCGCGGCTGATGCGAGTGCAAGTGGAGTTACGACTGCAGCGATTACCGCTCCGCCCGGTGGTGGCACAACCCAAGGAACCGCGAATCTCGCCGCCGCTCGTCTGCTTGAGCAGGCGGCCTACGGGCCGACCCCCGCCGATCTCGCGCGACTGCAAACCCTCGGAGTCACCGCGTGGCTCGACGAACAATTCGCCATGCCCGAGACGCCCATTTCGAACCCCGGCGCGATGAACATGGGAACCGTGCGGGCGGAGTATCTCGGCCGCCTCTCATCGGCCCCTGACCAACTTCGCCAGCGAGTCGCCGGTGCCCTCAGCCAAATCATCGTGATCTCGGCCAACAAGAATATCTACCCCGACGAGATCGTGCCCTACCTGCAGATCCTCAGCCGAAACGCGTTTGGCAACTATCGCACCCTCCTCGACGAAATCGCGCATAGTTCGCAGATGGGAAAATATCTCGACCTCGCGAACAGCAACAAACCCACCGCTGGCAGCGCCGCCAACGAAAACTTCGCGCGCGAGCTCATGCAGCTCTTCACCATCGGTCTCTACCAACTGAATCCCGACGGCTCGCGTCAACTCGATGCGCAGGGCAATCCCATCCGCGCTTACGATCAGGCGACGGTGCAACAGGTCGCGCTCGCCCTCACTGGCTGGACGTTTCCTGGCCCCGCGAACAACAATTGGGAAAATTTCTCCGGCCCGCTCGTCGCGCGCCCGAGCAATCACGACACGCGGGCGAAGACGCTCGTCGGCGTTACGCTCCCCGCCGGCCAGTCGCCGGAGGCCGACATGGCCGGCACGCTCGACTGGCTATTCAATCACCAGAACATCGCTCCGTTCATCTCGACGCGCCTGATCCGCTTCATCGTGAAGAGCAATCCCACGCCCGCCTATGTGGCGCGCGTTTCGGCCGTGTTCATCGACAACGGCGCCGGCGTGCGCGGTGATTTGCGTGCCGTCGTGCGCGCGATTCTCACCGATGCGGAAGCGCGGAACGATGTCGCGACGGCCGACTGCGGCCGACTCAAGGATCCGATCTATCACGCCGCCGCTTTCGTGCGCGCACTCGGCGGCTCCATCTCGCCGACCAACCAACAGGCCTGGACCTTTTCCCTCATGAGCCAGATGCCGCTCACCCCAAGCTCCGTCTTTGGCTTCTATTCCCCGCTCTTCCGCATCCCCCGCTCCACCCTCAACGGGCCCGAATTCCAAATCTACGGCCCCACCGAGGCCGTTCTGCGCGGCAATCTCTTCTGGCAGATCCTTTCCAATCCGGGCGCGGATTTTCCCGTCAGCATCGCGCCGTTCGTGAGTCTCGCCGGCAACACCGTCGCGCTCATCGACGCCGTCGATCAGACGCTCCTCTACGGACGGATGCCGCCCGAAATGCGCCAGAGCCTCGCCAACGCGGTCAATGCCCAGGGCGACGCGATCAGCAAGGCCCGCACGGCCATTCACCTCACCGCCCTCTCCGGCTACTACGACGTCCAATATTAATTTCGAACCAACCAGCTGAGCGTCTGGAGTTGGGCGCTAAGCGGCAATCCCACCGAGTCGGCCACTCACTCGCTCAACCCTACGTTCCATTTCTCAACTTCATCCACTCTTCCCATGCAACACGCCTCCTTTATTTCTCGCCGCAACTTCCTCGAGAAAACGACGATGCTCGCCACGGCAACCGGGCTCGGCCGCATTGGCGTGTTGAATGCCCGCGCCCAGTCCGTTCCGTCCAGCCCGTCCGACTACAAGGCGCTCGTCTGCGTCTTCATGCTCGGCGGCAACGACGGCCATAACATGCTGGTCCCGCTCGCCGGTGCGGCGCTGGCGAACTACAAGAACGCCCGCGGTTCACTCGCCCTCCCAGATCAAAACACGCCCGTGCTCGGGGTCTCCGCCAAAAACGGCACGCCCTACGGCCTCAACGGCGGCCTCGCCTCGCTGCATCCGCTCTGGGCGCAGGGCAAACTCGCCGCTGTGGCCAATGTCGGCATGCTGGTCCGGCCGACGACCCGCGCCCAATACCTCGGTGCGACCGTCGGCCTGCCGACGAATCTCTATTCCCACTCCGATCAGGTGGTTTCCATGCAGGCGGGCGATCCGAACGGCTCCGGCGGCACGGGTTGGGCGGGCCGCATCGCCGACGCCACGCGGGCGCAGAACGCCGCGTCGACATTCCCGCCGGGGATCTCGTTCGCCGGTCCCGCGCTCTTTTGCGCCGGCAACGTGGTGCAATCGACGAGCCTGATCCCGGGCTTCAACCTCAGTGCCGACGGGCTGACGGCCTGGCCCGCCAGTGCGGCGGCCGCGAAGGCCAAGGCCTTGCAGGAAATCGTCACCTTCAACAGCGGACTTTCCATGGTGCAGGCCGCGAATGACGTCCGCGCCGACGGGATTGAGCTCAACGGCATGCTCACGGGCCTAAGCGGCGGAGCGCTTTCGACCGTATTTCCTGGCACGGGTATCGGGCAGCAGCTCCGGCAGGTCGCGCAAATTATCAGTCTGCGCGGCTCGACCGGGATGAAGCGTCAGGTATTTTTCTGCGCCCTCGGGGGCTTCGACACCCATTCGTCGCAAAGTTGGGCGCAGTGGGACCTCCTGCGGCAGCTCTCGGACGGCATGTCGGCGCTCTACAACGCCACGGCGGAGATGGGTATCGCGGATCAAGTGACAACGTTTACCGCGAGCGAATTTGGCCGCAGCCTGCAGCCGAGCGGATCGGGCTCTGACCATGGCTGGGGCAACCACCAGCTCATCATGGGCGGCGCCGTGCGTGGCGGCGATCTCTACGGCACGTTTCCCGACTTGGCCCTCGGCGGCCCCGATGACACGGGAGGGCGCGGGGTATTGATTCCCACCACGTCGCTCGATCAATTCGGCGGCACGTGCGCGCGTTGGTTCGGCGTCGCGCCGGAGGCAATGCCCGATGTGTTTCCGAATCTCGGCAATTTCGCGACCCCCGACCTCGGCTTCATGGCTTAGCCGGAACAATACCGTCGAAGCGCTCTGCAACTCGGGAAAGGAGCAAACCGGAAGGTGGAGCGGGGGGGGCCCCACCCGCAGGAACCGTATACGCCGTTTAACA
>JANNEY010000068.1:0-2693 GCA_031379235.1 Opitutaceae bacterium | reverse complement strand
GTCGTCAGCTCCAACGCCAGCCGGTCGAGGAAACGCCGGAGAATAAAGAGCAAGGGCTCGAGGGTCTCCAGTGGCTCTTCGAATTCCATCGTAGCGGAGAAATTCAGCGACGGAATGACGGGGCGCAGTGGTCGCGGCTCGCCGCCGCAGGCACGTTGCCAGAGGGCGAGCCCGGCGGCGCCGAAACGGCGAATGATTTCGTCGCGCGGCAGGCGCAAGAGATCGCCGAGGGTGTGCAGCCCCCAATTCGCCAGAATGCCCGCAAGCTCTGCTGTAGGCTCGGCGGTCGCGAGGGGGAGTGGTTGGAGAAACGTGGCTTCGTCGGTGACTTGAAGAAACGAAGTCGCGGCCCGGGCCGCGTAGAGGCCAAGCAAGGGCGTGCGTGCGAGTCCGGCCGTGGCAGGAAGACTCTGGTGCGCAAGTGTCGTGATCGCGGTGCGGGCGCCAGACTCGATTTTGCGGATGTCGACGCCGCGAAGATCGATGGTGCAAATGCCCGGACCCGTATCTTCGATGGTGGGTGACAGTGAAAATGCGACCGCAAAGAGCAGGGCGTTGGCCTCGGTCTGCGCGGCGGGACTTGGGGTGCGGATGCGCAGGGTGGGACAGCGAGCGACCGCTTGTGGCGAAGTCATCCCGGGCTCGACGCCGGCGTGGCGCGCCGCGGTGTTGACGGCGCCGACGACAGATTGTTTTCCCCTGCCGATGAAAAGCGCGGCGGCGCGACACGTGGGGGTGGATGCAGCGGGCTCGATGCGAAGCACGGCGAGAAGCGCGAAGTCGGCGATGTGGAGCACGGCAAACATGGCGAGCAACGGGCGAGGGGAAAGGCGCGCCTAGATTAGGCGACGGCGTTGCGCGAGGAGACGCGCTGACGCTGCAACTCGAGCTGCAGTGAGCCGGCCAAGATCGGACGATCGCGATCGAGCGCATCGGCGGAGTGCGAAATACCCAGGCTGAAACGGAGCTGGGCGCTGGGCACCGCGGCGCAGGGCGTGATCACAAGAAGTGCGAGATCGGCGGGCTCGACCGCGCGTTGCAGGCGATACCACAGGGTCGCCGGTGTGCGGCGTAATTCGCGTTCATCGCTGCGCCGCAGATCGAGGATGACGAGGCCGAGATTGGCGTCGCGCGCGAGCAAATCGGCTGCCGCGAGCGCCGCTGCCACGGTGCAACGAACCCAGACGAGATGAGCGAGCAAATCGATGGGAAACGAGTCAGGATCGAAGGAGTCGGCCGAATCAACGAGCGCGATGCGCAGGCGGGCGGCGCGGGTCGCGCGGAATATTTTCTCTAAAAAAAGCAGGCTGCCGCAGCTCGGCGCCCCGCAAACGATCTCGGTTAACGCGCCCAGCGGCAATCCACCCGATGCCTCATCGACGGAAGGAATCCCGGTGGCCAAGGTGCGGCCGAGCGTCCGCGTGGCGGTGGGGAAGCGCCCGGCGATGAGATGCCGGAGCGCCGCGAGCTTTTCGGGTGCGGCGGCCATGGACAGGGTGCAGCGAGCAGGGCGGCGAGATCACGAAGGTGGACCGAGCCCGCGCGTTCTTACTAGGGCGTGTTTTCAAAATGAACTGTCATCGCGAGGTGCGCGAAGCGCGCCGTGGCAATCCAGCTGGATTGCTTCGTCGCCGCGCAGGGCGCGGCTTCTCGCTATGACAGAATTTGAAAACACGCCCTAAAGTGATAAACATAAGTGTTCAAATGAACACTATTCTTGCCGGAAGCAACCAGAAGGTTGCGAAATTCAATCCCGGCGTGATCCGAACCTCGTTGCGCGTAGGCCCGGCTTCGCTCAGCCCGCGCTGAAGAACTTCACGATCCGGCGCAGGCTCGCGACGAGGAGGTCGATTTCCTCCTCGGTATTGTAGACGTAGAAGCTCGCGCGCGTCGTGCCGGTGAGGCCGAGTTTGCGCATCAGCGGCTGGTTGCAGTGGTGGCCGCCGCGGAGCGCGATGCCGTCTTCGTCGGCGAAGGTGACGACGTCGTGCGCGTGCACGTCGGCAAACGCGAAGCTCACGAGCCCGCTGCGTGCGCCGCCCGCGCGCGGGCCGATGAGGCGGATGCCGGGAATGGCGGAAAGTTTCTCATAGGCGAGCGCGGCGAGGTGCTGATCGTGGCGCGCGATTTCAGCGCGGCCGAGGGCGTCGAGATAATCGCAGGCCGCGCCGAGGGCGATGGCATCGGCGATGTTGGGCGTGCCGGCCTCGAAGCGCTCGGGCGAGGGCTTCCAGCGTGCACCCTCGTAGTCTACGCTTACGACCATGCCGCCGCCGGTCTCGTCGGGCGCGAGCGCGTCGAGCAAAGCGCGGCGGCCGTAGAGCACGCCGATGCCGGTCGGCCCGCACATTTTGTGGCCGGAGAACGCCACGAAATCCGCCCCCAGTGCGCGGACGTCGAACGGCCCGTGGCCAATGGACTGGGCCGCATCGATTACGCTGATCGCCCCAACGGCGCGCGCGCGGCGGCAGAGTTCGGCCACGGGATTGATCGTGCCGAGCGTGTTGGAAATGTGGGTGAAGGCGCAGACCTTCACCTGCGGGGTGAGGAGTGAGTCGAGCGCGGCGAGATCAAGGCCGCCCTCGGCGTCGGCGCCGAGCACGGGCACATAGCGCAGCGTCGCGCCGCTGGCCTTGGCGGCTTGCTGCCACGGCACGAGGTTGGAGTGGTGCTCCATTTCGGTCGCGAGAATG
>JANNEY010000055.1:0-13167 GCA_031379235.1 Opitutaceae bacterium | reverse complement strand
CTCCCACGCGAGCCGCGACTTGCCGATGCCTGCCTCGCCGTCGAGCACCACCAGCCTCGGGCGCTGCGACTCGGCGGTGGAGTGGAAGAGCTCCTTGAGCAGGCGCAGCTCGCGGTCACGGCCGGTCAGTGGTGCCTCGAGCCCGTCGACCCGCTGTCCGCCCCCGACCTCGGCGACGACGGTGACTGCGGAGAAGAGCCGCATCGGCTCGGACTTGCCCTTGAGGTCGTGCAGCCCGGTGTCCTCGTAGGCGATCGCGGCTGCGGTGAGACCGCGGGTGGCGTCATCGACGTACACACAGCCCGGCTCGGCGGCGGACTGCACCCGCGCGGCGGTGTTGACGGCGTCGCCGGCCACCATGCCCTCAGCGGTCGCGCCGAGAGTGACTGCGACCTCACCGGTCACCACGCCGACGCGGAGGCGCAGACCGGGGGCGCCGACGTCGTCACCGAGCGCGGCGACGAGGGCGACGAGCTCGAGCCCCGCGCGGACAGCGCGCTCGGCGTCGTCCTCGTGCGCGGTCGGCACTCCCCACACGGCCATGACGGCGTCGCCGATGAACTTCTCGACCGTTCCGCCGTAGCGCTCGATGATCGTTCGAGAGGTCTCGAAGTAGCGGGAGAGGAGCTCGCGCACCTCTTCGGCGTCGCGATCTTCCGAGAGTGACGTGTGTCCGACCAGGTCGGCGAAGAGGACGGAGACGAGTCGGCGCTCGGCGGCCGGCGCTGCTGCCGGGGGAGCAGTTGCGGCTTGCAGCGGGCCTGAGACTGCCGCCCCGCACTCGTCGCAGAATCGCGCTTCCGCAGGCACCGGCGTCGCCTGGCCGCGCCCGTCGAGCCAAGCTCGCCCCGACAAATCACATGGCCTAGGCGCCACCGCTTGACCTCGCGCCGCGGCCCCACGCACTGTCTCCCACCCTCTCTACCCCGTGAGCTCCGCCCCAAACTCTCCTCCCTCCCGCGTCGCCCCATGGAAATGGTGGGTCGTGGTCATGATGCTGCTCGCCACCGTGGTGAACTATGTCGACCGGCAGACGCTCGGTTCGCTCGCCACGTTCATCAAGCGCGACTTCGGGCTCAACGAGCAGGGCTACGGGGAACTCGAGGCCGTGTTCGGCTACTCCTATGCCGTGTTCCTGATCATCGCGGGTTTTCTCGCCGACAAATGGGATCTGCGCTGGCTCTACCCGGCGGCACTGCTGGTGTGGTCCATCGCGGGATTTGCCACGGGCTTCGTCGAAACCATTTTCCAACTGCAAGTCTGCCGTGCGGTGCTCGGCGCGGCGGAGGCGTTCAACTGGCCCGTCGCCGTCGGCGTGATCCGGCGGATCATCCCGCGCGAATCGCAGGCATTTGCGAACGGGCTCTTCAACAGCGGTATGACGGTCGGCGCGATCCTGACGCCGATTCTCGTCCTCGTCGCGGTCGGGCCGCAGGGCGAGGGCTGGCGAAACCTGTTCATGGCCGTCGGCGCGGCCGGCACGATCTGGATTGTGATGTGGCTCTGGGGCACGCGCGGCGAGCGGGCGAAGGAAATGTCGCACGCCGCGCAGACGCAGACCCTCGCCGCGGCGACACCCGTGCCGTTTCGCGCGGTGTTTTCGATGCGCGCATTTTGGATCACGATGGCGGTCGGCGTGGCGGTGAACATGAGCTGGCATTTTTATCGCGTGTGGCTGCCACGCCATCTCGTCGTCGATCTGAAGTTTGATGACCGCCAGCTCCAGTATCTGCTCATCGGTTTCTACCTCGCGGCCGACATCGGCAGCATCGCGATCGGTTTCCTCGTGAAGAAGCTCGCGCGCCATGGCCGCTCCGTCGAGCGCGCGCGGAAGATCGTGCTGATGTTCGCCGCCGCGCTGTGCCTCGCGGCCACGCCCGTGCTCTTCGGTCTCGATCGCGGCACGCTCTTCCCGCTCTACTGCGTCGTGGGCGCGGGCATCATGGGCGTCTTCGCGATGTTCTACACCTTCGTGCAGGACATCGCGCCCGCGCACACCTCGAAGTGCCTCGGCCTCATCGGCGCGACCGTGTGGTTCATCAACTCCCGCCTGCACCCGCTGGTCGGCCACTACGCCGACACGCACTCATCCGCGATTGGGAAATTCGCCCCGATGATCCTCGTCGCCGGCGTGCTGCCGCTCCTCGCCGCGCTCTTCGCGCTCACGTGGCGCGAGAAGACCGGGGCCAAACCGGCCGGCGCGTGAGCTGACGCTCCGCCTGCCTTCGCCGTTGCCGCTCGCGCGCCGGCTCCTCTCACTCGCGCGGTGCGATTTTTTTCCCGCCTCCTCCGCCTCGCCGGCGGGCTGCTGCCCCTCGGGGCACTCGCGGCGGCGTTTGATCCCGAGGCGGGATTGCCGCTGATTCGGAATTTCCCCCCCGAGGTTTATCGCGGGCACAGCCAGATTTTCGCCACCACGCGCGCGCCGGATGGCGTCATGTATTTCGGCACCTACAGTGCGGTTGTCTCTTTTGACGGCGAACGCTGGCGGCAGTTCGCGCTCCCCGGCACGTGGACACGCGCACTCACCACCGGACCCGACGGCCTCATCTACATCGGCGGCGGCGGCATGCTCGGGCGCCTTGAGCCCGCCTCCCGCACCGGCGAGCTGAGGTTCATGTCACTCGCTGAAAAGTTGCCGGAGCAGATGCGCAATTTCGCCAGTGTGTGGAGCGCCGCGACCGCAGGCGACGACGTGCTCTTCGCCATCGACGGAGCCGTGCTCGCATGGCGCGGCGGCGTGTTTCGCATCGCGGAATTTCCCGGCAAACGCCCCGCCGTCCGCGTCGTCGGCGAGCACGCCTTCTGCCACGTCGGCGACGAGCTGCTCCGCTGGCGCGACGAAAATTGGCTGCCCTTCGTGCGCGACGCCCGCCTCGGTGCAGCACGCCGGCTCACGCTCCTGCCCGCCGATCGCGGCGTGATGGTCGCACTCGACAACGGCACCCTGCTCCACGCCTCCGAAGACGGCACCCTCACGCCGTGGCCTACCCCCGCCGACGAATTTCTCCGCCGCACCGGCATCCGCAATGGCCTGCGCCTCGCCGACGGCAGCTATCTTTTTTCCACGGCCGGCGAGGGCCTCGTGCAACTCGCCGCCGACGGCACGCCTGTGCGCCGGCTGACCGCCGCCTCTGGCCTCGCCAACGCCGCCACCTACGGCCTCGGGCTGGGACGCGACGGCCGCGTGTGGGTCGAGACCGCGAACGGCCTCTCGGCCTTCGACCCGCTCACGCCGTGGAGTCACTTCGATGCGCGCAACGGCCGGCCCGACGCCATCGGTGGCGAGCCACTGCGCTTCGGCCGCGAGCTGGTGATGTCGATGTCGGACGTGCCGCCGATGCGTCTCATCCCCGCGCCCGATGCGCTGGGCGCCGCGCAATTCCAGCCCTTCTCGCGCACCGCGTCTGGCCGGCTTTCCAACACCGTCGTCCTCCAAGGCGCGCTTCTGAGCGGCAGCGAGCGCGGTGTGATCAGGCTCGATGGCGAGTCGCGCGTCGTTCACGCCACGCCGAGCCAATGCGAAGACATCTACGCGGTGCAGGCGTTGCCCGGCGTGCTCGCCATCGGCATGTTGCGCGGCTTCGAGCTCGTGCGCTTCTCGCCCGATCTAATCGCGACGCCGCTCGCGCGCGTGCCGGATTTCGAGTTGGAAACCACCAACATTGTCGAGACCGCCAACCGCACGATCTGGGCCGCCACGTCCGCGGGTGTCGCGCTTCGATTGCGACTCCGCGCCGATGGCACGCTCGCGGAGCACACGCGCTTCGACGCGACACACGGCCTGTCGCCCGAAGGCGGCTGGGTGAAACTGCACGTCTTCCAGGATGAGATTCTCGTCTGCCAAAAATCCGGTGTCTTCCGCTTCGACCCCACCGGCGAACGCTTCGCGCCCGATCCGCGCTTTGCGCAAAAATTTCCTGCCGGCATCAACAACCTGCCCCTCGAGACCGACGGACGCCACCGCGTCTGGTTCCAAGTGCGGCGGGCCGACGGAAACTTCGAGGTCGGCGTCCTCGATCTGCGCGACCACGCCGCGCCCGTGTGGACCCCGTTGCCCGAGTCGATCAACGCCTCGCTCGGATTTAGCGGCGCCCGCACGCTCGCCTATCTTGCGGAAAACGGACGCGAATGGCTGTGGATTTCCGGCACCCGCAGCTCCGTGCGCCTCGACCTCGGCGCGGCCCTGCCCGTCGCCGCGCCGCCCGCAGTCGTGATCAGCGAACTCACGCGCGGCGCGCAACGCTGGCGGCCCGGCGCGGCCACGCTCGCGCTCTCCTTCAGCCGCGAGCCGCTGCGGCTGCTCTTCGCGAGCCCCGCCGCCCTTGGCACCAGCGTGAGCTACGAGACGCGGCTCCTCGGCTACGAGGAAACATGGACGCCCTCCGCCACGCCCGAGGCGACCTACACGAATTTATTCGGCGGCCCATTCACGCTCGAGGTGCGTGCCCGCGACACCCTTGGCCGCACCGGCGAAGTCGCGCGCACCTTCTTTTCCATCGCGCCGCCGTGGCATCGCTCGGCCGTGGCCTACGGGCTCTATGCGCTTGCCGCAGGCGGAGCCGTATTCGGTTTCGTGCGCTGGCGCGTCGGCCGCGCCGAACGCGAGCAGCGCCGGCTCGCCGCGCTCGTGACGACCCGCACCGCCGAGCTCGCCACCGCGCGCGATCAGGCCGAGGCGGCCAATCGCGCCAAGAGCGCCTTCCTCGCCGCGATGAGCCATGAGCTGCGCACGCCGCTCAACGGCGTGATCGGTTACGCGCAAATTCTCCAGGCCGACACCCGCCTCGCGCCTGATCAGCAGGAGCGCGTTCGCATCGTGCAACACAGCGGCGAGCATCTCCTCCGCATGATCAACGACGTGCTCGACCTCGCCAAGATCGAGGCCGGCAAGATCGAACTGCGCCCCGCGCCGTTTGCGCCCGGCGAATTGCTGCGCGACATCGCCGCCGCCCACGCGCCCGCGGCGGAAAAGAAAGGCCTCGCCTTCACCCTCGCGGTCGCTCCCGACCTGCCGACCGTCGTAAGCGGCGACGCCCAGAAACTCCGCCAAGTTCTCGACAACCTGCTCGGCAACGCGATCAAGTTTACCCCGAGCGGGAGTGTGACACTGCGCGTCAGTTGTAGGGCGGGGTCGCCGAACCCCGCCGCTTCAGGACGTGAAAACGCGAAACCAGGCACGAAAAATTCCCATGAACCAAACCCGGCGGGGTCGGGAGACCCCGCCCTGCTACAACTGCACTTCGCCGTCACCGACACCGGCCCCGGCATTTCCGCCGAGGATCAACCGCGGCTTTTCCAGCCGTTCGAGCAGGCGGCCACGCGCGGCGATGCCCCGGGCACCGGCCTCGGTCTCGCGATCAGCCGCGCCCTCGTCGCCCGCATGGGTGGCGCGATCACCCTGGCGAGTGCAGTGGGACGCGGGAGCACGTTTTCATTTTCGCTCTCGCTGCCGGCGGTCGAAACCGCGCCCACCTCCGAAATCGCGCCCCGCATCACCGGCTACGAAGGGCCGCGCCGGCGCGTGCTCGTGATCGACGATCACGCGATCAACCGGCGTCTCATCGTCGATTTGCTGACACCACTCGGGTTTGCCTGTGCGGAAAGCGTTTCCGGCCACGATGCCCTCCATCAACTGCAGGCCGCCGCCGAACCGCGGCCCGATCTGCTCGTGCTCGACGTGCGGATGAGCGGGCTCGACGGGCTCGACGTCACTCGCGCCGCCCGCGCCCTGCCCTGCGGCGGGACCGTGAAAATTCTGCTGATGTCCGCATCCGTGCTGAGCTTCGACCAAGCCGAGGGGCGCGCCGCCGGCGCGGATGATTTTTTGGCCAAACCGTTTGCCGCGCCCGACCTGCTCGAAAAAATCTCCCGGCTCCTCGGCCTCCGCTGGCTCGCAACCGATCTCGCCGCGCCGCCCGGGACAACCGCCAGCACCACCAGCGGCCGCCTCCCGCCCGCGGTCCGCGCCGCGCTGCGCGCCGAACTCGCGCACGGCGATCTCGATGCCTTTCGCGGCGCGGTCACCCGCGCGGCGGCCGCGCATCCGCACTGCACGGGGGATTGCCGCGCGCTCACCGCCGCCGCCGCCGCGTTTCAACTCGCCCGGCTGCGCGAGCTGCTCGACTGAGGCCGGCCGCGCCCTTGCGCATTCCCACGTATGACGGAGCCGGCGCAGTTGACGCGCCGCGACTGCGCACGTTCTCCTCGCGCGTGCCGGTCAAGTTTCGTTTTCTCTGCCTCGTCACGCTCCTCGGAGCGTTGCGCGCCGCGCCGCCCGCCGAGGTGGGCCGGCCGCTGCTGCAGGCCTTCACGCCGCGCGACTACCGCGCCCATCAGCAAATCTGGATGGGCGCGCAGGCGCCCGACGGCGTCATGTGGTTCGGCAACAGCCACTCCGTCCTCAGCTACGACGGCACGCAATGGCGCCGCATCGAGGTGCCGACGAGCTTTGTGCGTTCGCTCGTCATTGGCCCGGAAGGACGCGTGTTCATTGGCGGCACCGATGAGTTTGGATTCATCGCGCCAAGCGCGGCTGGCACTCCGGCCTACACTTCGCTCGTCGAAAAGCTTCCACCCGAGGCCCGCCCACTAGGCGTGATCTGGAGCATGGTCACGACGCGCGACGCCGTCTGGCTCGCCACCGAGACGCGTGTGTTGCGCTGGCGCGAAGGCGCGTTCACCTCGTGGCCGCTCAACGGCAAGCCACGTCAGGCGTTCATCGCGGTCGGCGAGGATCTGTTTCTCCATCGGCAGGGTATCGGCCTGTTTCGTTTCGACGGGCGCGACTTTGCCGAGATCTCGCTCGCGCCGGAACTCGTGGCGGCGCCCTACTGCGCGCTCGAACGCATGACGGACGGTGCGCTCCTCGCGAACTTGGGCGGCAACGGTTTCTACCGGCTGCGTGAGGGCCGGCTTGAGCGATTCCCGACGCCGCTCGATACGCTGCTCGCGCGCACCCGGCTGCGCTACATGGAGCGGCTTCCCGATGGCACGCGCGTCATCGCCACACAGTCGCTCGGCGTCATCGTGGCTGACGCGGAGTTCAATTTCCACTCGCGCGTCTCCTCCGTCAACGGCCTCGAAAGCGATACGATTCTCAGTCTCACGCGCGACCGCGAGGGTGGCGTGTGGGTCGGAACGGGCAATGGTGTCGTGCGACTCGAGCCGAGCCCGCGGCTTTCGTTCTTCGACCCTACTACAGGCTTGCCGCGCGGCCTGGTGCGCGATGTCTGCCGGCACGACGGCACGCTTTTCGCCGCGACCCCCGAGGGCGTCGTGCGCCTCGAAGCCGCGCAAACGGGTGCCGGCGCGCCGGCGCGTTTCGCGCTGCTCGCCGGCGGGCCCGGCGTGTGTTGGTCGCTCGCCAGTCACGCCAGCGGTCTGCTCATGGCCACCGACAAAGGCGTCCTGCAACTCGCCGCGGGCGGCGCCGCGCCGCAGCTGATTTTTTCCGCGGCCGACGGGGTGAGCAAAGTCGCAATTCTCCCGCGGCATCCGAATCGCATGTTTGTCGGGCGCTTCAGCGGGCTCAGTGTGTTGCGGTTTGAAAACGGCCGCTGGCGCGACGAGGGCGGCGTGCCCGGTCTCACCACGGAGGTGCGCACGATCGCCGAAGCCGGCGACGGCACGCTGTGGCTCGGCACGCCGACGCGGGGTTTCATCAAGGTCACGCGCCCCGCCGGCACGGCCGACGACGATTGGTCGCGCGCCACCTTCACCGCGTATCGCGAAGATCACGGGTTGCCGGCCGGCCAGGGTTGGAGCCACGTTTACAACGTCGGCGCAGAAGTGGTCTTCGTCACCGATGTCGGCACCTACCGCTACGAAGCCGCGGCCGATCGCTTCGTGATCGCGGAGCGGTTGCAAATTCCGGGGCGGCACGCGCGCACGCAGCTCTGGCCGCTCACCCCCACCGATCGCGCGGACCAAATCTGGGCGCAGGCTGACACCGAGGACGCCGAACTACCGCGCCTGCTCGGGGCGATGACACTGCAACCCGCCGGCCCCGCGCGCTTCGAACCGCTGCCGCGAAAAATTCTCGAGCGCATCGCGTTTGGCGGCGCGCGCTTCGCCGGCTGGGAGCGCGACGCGCGCGGCGAATCGCTCTGGGTCAGCGGCCCCGACGCGCTCGCCCGCATCGATCTCGCCGCGCCCGCCCCGCCGCCGGCCCCGTGGGGCGTGCTGCTGACGGACGGCACCCTCCCGGATGGGTCCCATTTCTCGCCAGCACCGAACGCCGCGCCTGCCTCACTCGCCTACGGTCGCGGCCCGCTCACGTTTGCGTTCAGCTCCGGGCGCTTCGGGACGGGACCGGGGATGAAGTTCCAGACGCGCCTGCGTGGCTATGATGAGAACTGGTCGCCGTGGTCCGCCCGCACCGATGCGACGTTCACCGGCCTGTGGGGCGGGCCCTTCACGCTCGACGTGCGCGCGCAGGATCCGGATGGAGCGGTGAGCGGTGTGACGAGCTTCACCTTTTCCATCACGCCGCCCTGGCACCTGCGTCCCATCGCGTTTGTGCTCTACGCCCTCGCGGCGCTCGCTGTGATTTTTGAATTCGTGCGCTGGCGGCTCGACCGCGCGGAACGCGAGCGCCTCCGGCTCGAAGGCATCGTCGCCGAACGCACGCGTGATCTCGCGACCGCGCGCGATCAGGCGGAGGCGGCGAGCCGGGCGAAGAGCGCTTTCCTCGCCGCGATGAGTCACGAGCTGCGCACGCCGCTCAACGGCGTCATCGGCTACGCGCAACTTTTGCAGGGCGACGCCCGCCTCGCCACCGATCAGCGCGAGCGCGTCCGCATTGTCCACCAAAGTGGCGAGCACCTGCTCCGGATGATCAACGATGTGCTCGACCTCGCGAAGATCGAGGCGGGCAAGATCGAGCTGCGCCCCGCGCCGTTCGCGCTCGGCGAAATGATCGCGGATGTCTGCGCCGCGCACCTGAACACCGCCGCGGGCAAGCGCCTCGCCTTCCAGCAGGAGCTGGCCGCCGATCTGCCCGTGTGGGTCGAGGGCGACGCGCAGAAATTGCGGCAGATTCTCGACAATCTGATCGGCAACGCGGTGAAGTTCACGGCAAGTGGCAGCGTGACGCTGCGCGTCAGTTGTAGGGCGGGGTCGCCGAACCCCGCCGCCTCAGGGCGTGCCAACGCGGAAGCAGTCACGAAAAATTCCCCTGAACCAAAACCGGCGGGGTTCGGCGACCCCGCCCTACATTTCGCGGTTAGCGACACCGGTCCCGGCATCGCGGCCGAGGATCAAGCGCGGCTCTTCCAGCCCTTCGAGCAGGCCCGGGCGGCGCGGCCCACCGCGCCCGGCACCGGGCTCGGCCTCGCGATCAGCCGCGCACTCGTCGAGCGCATGGGCGGCGCGCTCACGCTCACGAGCGAAGTCGGACACGGTAGCACCTTCTCGTTTTCCCTCGCCCTCCCGGCGCACGACGCCGCCGCGCTCAAGCCCGCCGCTCCCGCGGTCACCGGCTACGAAGGCCCGCGCCGCCGCGTGCTGATCGTCGATGATCATGCGGTGAACCGCAGCCTGCTCGCCGACTTGCTCGCGCCGCTCGGCTTCGCGTGCCACGAGGAAATCTCCGGCGAGGCCGCGCTCGCGCACCTCACCGCCGGAGCGGACGCATGGCCCGATCTTGCGATTGTCGATTTGCGCATGGACGGCATGGACGGACTCGAACTCACGCGGCGGCTGCGGAAACTGCCGCGCGGCCCGGCGCTCCGCGTGCTGCTCACCTCCGCCTCCGTGATCAGTTTCGATTCCGCCGAGGCGCGCACCGCCGGCTGCGACGATTTTCTGCCCAAGCCCTTCCGCACCGAAGATCTGATCGAGAAACTCGGGGCGTTGCTCGCGCTGCGCTGGCAGGCGGCCCGCCCCGCGTCGCGCGATCCGTTCGCCCGGCCCGCGCAAGACGCCACCCCGATCCCCGAGGGGGCGCGGGCGACGCTGCGCGATGTGCTCGCGCAAGGCGACCTGCAGGCGTTTCGCGCCGCGCTGGCGCGCGTGCGCACCGAGCAGCCCGGGGCCGCCGCACGCTGGGATGAACTCGACGAGGCCGCCGCGGGCTTCCAACTTTCGCGCCTGCGCACCCTCCTCGATTCGCCGTGAACGCCCAACGTCAATTTCCTGTCTCCGTGGTAGCCCTGCTCGGAAGAGCAGGGAGGTTTGAGATAGCGCGAGACCTCCGCCCGCGCAGGAAGTCGGCATCCCGGTCGACGCGGACTGAAGCCTCGCGTGAGCTCGGAGTCCCGCCGCTTCCGAGGCGGGCTGCGGAAATCCAACGATGAGTTCCCCTGCCGTCCTCGTGGTCGATGACACGCCCGCCAGCCTCGGCGTGGTGTGCGATGCGCTGCGCCGCGAAGGCGTGCGCGTGCTGCTCGCCGACAGCGGCGACGCCGCGCGCGCCGTGCTCGCGCGGACGACGCCCGACCTCGTGCTGCTCGACGTGATGATGCCGGGCGAAGACGGATTCACCGTGTGCGCGTCCCTCAAGGCCAACGCCGCGTGGCGCGAGATCCCGGTCGTGTTTCTCACCGCGATCGACGCGCCCGAGCAGAAAGTGCGGGCGTTTTCCGCCGGGGCCGTCGACTACGTGACGAAGCCCGTGCACGTGCCCGAGCTGATCGCGCGCGTGCAGGTGCAGCTCGAGTTGCGCGCCGTGCGCCGGAAACTGGAGGCGCAAAACGCCGACCTCGAAGCCGAGGTCGCCATCCGGCTCGACGCCGAGGCGCAGCTCGCCGACTCGCTCGACCGCGCGGTCGTCGTGCTCGCGCGCGGCGGCGAGCTCTTGTTTGCCACGCGGCTGGCGCACGATCTGATGGCGAAATTTTCCTTGAAGCCGCGGGCGTTGGCCAGCGGCGGGCGTTTCGCGAGCGGTGACGGCGCCCTGCAAGTCCGGCGCTTCACCGCACCTGGCCACGACGACACCGTGATGCTCACGCTCGAAGAAGAACACGCGCCACCCGGCCCCGCCGCGCTCTGCGCGCTCGGCCTTACCACGCGCCAGGCCGAGGTCGCCTACTGGGTCGCGCAGGGCAAAACCAACCCCGAAATCGCCGTCATCCTCGGAGCCAGCCCGCGCACGATCGACAAGCACATGGAGCGTATTCTCTCCCGCCTCGCCCTCGAGGGCCGCGCCGCGCTGATGCTGCGGGCGGGCGAAGTGCTACGACCGGCACGGTAGATCGTGGCTCCGTTTGATTTGTCGTTGTCATTGCGAGGAGCATGGCGACGAAGCAATCCAGCTGATATTTCAGATGAATTGCCGCGCCCGCCGAGCCGGGCTCGCAATGACAAATCAAACGGACCCACTACCGCGCGCTAAAGCCGCGATTTAGGACACGGCCTGCCTGCGATAGTCGTAGCATACGCGAGTCCACGTAACGACAGTAGGGTGTTTCTCGGATATGATTCCGGGACTCGCCCACTACCATGTCCATCCTGACCGTCTTCTCCCGTTCGCTGCGCGCCCTCGTGCCAGCGACGCTGTTGCTTCTCGGGCTCGCCGCCACGCCGCGCGCCCTCGCCCAATCCGCCACCGCCGCCGACATTTTGCCCGCCAGCCTGCCGGGCAAGACGATCACGCTGAACGCCCTCTTCGCCGGCGCGCCCTTCCAAGGCACCGGTATCTTTACGATCACGTTTACCGCCACGACCTACACCATGCCAGTCGCGGCCGGCAATCCCACCCTCTACTCCGGCACCTACACCGCCGTGAGCCAGAGCGGCACAACCCTGATCCAGCTCAACGGCTACCAAGTCGGCGGTTCCACCGTTCAGCTCGTGCTGGTGCCAAGCCCAGCCGCCCTGATTCCCGGGGCATTCGAGATGTTTACCACCGGCGTTCTCACCGCCAAGACCGGCAGCTTCACGATAAGTGGCGGCGGCGGTGGTGGCGGCGGCACGGGCGCGCCCGCCATCACGAGCCAAACCCAGGTCGTCGCGACCGTCGGCCAGCCGTTCACCTACGCCATCACGACCAGCCCTGCGGCCACTTCGTTCACCAACACCGGCGGCAATGCTCCGATCGCCATCAACCCCACCTCGGGGATCGTCACCGGCACGTTCACCACCGCGGGCACGTTCACGTTTTCGTTCACCGCCGTTAATGCGGCCGGCGCGAGCGCGGTGACGACCGTTACGGTCACAGTCACGGGTGGCACCACCGCGGCGCCCGTAATCACCAGCGGCAACCCGCCCATCGCTACCGTCGGCACGGCCTACTCTTATCAGGTCACCGCTAGCAACACGCCCACCAGCTTCTTCGCCACCGGCCTCCCCTCCGGCCTCTTGATCAACGTCACCACCGGTCTTGTCTCTGGCACGCCCACCACCGGCGGCACCTTCACACCAACCATCAACGCAACCAACGCCGGCGGCACCGGCACCCGCATCGTGACCCTCACCGTCTCCGGCCCCACCGGCATCGCCAGCTACGCCGGCACCTATTCGGGCGGCGTCTTCCAGCGTATCAACGGGGTCACCGCCATCCTCGGCGGCGCCACCTACAGTGCCGTCATCTCTACGGCCGGAGCCGTCACGATCACGGTCACGAATGCGGGCAGCAGCACCACGCTCACCGGCACCATTAGCGCCGGCGGAGCCATCACGCTCAACGGCGGCACCGGCTTGGTCATCTACCGGATCACCAGCGCAACCGTCACCGCCTCCG
Source organism: Opitutaceae bacterium (assembly GCA_031379235.1). Lineage (GTDB taxonomy): Bacteria > Verrucomicrobiota > Verrucomicrobiia > Opitutales > Opitutaceae > ER46. Next base: position 485 of record JANNEY010000055.1, on the reverse strand, counting down.
GCTCCAGCTTTGTGCTGAGCTCGCCGTTCTTCGCCGCTTCCACGAGCAGCACCGGCGCAATTACGGAATACTCGCTGCAAAACAGCACCTCCTTCGTCGCCAGCGGTGGCGGCGGCGGCACGACGACCTTCGCGGCCGCGCCGACCAATCTCGTCGGTTACCGCAACAAAGTAGGGCAGACGTTCCAGTTCACCGTCACCGGCTCGACCGGCGGCATCGTGTGGGGCAGCGATGTCTACACGGATGACTCGACCGTCGCGCGCGCCGCGGTCCACGCGGGCGTCCTCGCCGTCGGCGAGACCAAGACCGTCACCATCACGATCCTCGGCGGGCAGACTTCCTACGCGGCCTCGACGCGCAACGGCGTCACCACCTCGAGCTGGCCAGCTTGGCCCGGCAGCTACGCCTTCTCCGGCTCGACCGGTGGCACCGCCACCGCGCGGCCCGCGGTCGCCAGCGGCTTTGTCGCGGGCACGAGCGCGCTC
>JANNEY010000654.1:0-3255 GCA_031379235.1 Opitutaceae bacterium | reverse complement strand
CCTCGTCCGGCGCGGTCGCCACGATGCGGCGGAGGTCGAGCCAATAGTCGAGAAACGCGTCCACAAACCGCCGCGCTTTCGGATCGTCGAGCAATCGGTTGGTCTGCGCGTGAAGCACGTCAGGTCGGCGGAGTTTCCCCTCGGCCGCGAGCGCGCGCAGTTCGGCATCGGGCGCGGAATTCCAAAGGAAGAAGGCGAGCCGCGCGGCAATCGCGTGGTCGTCCAACCGGCCCGGTCTCTCTTCAAGGCCGATGAATTCCGGCGAGCACAGCACCGCCGTGTAGCCCGCAATCATCGCGTCGGCGAAGCCATCCGCACCGTTCTTCAACGTTGCTTCCACGACCGGCAGGAAGCGCTTCACTTCGGTGGGAGCGACCGGACGACGATACGCGTGGCGCAGAAATTTCTCCAAGAGCCGCGTCGCATCGCGCTCCGGCTCGGTCGACTCGACCACTACGTTGCCGCCATTCCGTGCCGGGGGCTTGATCGGTAGATCGCCGAAGAGGAGTTCGTGCCCCGCCGTCGGCCAGCGCTCGAGGAGCGGGCCTTCGGTTTCCATCCAACGAAACACCACGCCGGGCGATCCGTCCTTTTCGGCGAGCGGATTCTGCCAGCGGCCCGCGCCGGGACGCGACCGGAAGAGCCGCGCCGCGTCCACGCGGATCGTCTCACCCGCGAGCAGCCACACGTCGAGCTCGCTCACGTCGGGCTCCGGCGTCGCGTCAAACGTCCCCAACCAGCGCAACTGCCGCGGCGGCGTCTCCGAATAGACCGTGATCGGCTCCGGCCTTCGCCCGCGCACCACATCGTCGAGATCGGGAATCCACCAGCGGTCGGGCTTGCCGACAACGAACTTGCCCGGCCCGACCCACACACTGTGCGCGCTGAAGCGCAGCTTGTAGCGGCCGGCCACCGGCGCCTTGAACGAATTGAACTTCGGCTCGATGGGCTCGTAGTTGCCCGCGACTACGCCCACGCCCTCAAGTTCGCGTTTCTCCGGATCTTTCGCACCGACCGTCACCGGCGCGGTGCCGGCGCGCACCTCAGGCTGCGGGGCGAATCCGAGCGTGGGAAACGTCGCGCGCTCCGGGCTCGTGTTGAACACGGAGAACTTCATCGGCCCCGTAAAACTCCGCTGCTCGCGCGCATAGTAGCGCTTCACGTCGGTCGCGGGCCGCGTCACGTCGCGCGCCACCACCTGCCGCAGCGCGTAGTCCGCCGCCGCGAGATAGCGCGCCATCTGCACGTGCGAGATGTCGAGCGCCTCGCCGATTTTGTTGAAACGAAACGCCTCGCCGTCCTCCGGCAGCGAATCGCGCACCTGCAGCCACGGCGCCTGCAGGAGGTCGCGCAGGGCGTTTTCATATTCGTAGCGGTTGAGCCGGCGGCGCGTCGCCCGGCCTTCCCCGGCGATCTGGACGCGCTCCGCGGCCGTCAGATCGGTGGCGAGCATGCCGACAAACTTCTCCACCTCGCCCTTCGGCGGCCGTTCTTTTTTCTTCGGCGGCATTTCGCCCGAGCGCACGTGGTCGTGCACTTTCACCCACGTCGCGAAATTCTTCGGATCGGCGGGATTGAGCGCGAGCGCCGTGAGGTCGAGGTCGCCTTTCTTTTCCACGTCGTCGTGGCAGCTCGCGCAGTGCTTTTCGATAAACGCCACCGACGCCGCCGGCAGCGGCGCCGCCCGCAATGGCAATGCCATGAGCGCGAGCGGGGCGGCGAGAAATGCGAAGGGGCGGCGCATGGCGGAAAGCAGCCCATGATATCGGCGAAATTCACTGCGCCGTCAACCGGGCGGATCAAGGTAGGGCAGGTCTGTGACCCAATCTTGGCTAGGGTGCATGGATGTCGTGGCGCGCGAAGGCGCGCAGCGCGAAAGGGCGGGTCACGGACCCGCCCTACTTTCCAAACTCGATCCCCTGCGCCAGCGGCAGGTCGCGCGAACGGTTAATCGTGTTGTCACCCGAATCAACGCCGGGCGACGCCGACGGCGACGGCCGGGCGTCGGTGCTGGACGTGTCGCGGTTCCTGAAGATGTACGGGTCAAAGAGCATCGACGCCGACGCGAACGACGACGGCGTCGTGGACCAGCGCGATCTGACGCGGTTTTTGCGGGATTGGAGCGAGGGGGCGGGGTGAGGGGTTTGGTGGCGCGCTCAGGAATGAACAAGGCCCCGGCATGAGCCGGGGCCTCGGTGTCATTGATGGGATCGTGATCGGCGGCGGGCCGAGGCGACCGCCTACGCGCGACGACGACGGAGAGCGGCGGCGCCGGCCAGGGCGAGCAGGCTCGCCGTGCCGGGGGTGGGCAGCGGGACGTAGACCAGGCCCAGCAGATTGCCCGTGCCGGTGGAGCCGATCGCGGTGGCAGCGCCGGTGGCGAGGTTGATGGTGTAGAGGGTGTCGGTGTTGTTGCAGACCATGTACATGAGGCCGTTGTCGCGGTTGAAGGCCACGCCGTTGGGGTTGGTGGGGCCGCTGAGTGCGCCGATGAGTGTCGTCGCGCCGGTGGCGCGGTTGAAGGCGTAGAGCGAGTCGGTGCTGCTGTTGGTGGCGTACATCGCGTTGTTGATCGAGTCGTAGCCCAGGTTGGTGAACGAGGTGAGGCCGGTGGACCCCAGCAGGGTCGCGACGCCGGTGGTGGTGTCCACCTTGTAGCCGTTGAAGTTGGTGCCGCCGCCCGACACGGCGAACATGGTGCTGGTGCTGCTGTCCCACTCGAGCCCGTGCATCACGACGCTCGTGTCGCCGTAGCCCCCGACGAGGGTGGCGGTGGCCGTGGTCACGTCGAGGGTGAAGAGCGAGTCGTTGCTCGTCGAAGTCAGGAAGATGGTGTCGGTGTCGGGGCGGTAGGCCAGGCCGCCGGTGGTGCCGGCGTTGGCGCTGACGGTGCCGATGAGCGTCTTGGCGCCGGTCGACATGTCGATGGTGTACAGGGCGCGGCTGCTGTCCACGGCGTACATGGTGCCGGGGGTGGGCGCGGCGTTTGCAGCGCCAGCACACAGAACGAGCGCGCACGCTCCCACAAAGGTCTTCATTGAAAGCATGGTGTTTCCTCCTCAGTTCGGAGCGGAATGCCCCGACCTACTTACTTCAGAAGATAGTGTGGTACGACGCGGGGGCAAGTAAAATCTCACGGGATGCTCGCGCTCGCGTCAATTCCCGCATGGTGTTCGGATTCTAGAAGGGTTCACGGTAAGGACTAGACTATCGGAATGACCGATTCTCTCCCGCCCGCGCCCTCCCGCTCGCCGC
>JANNEY010000635.1:0-2749 GCA_031379235.1 Opitutaceae bacterium | reverse complement strand
CCAACTGCATCCCGCGCCGGCGGCGAACTGGCTGGGCATCACGGGCGGACAATTCTTTTGCTTCCTGTTTTTCTGGGGCATCAACATGTGGGTCATCTGGCGCGGCATCGATACGATCCGCGTGCTCCTCAACCTCAAGGCCCCGCTCCTCATCATGCTCGGCCTCGCGCTGCTCGCATGGGCTTGGCAGGCCGCCGGCGGCTTCGGCCCGATTCTCTCGCAGCCCTCCGCCTTCGATGCGGGCCAACCCAAGGCCGGGCAGTTCTGGTCCGTCTTCTTTCCTTCACTCACCGGCATGATCGGCTTCTGGGCGACTCTTTCCCTCAACATCCCTGATTTTTCCCGCTACGCGAAATCGCAGCGCGCCCAGATCCTCGGCCAGGTGCTCGGCCTGCCGGCGACGATGGCGCTCTATTCCTTCATCGGCGTCGCCGTCACCAGCGCCACCACGATCATCTACGGCCAGACGCTCTGGGATCCCGTCGATGTCGTCACGCGCTTCAAAAACCCGCTCGTGCTCATCGGCGCGCTCTTCGCGCTCTGCCTTGCCACGCTCGCAACCAATATCGCCGCCAACGTTGTTTCCCCCGCCAATGACTTCGCGCAGCTTGCGCCGAAGAAAATTTCCTTCCGCCTCGGCGGCCTGATCACCGGCCTCATCGGCATCGTGATAATGCCGTGGAAGCTCATCGCCGATCCGAGCGGCTACATCTTCACGTGGCTCATCGGCTACAGCGCCCTGCTCGGCCCCATCGGCGGCGTCATGATCGCGGACTATTTCGTCTATCGGAAAAGGCACCTCGACGTGCCTGCGCTCTACTCGGCGGACGGCCCCTACCGCTACGTCAACGGCACGAGCTGGGTCGCCATCGCCGCGTTGCTCGCGGGCGCACTGCCGAGCCTCCCGGGTTTCCTCGCCCACATCAAAGTCCTCGACGCCGCGAGCATCGCGCCGTTCTTCCACTCGCTCTACAACGTCGCGTGGCTCGCCGGCTTCGCGATCGCGTTCATCGTCTATCTGGTCCTGCGCCAACTCGCGCCCAACCGCTAACCACGAATCGACACGAATCCACACGAATAATTTCGCCTCATTCGTGTCTCTTCGTGTCCATTCGTGGTTGGAAAAAATCGCTCCATGAAACCCATCCCGCTCCCGCCCACTCCGCACCAGCCCCAGCCCTACGCCGGCCCGTCGCTTGAACAGGTGCTCGCGCAGCGCAAACAGTTCCTCAATCCCGGCCTCTTCCTCTACTACAAGACGCCCATCATGATCGTGGAGGGGAAGATGCAGTATGTCTGGGACTCCACCGGCAAACGCTACCTCGATGGCCTCGGCGGGATCGTGACCGTCAGCGTCGGCCACTGCCACCCGCACGTGCTCAAGGCCGTCAACGCGCAGAACGCCACGCTCCAACACTCCACGACGATCTATCTCAATCCCAACATCGGCGCCTACGCCGAGAAGCTCGCGAGCAAGCTGCCCGGCGACCTCAAGGTCTGCTACTTCGTCAACTCCGGCTCCGAGGCCAACGACCTCGCGCTCCTCATGGCGCGGCTCTACACGGCCAACTACGACGTCATCGCACTGCGCAACGCCTACCACGGCGGCAATTCCTCGGGGATGGGCGTAACCGCGCACAGCAACTGGAAATTCAACGTGCCGCACTCCTTCGGCGTCCATCACGCCGTCGCGCCTTACCCCTACCGCGGCCACTTCGGCTACGACGACCCTGACGCCGGCCGCAAATACGCCGACGACGTCAAAGACCTGATCAACTATGCCACGCCGGGCAAAGTCGCTGCGTTCATCGCCGAGTCGATTCAGGGCGTCGGCGGCTTCGTGGAGTTTCCGCAAGGCTACCTCAAGCACGCCTACGAGCACGTGCGCGCCGCCGGCGGCGTATGCATCGCCGACGAAGTGCAGACCGGTTTCGGTCGCACCGGCACGCACTACTGGGGCTTTGAGACGCAGGGCGTCATCCCCGACATTGTCACGATGGCCAAGGGAATCGGCAACGGCGCGCCGCTCGCCGCCGTCGTCACCACGCCAAAGATCGCCGCGATGATGACTCAAAAGGTCCACTTCAACACGTTCGGCGGCAATCCGGTCGTCAGCGCCATCGGCAAGGCCGTCCTTGAAGTCATCGACCAGGAAAAGACCCAGCAGAACTGCCTCGAACTCGGCGCCTACATTCTCGCCGGTCTCGAAAAATTGAAGGGGAAGCACAAGGTGATCGGCGACGTCCGCGGCAAGGGCCTGATGCTTGGCATCGAATTCGTGAAGGACCGCGCGACGAAGACGCCCGGCAAGGAAGAGTGCGCGCAAGCCGTCGAAAACGCCCGCGAACTCGGCCTCCTCCTCGGCAAAGGTGGCCTCTGGGGCCAGACGATCCGCTTCGCCCCGCCGATGAACATCACCAAGGCCGACGCCGATTTCCTGCTCGCGGTGCTGGACGAGGCGATTGGGGCGGTGTGAGACAGCGCGGCAAATAACCGTGACGCCCCAGCATCGGGCGCATCTCAGTTTCTTGTAATACCAACGTCCCGTAACGATTAGACTATTCCGAGGTGGGGCTGGCTCTCCGAGCCGGCCTGGGTGGCAGGGCGATTCGCCGGCTGGAACCCAGGCCGCTTGCGGAGAAGCGGCCCCACCATTCTACAGTCCAAACTTCAAGGAACACTGGTATAAGTTCTACCGTCTCGACCGGATTTCGTAGGGGCGCGCCTCGTGCGCGCCCGTCGGGCAAAG
>JANNEY010000609.1:0-2761 GCA_031379235.1 Opitutaceae bacterium | reverse complement strand
ACGCTCGACATCGCCGGGCTGCAACCTGCCACCGATTACGATTATGGGATCGAGGTGGCCGGCGTCCTGCGCACCGAGACAATTTCGCGGGGCAAGTTCCGGACGTTTCCGCAAGGGGCCTCTTCGTTTCGGATGGCCTTTGCCTCCTGCGGCGATCCCAACGACACGGATCAGCGGGCTTTCGAGGCGATCCTTGCGGAGCAGCCCCTGCTGTTGCTGCACATGGGCGACCTCCACTATTACGATACGAACACGACCGTCGCGGAGGACTATCGCCGCAACTACGACAGCGTGCTCAACCATCCCATCGAAGGCGCGCTCTACCGCAACGTGGCGCTCGCCTACATGTGGGATGACCACGATTTCACGGGCAACGACAGTAATGGCACGGCCGTCGGCGTGGCAGCGGCCCGCACGGCTTATCGCGATACGGTGCCGCACTATCCGATCAACGTGTCCGGCGGCACGATCGCCCAATCTTTTACCGTGGGTCGAGTGCGTGTGATCATGACGGATTTGCACAGTGCGTCGGTGCCGGCGACGAATGCGGAGTCGGCCACCAAGACACGCATGGGGGCGGCGCAGAAAGCTTGGTTCAAACAGGAGCTGCTCTCGGCGCGCGACGCGGGTTTTCCACTCATCCTCTGGGTCTGCACCGCGCCTTGGATCGGGACGGCGCAAATCGGGGTCGATACTTGGGCGGGCTACGCCACCGAACGCACCGAACTCGCGACCTTTTTTAAGGAGAACCGCATCTCCAACCTCGTCGTGCTCTCGGGCGACATGCACGCGCTGGCGTTCGACGACGGTTCCAATTCTGACTACGCCGTCGGTGGCGGCGCCCCGTTGGTCGTGCTGCACGCGGCGCCACTCACGCGCTTGCCGGAGCCGAAGGGCGGGCCTTATTCAGCCGGACCGCTGTTGGGCATGGCGCAATATGGACTCTTGGAAGTGACCGATACCGGCGGTGCCACTATCCAGTGCCGCTTCACCGGCAAACGCGTCGGCGAAGGGGCCAAGCTGGTGTTTCAATTCAATGCTTCGTCGGCGGGCATCGTGCCCACCGGTGTTTCCGGCCCGACCGGTGCCACCGACAAATCGTTTATCAATATCTCCACGCGCACGCGGATCGCGGGCCCCGGCGACGGCTTGATTGTGGGCTTCGTCATCGGTGGCACCTCGACGCGCACCGTGTTGATTCGCGCTGTCGGACCATCCCTCGCGGCCTTTGGCGTGACCGACACCCTTACCCGTCCGTCGCTTTCTCTCTTTCGGGGCAACACGGTCATTGCGAGCAACGAAGACTGGAACAGCAACGATCCGGTTCGGCTTACCGCGGCCTTCGATCGGGTCGGGGCTTTTCGCCTCGCAGGCGGGGGCGCCCGCGATTCGGCCCTCCTGGCCTTCGTCTCGCCCGGGGCCTACACGATGCAGGTAACCGGAGCCGGTGGCACCGCGGGCACCGTGCTGGTCGAGGCCTACGAAGTGCCGTAACACCGGCGGACGGGATTTGCGCTGCCGCGATTTTTGGTTAGGTCATTTCACTCTGCCCGGTCGCGCTTCCCTTTTTTGCGTGTGCCGGCGCAGCGACCGTTTCCCCATGAAATCCCCGTTGTCATCCCTGCGGCTCGCCTTGGCCGGCCTCGTTCTTTCCCTCCTCGGTGGCGCTGCCGCCTCAGCGCGTGTCGTCGGCCGGCTCTATGTCAATGGACCGGTCACCAACGCCACGGCCAAAATCGAAGTCACCGGCGGCCCGATCATCTATGTCGATCCCGCGGTGCTTCCGGCGACGACGCCGGCCGATGCGGACTTCATCCTCATCACGCACAATCACGGTGATCACCAGGAACTCGCTTCCATCAACCGTATTCGCAAGCCGGGCACCGTGATCTACTCGTCGCCGGCGGGCGTGCCGGCGCTGACCACCGGGCTCGCCGCCGCAGGCGTCACCATCAACGCCGTCACGCCCGGCCAGCGGTTCACCATCGGCGGCGTCGAGGTCGAGACCGTGCCGATGTATAATCTTGTCCGGCCCAATCCCGGGCATCCCCGCGTGATGAACTACGTGGGCTACGTGCTCAACGTCGGCGGCGTTCGCGTCTATGCGTCGGGCGACACGGAGCGAATCCCGGAGATGAAGACGTTTTCCGTCGACGTCGCGCTGCTGCCGCTTGGCCAGGGTTTCACGATGATTCGCGTGCAGGACGCGGTCGACGCCGCGCTCGATCTCCAGGCGCGCATCGCGATTCCCTACCACTACGGCCGTGGCGAGGGCACGATTGCGGACGGGCAGTTTTTCACCAGCACGTTGGCCGATCGCATGACGACGATGATGAACACCCCAGCCGACGGCTTCGCGCTTGAGGTCTCCGAGACCATCGCTTTCACCGCACATCCCGCGAGCCAGACGATCGCGCCCGGCACTGCCGCGACGCTCAGCGTGCAGGCTGCTGGCACCGGGTCGTTGCGCTATCAGTGGCGGCGCAATGGCGTCGCGCTCGTCGGTGCGACGGCCGCCACGCTGCCGATCGCCGCGGCCACGGTGGCCAATGCCGGCGATTACACCGTGATCGTGAGCGATGCCAATGGCCCGCTCACGAGCCGCCTCGCACGGCTCACCGTCGACACCCCGCGGGCGGGGCAGCTGATCAACGTCTCGGTGCGGGCGGCGACGCGCGGTGGTGCCACGCCGCTCATCGTTGGCGCAGCGGCGGTGGGTGGCGGCAAATCCATCCTCGTGCGTGCTGCCGGTCCCGCGCTC
>JANNEY010000599.1:0-2584 GCA_031379235.1 Opitutaceae bacterium | reverse complement strand
TGCCCGCCGAGCGAGTGGCCAATCGCGCCAAAGCCGTTGGGCGAAACACCTGGCGTCGCCGCGAGCACATCGAGGGCACGGATGTTGTCCCAAATCGCCTTCATGGTGCCGCTCGAATAGCCGAGAGCAACGAGGTCGGGCTTGTAGTCGCCGAGGTGCGGATAAGGCGGCACGATCACGACGTGCCCGCGCTGCGCGAGTTCTTCACCGTAATTGCGCCCGGGTTTCGTGCCGGGCACGCCGAGTCCGACGACCGGACGATTTCCTTCCGCGTTGTTCGTCGGCATCGCCGCAAGCACGCCGATCGCGATCGTCTTCCCGTCGAGCACAGCCTTCGGAATAAGCAGATACGCCGGCACGCGCGCGCCCGGCTCGGCCGCATAGGTGATCTCGCGGCGCACGTAGCTGCCGCAATCGGTTTCACGCACGATCGTCACGTCCAGCGGCACGCGCTTGGCCGCACCCGGCAGCGGACCCATCACCGCTTGCATGCCGGCCAAAATTTCGGCGCGGCGCTTCTGCCAGTCGGCTGGCGCCGTGACCGGCGCCACGCGATCCGGCGCGGCGTGAAACTGCAGCAGGTTTTCCCGATCGAGCCGCGGCGCCGCAGAGGCGAACTGTGAAAGCAGGCACAGCGTGAAAGCGCAAACGCCGGTAGCCCGCCGCGGAAGAAGCGGGACACGGCGCGCCGTCAGCATCCCACGCTCCCTGTTCTGCCGAGCAGGGCTCCCAAACAAACTCGATCCGGTCGGAGTTTTCATTTGATCAGGTTCAGCTCTTCCGGGCTCCACGCGTCGCTGTGCCCCGCGCTCGCCGCGCGAATCGCGGCCACCTGCGCGGGATCGATCGGGGCCGCCGTATGCTCCCACTCGCGGCGCACGTAGGTGAGGATCGAGGAAATCTGCTCGTCGCTCAGTGCCGCGCCGAAGCCCGGCATATCGCCCGTGTGCACCCGACCGAGCACCGTGATCGGACCGCGCAGCCCGTGGAGCACGATGCGCACGTTCCGCTCCGGCGAACCTAGCACCCACTCGGAGTCGACGAGCGGCGGCGCGAGGCCATCGAGCCCGCGGCCGGTTGCCTGATGGCACGCGGCGCAAACCGCAGCGAAGAGCGTGCGACCATTTTCAAAACGCTTCTGCTGGTCCGCGGTGAGCGGCTTGGCGGCCGCCGCCGTAACCACGCCCGCCTTTCCGGGCCAAATCACCACGTCTTTGAGGCGACCAATCCTAGTTTTCGTCGCGGGATTTTCTTCGAGTTCAGTCCAGGATGCCGGCCGTTTCGCCAGCCGCACCGGGCGGCGCGGGCCCGTCGCGGGCGGCACCAAGCCGTCGAGCAGCGCCATGGCCTGTTTGGCCCCGGGCTGCCGGCTGGCCACGGCGGCTAGCGTCAGCAGCCGCTCCAACGCCACCGGATCACGACTGCCCAAAACCCCGCGCGCCAAGCTCGTAAGCATCTTGTTTCCCTCCATGTCATCGGCCGGCCACTCGAGCTTCGCCGCCAGTGTTTCAATCAGCCCAATCTCGCGGCCGGCGAGGCCGCTGTAGAGCGCATCGCGCAGAAAAAGATTCGCGGGGCTGGTGCGCGCAATATCAGCGAGGAGCGCGTCCACGGCCGGCAGCTTGAGCGCGCCGAGCGAGAGACAAGCTTGCAACTGCACCTCGCCCGACGCTTCGCGCGCGAGTCGCAGCATGCGCGCACGGGCTTGGTCACTCGGAAAACGCTCGGCCAGTCGCAAGGCCGTCGCATGCACCATCCGATCCGGATCTTCGAGCGCTGCCTGCACCATAGCGGCGTCCAGCGCACCCATGCCTTCCAACGTCCACAGCGCATGCACCCGGCCAGCCGGCCGCAATCCTTTCAGCGCGACCGCGCGCACCGTGCCCGCCACCGCTTGGTCGCGACCTTCGACGAGAATCCGCTGCGCCGTCTCGCGCCACCAGGCGTTGGGATGCGAGAGCTTCGCGACCCACTCGACGGGTTTCATCGGCGGAATGCTCGCCACGCGCGCGGGAGGCTTACCATCGGACACAACGCGGTAGATGCGGCCGAGGTGCTGCGGATTGGCGAGGCCGCGATCTTCGCTCTGCTTGCGCAGGTAGCTGGTGAGCGAGATGCGGTGCTGGAGCACACCACGGTAAAGATCGACGATGTAGAGCGCGCCGTCGGGACCGGTGGAAAAACTCACGGGCCGAAACCGTTCGTCGGTCGAAGCGATAAATTCGCGCTGCGTGTCAGCGTAAGCATTGCGGCCGCGGACAGTGCCGTTCTCGGAGGTGAGCACAGTGCGGCGCACGAAATTGCCGGATGGCTCGGCCACGAAGAGGTTGCCGGCCAGTTCCGGTAGCAGGTCACCGCGGTAGATCCACCAGCCGCACGCGGCGGTGAACTCCTTCAGTTTTCCGTCGCGCAGCATCTCGGGCCGGTAACCGCGGTTGATGCCGGGGTTCACACGCGCGGGCCAGACGAGCTGGTTCTCGGCGCCGTTGACATTGGTGCCGGCGAGACGCGGGTAGTTGGGATTGCGCGCGAGGTAGTCGGAGTGAATCACATCGACGCGCAGCGAGTCGCTGTTGGAGCCGTG
>JANNEY010000596.1:0-5242 GCA_031379235.1 Opitutaceae bacterium | reverse complement strand
CGAGGTGCAGCAGCTCTTCGTCAAGGGGAGCAATGCCGCCGCCGACCACGTCGTGCTCGCTCCCCCGGAGGCCAGCAAACGCCTCCTCTGCCCCGCGATGGAAACCGAGATGCAGAGGAGGCGTTTGCAGGCATCCTGGGTAGCGAGCACGACTTGGTCGGCGGCGGAATTGCTCCCCTTGACGAAGAGCTGCTGCACCTCGGCGAAGGCGGTGGCTTCGTCGGGGAGCTGCACGCGCATCATGAGAAACAGTTCTTTCTCGCCGCGGCGCATCGCGAGGACGCGGTGCGAGGGGGCTTTCACGAGCGGCTCGCTCCACTCGAAGTAGTCTTTGAATTTCGAAGCTTCGACGGAGCTGTCTTTGCCGGTGAGGACTTTCGAAGAGATGATGGCGTCCTTCTGATAAACGGTGCGGAGCTTCGCGCGCGCGTCTTTGTCGTCGCTGATGCGTTCGGCGAGGATGTCGCGGGCGCCGGCGAGGGCTTCGTCCGTGGACGCGATTTTGGAGACGATGTTTTTGCCGTCATCGGCAGTGTAGTCTTTGCCGACGTAGGCTTGGGCGGCGATGACGGCGTCGGTGCCCGGGTTCTGCGCCCAGAGCAATTCGGACAGAGGTTCGAGGCCTTTCTCCTTCGCGATGGTGGCGCGGGTGCGTTTCTTCGGACGGAAGGGCAGATAGATATCTTCGAGGACGGCGAGCGTGTCGGCGGCGTTGACCGATTTCTCGAGTGCGGGCGTAAGGAGACTACGCTCCTTGAGCGACGACAGGATCGCGGCGCGGCGTTCGTCGATGGCCTTCATCTGCTCAAGGCGATCGCGAATGGCGAGCACCTGCACCTCGTCGAGTTCACCGGTCACCTCTTTGCGGTAACGGGCGATGAACGGCACGGTGGCGCCCTCGGCGAAGAGCTGGGCGGTGGCCGCGACTTGGTAGACCTTGATGTTCAGCTCGGCCGCGAGGCGGAGGACGTGGTCAGGATTGGGTTGAGTGGTGGCCGGAGCGGCGACAGCGGACATGCGTGGAAAAGGGGCGAGCAGAGTGCGGCGCGCGGCGTGCGCAACTCCGAAAATGGTCGCGCGCGTGATTGCGTGCGGCGGCGCGGGAGCTACGGTGCGCGCATGAGAAAATTTATCGGTGCCGCCGTCCTCCTGCTTTTGGCTGTGTTGCCCGGCCTGCGCGCCGCCGAAGCGTGGCTGCCCATCGAGGAACAGGTCGCCGAGGCGGTGAAATCGCCCGAGGTCACCATCGTGCATTTCTGGGCGCCGTGGTGCCCCAACTGTGCGATGGAGTTGAAGAGCGGCGGTTGGAAAAAATTCCTCGAGGCGAACCCGAAGGCCAAAGTTATTTTTGTTACGGTGCGCGACGAGCGCGACGGCGCGGTCGAGCTGGCGAAGTTCGGGCTCGGCCCGCAGAAAAATTTCCAACACCTGCAGCATCCCAATCCGTCGCGTCGACCCGAGACGGAGATGACGTCGTTCATGGGCCTGCGGGTCGGCTGGACGCCGGCGACTTGGATTTACCGCAACGGCCGACTGCGCTACGCGCTCAACTACGGCCAGATTCGTTTCAACATCCTCCAGCAGCTCGTCGACGACACTGACCCGAAGTGGCTGTGAGCCCGGCTGGGACCGTTGCCTGACGCAGATGGCTGGATCGTGCCTTGTCAGGTGCAGGCGATTGTGCGCCACTTTCTTTTCGCGTTTCTCCGCCGCCCATGTCCGCCATCAATCGCTTTCTCCTCGAGCACCATCTGCGCATCGCCACGAACCCGTGCGTGAGCCCCGACTTCTGTCTGGATTGGCCCGCGCTGCGCGACGAACTGCGTGCGAACAAACTGCTCAAGATTTACCCGAAGAGCCGCTTTGAAACCAAAGCCGGCGCGTGGACCCTGTGCGAAAATACTCATGGTGACTGTGCGTGGCGATTGCAGGGCAAGACGGACGCCCTGCTCGATGGCGTCGATCTCGCGGATGGCGCGCAGGCGTTTCCCGCGACCTTCGCTAATCTACTCCGCCTGAAAAATCTCGTGCAGGCGCACAATCCCGCCTCGACCATCTTTGCGACCGCGACGGAAAAGCTTGGGCAGAGCACACTCGGCATCGGTGCGCGGTTTACGACGCTGCACTGGCCGGCGGTCGATTGGGCGATGAGCGCGCTCAGCCTGGGCGTGACCGCGAATCAGAACTCGATTCCGCGCGAACTCGTTTACGACACCGACGTCATGCTCGCGGGCAAACTGGACACCGTGCCGTTTCCCTTCATCGGCACCAACGTCCCGGAGGGCCACCAGGGCCAGAGCGTCGAGGGCATGAGCCACGGCTGCGTGCTCGCGAAACTGAAGACCGGCTTTCACCGCCGCGGCATCGCGTGGTCCTTTAACGCCGACCACCAGCCTATCGGTGGTAAGTTCGACAATCGCGAGGATGCGCTCGTGACCGGCTGTGTGCTCGCGAGCTACATCACCTTCGATCTATCGCCGGAGCTGGCGCAGACGAAAGTCGCCGACGAGGCCGGCGCGTGGGTGAAGGCCAATGTGCCCGCCGAAATCGTCGCCAAGGTGAAGGCGCGCGTCGCGGCGGTCGGACTCGCGCTCAACGAGGCGGACTTCGCCAAGCTCCTCGCCTACGTCTGGCCCTCGCTGCAAAAGATGAAACAGCGCGACGAAAAATACGCCGCCGCGCGTGAGAAATTTTTCACGACCGACGTCGGCCGCGCCTACCTGCGCGAGCTTTCCATCGACGAGCTGCCTGGCCTTACCACACCCGAGACGACCGCCATTATGCTCGCGCTCTGCGAAGCGTTGGGGATGAAAATTCACTTCGTGGCGCCGGCATTTGGCTTCCAAAAAAACATGCCGTATCCCGACAACGCCGCTTTGCGCGCTTTGATCGAGAAGCAGTGGGGCGTGTGCCGGCAATTTGGCGCCAGCATCGGCTTCCACTCGGGTTCCGGCAAATCCGCGGAGAATTACCAGGTCATGGGGCAGGTGACCGGCGGCCGGCTCGAGATCAAGACGAGCGGGCGCTACACCTACGAGATGGGCCGAGCGCTCTTTGCTTCGAAAAATGCCGGCGACCAAGCGCTCTGGCGCGACTGGTATAAATTCACGATCGACCTCGCCACGGCGGGGGCCTTCAGCGTCGACGCCACCGAGCAGAAGATGGCGCGGGTGTTTATCACCGATGCGCTGGTGAAGACCGGCCGCGGCACGGAAGTGTTCGGCAACCCGACCGCCACGCGCGCGGCGCTCGAGTCGCTGCCGCCGAGCCCGGAGCACATGTTCTGGTTCGAGTATAATTTTCTCCACGTGCTCGCGGCCCACGGTCGCGCCGAGAAGGCCGCGCTGGGCGACCACACGCCCGCCGGTTACCGGCAGCGCGCGCGGTTCTACAGTGTGAGCGACGAGGGCCGGCTGAACTTCGCCAAGAACATCGCCAGCTACATCGTCTTCCTCGCCGAAAACACCGGCCTCGCCTCCGCCGCGACCTGCGCCGCCGCGAACAAGCTTCTCGCCGGCTACGCGTCGCTCGACACGATGCTGAACGACATCTCGAAATGAAGTAGCGGGTAGCGAGGAGTGAGTAGCGAGCATGACCAAGTCGTGACCGCCGCCGCTTCCTACTCGCTACCCGCTACTGGCTACTCACTACTTTTCTCATGCAGCCCTTCATCCACGACGATTTCCTCCTCGGCACCAAGCAGGCGCGTGAGCTCTACCACCGCTATGCGAAGGACGAGCCGATCTACGACTATCACTGTCACCTGCCGCCGGACCTGATCGCGAAGAATCACACGTTTGCCGATCTCACGGAACTGTGGCTCGGCGGCGATCACTACAAGTGGCGGGCGATGCGCACCAACGGCGTGAAGGAAAATTTCGTGACGGGCACGGCGTCGCCGCGGGAAAAATTCCAGGCGTGGGCCGAGACCGTGCCGCATACCCTGCGCAATCCGCTCTACCACTGGAGCGCGCTGGAGCTGAAGCGCTACTTCGGGGTCGATGCCCTCCTCGACGGCAAATCCGCGGAAAAAATCTGGAAGCAGGCCAATGCCAAGCTGCCGAAGCTCCGCGTCCACGATCTCATCAACCTGTCGAAAGTCGCCGTCGTGTGCACGACGGACGACCCCGCCGATTCGCTTGATCACCACAAGACCATCGCGGCAAATCCGGGCAAGCTGAAGGCGCGCGTCTATCCCGCGTTTCGTCCGGACAAGGCGCTCGCCGTCTCCCAGCCGGCCGGCTTCAACGCGTGGGTGGACAAGCTCGCCGTTGCGGCGGGCGGCGCGTTTGCGAGCGGCGGCCTCAAAACTTTCGACGATCTCCTCGGCGCCCTAAAGAAACGTCACGACGACTTCCACGCCATCGGCTGCCGCGTTTCCGACCACGGACTTGAGAGTGCGCTCGCCGAGCCGTGCACGCACTCGCAGGCGAAGATGGTGTTTGATGCCGCCCGACGCGGTCGCGCGGCGACAGCCGACGAGGCGGTGCGCTACGGCTCGTTCCTCATGCTGGAGATCGGCCGCTGGAATGCGGCGCGCGGCTGGGTGCTTCAGCTCCACCTCGGGGCGCTGCGCAGCAATAACGCGCGGCTCCTCGCCAAACTCGGGCCCGACACCGGCTTCGACTCGGTCGGCGATTTCCCGCAGGCGGTGGCGCTCTCGCGCTATCTCAACGCGCTCGACTCTACCGACCAGCTCCCGCGCACGATCCTCTACAACAACAACCCGAACGACAATTACGTGCTCGGCACGATGATCGGCAATTTCCAGGACGGCTCGATTCCCGGCAAGGTGCAGTTCGGCAGCGGCTGGTGGTTTCTCGATCAGAAGGAAGGCATGGAGTGGCAGATGAACGCGCTCTCCAACCTCGGGCTGCTCTCGCGCTTCATCGGCATGATCACCGATTCGCGCAGCTTCGTGAGCTACCCGCGCCACGAGTATTTCCGCCGCACGCTCTGCAACCTCCTCGGCGCCGACATGGCCGCCGGTCTGATTCCGAACGATCTTAAGGTCGTCGGTGCGATGGTGAAAAACATCTGCTTTGCCAACGCCCGCGACTACTTCGGCCTCACGCTGGCGAAGGAGTTTTCCAAATAGCTTTCCAAGTAGGGCGGGTCTGTGTCCCGCCTTTTAGCCCCCCGAGCATTCACACCGAGGTCGGGTCACCCACCCCCCCAACCACAAACCCCACCCCCCAAGTCCACCCCGCCAGCCGCCCCCGCGGGGGCCCCCCCAAGGGCC
>JANNEY010000511.1:0-11443 GCA_031379235.1 Opitutaceae bacterium | reverse complement strand
GCCGAGGATCATCGCGGCCTTTGCCGAGCACGTCGGCGCGAATCTCATCCGCGGGCACTTTGGGATCATAAACAACGATACGCGCGAGTCCGCCGCAATCTCGGTGTGTCGGGATCTATTGGCGGAGCAGGCGCGGGTGGTTGTTTATGATCCCAAAGTGCCCGCGGATGAGATTCGCGCCGACGTGCTCGGCAAAGGCCGCGATGATCCTCGGCTGATCGTGGCGACCTCCGCTTACGAGGCGGCGCAAGGGGCGCACGCCATCGCCATCGTGACCGAATGGGATGAGTTCAAGCGACTCGACTACGCGAAGATATTTTCGGGTATGCACCAGCCCGCGTTTGTCTTCGATGGGCGAAACATCCTCGACCTGCCGCGTCTCCGGGAGATCGGGTTTCGGGCCTCTGGTATCGGCAAGTAGTCTTTCTGGGCGAAAAAAAAGGCCGCCCCTCGTCACAAGGAGGGGCGGCCCGATACTGTTAGCGTAATGTCCCGTCATCTCTCGGCGGGAAAGTAGTTTGGTTATGCCGTTGGACCTTTACCGGCACTAGCCGCGGCTCGCTGCTAACGGTCGGGCGTTTCAAGCCCTTTTTCAACGTGCGGCGCACGAATCCGGCGACAAATCGAAGATCGAATCTGAGCGGTAGGGTAGGCATGCTTGTGTGGGGAAATTGATAGCCCTTTTACTTCCGTGCTCAACCCGAACTAACCCCTAGTGCCCGGAGGGAAACACGTAACAGCCGACTCGCTGGGGCGCTCGCGGGGCCGTCCTCTCGCGTCGCAAATTGTCCGTCGAACCACGGTCTGAAACGCCTCTGCCGATCGCTTCGGCCTATTTCCAGCGGTGAATAGGCGCCGCCAAGCCGCGGCTCGCAGGACGAGCTGCTCAGGGCGTCGAGGCCGGGCGATGAATTTGCGGCGTCCAAGCTAGATAGCTGGGTTCTTCGTGAAGAAAGGCATCCGGTGCATCCGTTGCGCGCAGCAGTTCCTCGTGGCTGATTTTGGGTAAGAGTTCCGCGATAGAATAGGGAGTCGTGGCTACGCCCGCCGGCAGCCGTGACCAGTGACGAAAGCCCGCCGGCATTATGAGCTCACCGCTGAGCTCACTTTCTGGCAGCCGTCGCAGCCCGCGGCCGAGTTGATAGTGGTGCCAAGAGTCACGCCGTGCATCCGCGATCACTCCGGTCTCGGTGTGCCCGATCGCGTGTGCGACCAGGGCGAGGCTCGTGTAGGTGTAGACGGGCCTTGATTGTAGCATACACCACGTCCGCAGCGCCATGGCGGCGGTGCGGATGCCGAGCACCGAACCCGGTCCCTCGCAAAACACCAAAGCACCGACGTTCAAGGGATCGACGGCGAGCTCCGACACGCATTGAAATATCCCGATGCCCGATTCTTCCGGGCTTGTGGCCCATTTACACTTCTCTTCCCCATTGAGCAGACCGACTTGAATCGCCGCGGATGCCGCATCGATCACGAGAACGGATCCGTGCCGGTAGATCTCGTGGAAGCTGGGCATTTGCCCGTCACGAAACGCGCCGGCCGGTGCCCGTGCAAGCGTGCAGAATCCGTCATTGACCGACCTTCCGCGCACTCTACGGTCGGCAATTCTTTTAACACCTAACCTGCCGCAACTCCCGTCGTGAACGTCCAATTGAACAGTGCTTCCGCCACCCGCAAAAGTCTTGTCGTCACCCTCGACGCGAGCGAAGTCGATGCCGAGCATCAGGCCGTCGTCGGCGAAATCGCTAAATTTGCGCGCCTGCCCGGTTTTCGTCCCGGCAAGGCGCCGACCGCGATGATTGCCAAGCGCTTTGCCAAGGAGATCGCCGACGATTTCAAGCAGAAGGTCGTCGCGAAGGCCTACCGCAATGCGCTCGAAAAAGAGAAGCTCGATGTGCTAAATGTCGTCAATGTCGAGGAGGGCACGATTGCCCACGGCAGCTCGGCCACGGTGACTATCACACTTGATGTGCGACCGGAGTTTCAATTGCCGGACTACACTAATCTCGCCATCGAGGTCGCACCGACCGAGGCTACCGAGGCCGAGGTTGAGGGTGTGGTTGAAGGCCTGCGTAACGAGCGCGCTGATTTTAAGCCGGCGGACCGCCCCGCGCAGAAGTGCGATTATGTTAAGCTCGCCTACGAGGGAAAAATCGAAGGTCAGCCAATCACCGATCTGGCTCCGGACAAGCAACTCTACGGTAAGGCACCGCAGACTTGGGAAGAAGTGGATGGGGCCAACGACGGCGTGATTCCGGGGCTTGGCAAGCAGCTCGCGGGCCTCAAGGCGGGTGAAAAGAAAGATGTCGTAATTACTTTCCCCGCGGATTTTGCCGCCGTGCCGGCGCTCGCTGGCCGCATTGCGAACTATGCCGTGGAGATTCAGGAGATCCGCGAGCGTGTGTTGCCCGCGCTGGATGCGGAATTCTTCAAAGCCCATCAGGTCGATGACCTTGGCGGTTTGCAGTCGCAGGTGCGGACCAACCTGAAAATGCACAAGGAGAACCAGAATCGCGCCGCGCAGCGCCGGCAGGTGATCGAACAACTCGGGGCCAAGGTCGATTTCGCCGTGCCGGACTCGCTCGTTGAGGCGGAGACGCAAGGTGTGCTACGGCAGTTTATCGAGGAGCAGATGCGCCGGGGTGTGCCGCAGGAGCACTTCGAGAAGGACAAGAAGGAGCTCTTCGAGGGCGCGCGGAAATCCGCCGTCAACCGCGTGAAAATCCAACTCATTCTCGCGAAAGTCGCGGAGCAGGAGAAACTCGAAATCTCCAACGACGATCTCAACGACTACATCTACCGCGAGTCCATGCGTTCGGGGCAGAAACCCGACAAGCTCGCCAAGGCGCTCGGCGCCGATCGCGATCAACTCCGCTCGGTGCAGCAGACCATCATTTTCGACAAGGCGGTTGATTTTATCGTCTCCAAGGCTACGGTCACCACCGTCCAGCCAAAGGCCTGAGCGCCTGTAAACTCTACACACATCACGTGAGCTACGACGTCACCATTTGGGATAACAACGGGCGCGAAACGCGCCCCATGAGCGTCTATTCGCGGCTCCTCAAGGACCGCATTCTTTTTATCGGGACGCCAATTGACGATAACGTCGCCAATCTCGTGATTGCGCAGTTGCTCTACCTCCAGATGGAGGATGCGAAGAAGGACATCCATCTCTACATCAATTCTCCTGGTGGCATCGTTACTGGTGGCATGGCCATCTACGACACGATGAATTTCCTCCAGTGTGACATCGTCACCTACTGCCTCGGCATGGCGGCCAGCATGAGCACCGTATTGCTGGCGGCCGGCACGAAGGGCAAACGTTTCGCTCTCCCGAACAGTCGCGTCATGATTCACCAACCCAGCGGTGGCGCCGGTGGTCAGACCGCTGACATCGCGATTGCCGCGCGCGAGATTCTTCGCTGGCGGAAGACCCTCAACGAGTCCCTCTCCAGGCACACGGGTAAGACCGCTGAGCAGATTGAGAAGGACTCCGACCGCGACTACTACATGAGCGCGCAGGAGGCCAAGGATTACGGCATTGTTGACCATGTGGTGAGTTCCACACGCGACGTGCAGGCGGCGACGGTGCAGTCCGCGGCCTAAAGCGCCGCAGCACTAGGCATTTCCCGCCCGAATCCCGTCTCGACTCCGGTGTTGGGGCGCTCAGTCTCCACGCATGGCAAAATCGGCGCGCATGACTCTGTGTTCGTTCTGTGGCAAGTCGCAGGCGGAAGTGAAAAAGATCATCGCTGGGCCGGGTGTCTACATTTGCGATTCGTGCGTCAACGTCTGCAAAACGATCATTGATCGTGAGATTAAGGCACCGGCCGCCGAGGCGAAGCCGGCGTTCCGGCTGATCAAGCCTTCGGATATCAAGAAGACGTTGGACGACCACGTTATCGGCCAGGATCACGCGAAGAAGGTCCTCTCGGTCGCCGTCTACAACCACTACAAGCGGCTGATGTTCGACTCTGGTCAGAGCAAGGATTCGGCGGCGCTGTCGCCGGAGTTCAGCGAGGTCGAGGTCGAGAAGAGCAACATCCTGCTCGTGGGCCCCACTGGCTCGGGCAAGACGCTGCTGGCCCGCACGCTCGCGAAGATTCTCGATGTGCCCTTCGCGATTTCGGATGCCACGACGCTTACCGAGGCGGGTTATGTCGGTGAAGACGTGGAGAACGTCGTGCTGCGTCTCCTGCAGGCCGCGAATTACGATGTGAAGAAAGCCGAGTGCGGCATTATCTACATCGACGAGATCGATAAGATCGGCCGGAAAACTGAAAATGTTTCGATCACGCGCGATGTCTCGGGTGAGGGCGTGCAGCAGGCGCTGCTCAAGATTCTTGAGGGCACGACGTGCAACGTCCCGCCGCAGGGCGGCCGCAAGCACCCGAATCAAGAATACATCCAGATCAACACGTCGAACATCCTCTTTGTGTGCGGCGGAGCGTTCGTCGGTCTCGACTCGATTGTCCAGCGTCGGAAAGGCACGCGCAGCCTCGGTTTCTCCGCCATCACGGCGCAAAACGAAGCGGTGCTCAAGCCCGAGCAGATGATGAAGGAGCTCGCCCCGGAGGATCTCATCCGGTTTGGGATGATTCCGGAATTCATCGGGCGGCTCCCCGTGGTCTCGGTCCTCGATCAACTTGCCGTCGCCGATCTAGAGAAGATCTTGCTGCGGACAAAGAACGCGATGGTGAAGCAGTATGCCAAACTCTTTGCGATGGACGGCGTGCGCCTCAAGCTGACGCCCGACGCCGTCAAGGCGATCGCGGCCAAAGCGATCGAGCTCAAGACCGGTGCGCGCGCCCTCCGATCCATCATGGAAAATATCATGCTGGAGGTAATGTATGAGTTGCCGCAGCGCGACGACGTAACGGAAGTCGTGATCGACGCCGCCGTAGTCGCCGGCCGCCGCAAGCCCACGATGCGCCGCGAGACGAAGACCGAGCCAAAGCAGGACGCGGCTTAGGTTGTTCTCTCCGGCTGTTCGGGGTGGCGGGTTTGTCCGCACCTCACGCCACTCACCAGTGCGCGTAGTCGCCCTTCTCGAGGCCCTTTGCGAACTCCACGAGGAGTTGCACGCAGCGCTCCACGTCCTCGAGGTCCACTACTTCGCTCGGCGTGTGCATGTAGCGCAGTGGGATGCTCACCAATCCGGTCGCCACGCCGCCGCGCCCCATTTGGAGGGCGCGGGCATCAGTGCCCGTAGGGCGCGGGTCGGCTTCAACCTGGTAGGGGATTTTCGCCTTCTTCGCCGCCTTGAGCAGGCGATCATAAATCTTGGGATTGATGTTCGCACCGCGGCAGAGGATCGGGCCGCCGCCAAGTTTCGTTTCGCCGAACTTTCGATTGTCGCAGTCGGGATGATCGGTTGCATGGCCGACGTCGACCGCGACGGCAATGTGCGGGTTCACGAGGTAGGCCGACGTGGTCGCGCCGCGGACGCCGATCTCTTCTTGTGACGTGGCGACACTCACGATTTTTGCGGCAAAAGCTTTTTTCTCCTTCGAGAGGCGGATGAGGGTTTCTCCGACGATGTAGGCGCCGACCTTGTTGTCGAAGGCGCGCGCGGTGCCGATGCTGCCGCTGAATAAGTCCAACTCGTGATCATAGGTGGCGACGTCGCCGATGCTCACCCGGTCCAGCGCCTCGGCCTTCGAGCGCACGCCGATGTCGATCCAGATTTCGTGCTTCTTCGGGACTTTTTTTCGATCCTCGTCGTCCATCAGGTGAATCGCGCGTTTGCCGGTGACGCCCTTGACCGGGCCGTTGGCCGTCTGGATGATCACGCGGCGGCCGGAGATGACGCTGAGGTCGTGGCCGCCGATGGTGTCGAAATAGATGAAACCGTCCTTGTTGACGTAGGTGATGATGAGGCCGAGCTCGTCCATGTGACCGGCAAGCATGAGCACGGGATCGCCCTTGGGATTAAGCGTCGCCATGCGATTGCCCAGCGCGTCAATCGCGTAGCTGTCGGCCGCGGGCTTCATGTGCCGGTCAAACACGGCCTGGGCCTCGCTCTCGTAGCCGGAAGGCGAGCGGGCGTGCAGTAGTTCGGCAAGAAACGCGGGGACTTTATAGGACGACATGGGTTTTAGTCTCGCGCTGCCGGGCGACGGAGCAAAGCGTTTTTAGCGAATGACGATTTATCCCGCCATCGATATCAAGGGCGGCCGCTGTGTGCGGCTGACGCAGGGTCGTGCCGATCAAGAGACGATCTACGCGGAGAATCCGGCTGACGTCGCGGTCCAGTTTCGGGCGGCGGGCAGCGGCTGGGTCCATGTCGTCGATCTCGACGGGGCGTTTGCGGGTGAACCACAAAACCTCGCCGCCGTGCAGACGATTGTCGCGTTGGGCATGAAAGTTGAACTGGGCGGCGGGCTGCGCACACGCGCGGCGGTGGAACGGGCGCTGGGTTTCGGCGTCAGCCGCGTGGTGATTGGCACGCGGGCGGCAGAGAGCGAGAGCTTCGTCGGTGAGCTCGTGCAGTGCTTCGGCGAAAAAATTGCGGTGGGGATTGATGCCAAGGACGGCAAAGTCGCGGTCAAAGGCTGGGTTGATACGACTGGCACCGGTGCGCTCGATCTCGCGCAGCGGATGGACGCGCTGGGAGTGCGCACGATTATTTACACCGACATTGGAACCGACGGGATGTTGACGGGGCCGAATTTTCCCGCGCAGGAAGCGATGCTCGCCGCGGGAAAGTTTCGCGTGATTGCGAGTGGGGGCGTGAGCCGGCGCGAGGATGTCGTGCAACTAACCGCACTTGCGCGCCGCTTTGCGAACCTCGACGGCGTGATTGTGGGCAAGGCGCTCTACGAGAAACGCGTCGACCTGCCGGACCTGCTGGCGATTGCGCGCGGGTAGGGTGCGGGCAGGCGCGCATGGGGTGCGCGCGAGCGCACTGCCCGGCGCGTTACTTTATTTTCTCCGCGATTTCCTCGAGCGGGTAGGTGATGATCTCAGCGAGGGTGGGGTGATACCACGGGGCACGCAGGAGATCGAAAACGGTGGCCCTCATGGCGAGCGGACCGCTGAAGGCGTGGATAAGTTCGCCGGCATCCTTGCCGACGATTTCGGCGCCGAGGATTCGGCCGCGTTTGGGTTCGGCGATGACTTTCACGTAGCCGTAGTTGGCGTCCATGAGGATCGATTTACCGTGGTCGTTGAACGGGTAGCTCGCGGTGAGGTAGGGCGTGCCGCGTTCGTCGAGTTGACGTTCGAGCAGACCGATGGTCGCGAGCTGCGGATCGGTGAAGACGACGTTGAGCAGGAGCGAGTAGTCGACGGGTTTTAGTTTCGCGACGCCGGCGGCATGGCGCGCGGCCAGTTCGCCCTGTTGGATGGCGATGTGAACGATGTCCGCGGGGCCGGAGCAATCGCCTGCGGCGTAGATGTGCGGCGCGCTGGTCTGCTGCCACTTGTTGATCACGATCTGGCCGGCGGGACGCGTCATAACGCCAGCCGCAGCGAGGTTGAGCGGCGCGGTATTCGGCTCGCGGCCGAGGGCGTTGAAAAGATGGGCGGCGCGGCGTTTCACGACTTTCCCGTCGTGGACGAACTCGACTTCGAAGCCGGCGCGTCCGTGGCCGACGCGCTGCAACTGGGTGCCGGCGAACAGCTCGATCCCTTCGTCAACCAAAGCCTGTTGCACCACGGTCGAGGCGGCGGGGGAGTGATCGCGCAGAATGTTGGCGCTGCGCTGGACGAGTGTGACGTGAGCGCCGATGCGGTTGAGAAACTGAGCGAGTTCGCAGGCCACGATGCCGCCGCCGAGCACGATCACGCTTTTCGGTATGAAATCGAGATTGAGCACGTCATCGCTCGTCCAGAATGGCGTGTCCGCGAGGCCGGGCACGGGCGGCACGCTGACCTTTGAGCCAGTGCCGATGAGAAGGTGCTTCGCGCGGAGGCGTGGGCCGTTGGAAAGTTCCAGCGTGTGGGCATCGGCGAAGCGCGCGTGCGCCCGGATAAGATCAAATTTCCCGGACGCCATCGCCTCCTGGCGGTAGCGGGCGAACTCGCCGATGATTTGTTTCTTCCGCGCATGGATGGCCTTCATGTCGGCGCGGGCGGAGGGAATTTTCAGACCGAAGGTTTTCCCCTTCTGCGCCAGGTGCAAGACGTCGGCCATGTAGAGCACCGTCTTGGAAGGCATGCAGCCGCGCAGGATGCAGAGGCCGCCAAGTTCCTGCGCGCCATCGACGATCGCGGTCTTGAGGCCCAGCGAAGCGGCGACGCGGGCGGCGTTGAAACCGGCGCTGCCGCCGCCGATGGCGACGAAGTCGTAGGATTTTGTTTTCATGCGGCAGGAACAAAGCAAATGGCGCGGGCGATTTCGGCGGATTTTTCGGGCGAGAAAAGTTTTTCGGCGAGCAGCAGGCCAAATTCGATTGCGGTGCCCGCACCGCGCGAGGTGAGCAGGCGGCCGTCGACCACCGTGCGTTCGCTGGCGAGGATCGCGGGCAACTCATTTGCCACCGAGAAATGCGCGGTGTAGCGGCGGCGTTGGAGCAGGCCGGCGTCGTGGAGGACGGTGGGCGCAGCGCAGATGGCGGCGAGCCATCGGCCCGCGGCGGCATGGCGGAGGACGAGAGCACGCACGCGCGGATCCGCCCGGAGGTGCTTCACGCCAGGGCCGCCAGGGAGGAAGACGCAATCGAACTCGCGTTCGCCGACGGCCACCAGCGTCGTGTCGGCGTGCAGCGTGAGGCCACTGCGGCCGGTGACGTGGATGCCATCGGCCAGGGTGGCGACAGTTACCTCAGCCCCCGCGCGGCGAAGCAGGTCGATGGGCGCGGTCGCTTCTATTTCCTCAAAACCTTCGGCGAGGATTGCGAGAACAGTGGGCATGGTGTGACTTGAGCATCCATGAGAGGTGCTGCCCACGGAAATATTTCAGGAAAACGGCTGGTGATCTTCGGTTGCGGCTACGTCGGGGCCGAAGTCGCCCGGCAAGGGGTGGCACGTGGCCTCAGGGTGACCGCGCTCACACGCAATCCGGCGAAAGCGGCTGGCCTACGTGCGATCGGTGTCGAGGTGGTCGTGGCCGAATTGGCGGGCGCAGCGTGGCACGAGCAGATTCAGGGTGGAGCGGATTGGGTGCTGAATTGCGTGAGCTCGGGTGGCGGCGGGGTCGAAGGCGCGCGCCGCAGCTATGTCGACGGGATGAGTTCCGTGGTGAATTGGGCGCGGACGCGGGGCGCCGCGGGCACGATCGTTTACACGGGCAGCACGTCGGTTTATCCGCAGGGCGAGGGGGCGAAGGTCGATGAAACCGCGGCGCTAGCGTGCGAAGGAGGGGAGCGCGCGCAAATCTTGATCGAGGCAGAGCAGGTGCTGCGAACCAACGCCGAGGCGTGCGATCGCTGGCTGGTGTTACGACTGGCGGGAATCTACGGACCGGGCCGGCATCATTTGATCGAACAGGTGCGCATGGGCGAAGTGTCCGGCCGCGGTGAGCACCGGCTCAACCTGATCTTTCGCGATGACGTCGCGGAGGCGATTTGGGCCACCTTTGCCGCACCGCCGACGGTGGCGAACGAGATTTTCAATCTGGCGGACGACGGTGCGGCCCCGAAGGCGGAAGTCACCGCTTGGCTCGCGGCGCGACTCGGGCTGCCGCCGCCACGCTTCACCGGTGAGCCGACGGTGGGCCGGCGCGAAGTGACGCCCGATCGAATAATCATGAACGCAAAGGCGAAGACGGTGCTCGGGTGGCGGCCGGAATACCCGAGTTTCCGCGAAGGCTACGAAAAAATATTATCGCGTTAGGTTTGGCGCGGTCTCTCAACTCTCGGTTTTCAACCCTCAACTCATTTCCCAACCATGGCCGGCGTAGGCACTCTTCTCAAACAAGCCCAGAAAATGCAGCGTGGCATCGAGGCGCTCCAGACCCAGCTCGATGCGAAGCAGATCGAAGTGACGAGTGGCGGCGGCGCGGTGAAAATCACCGTGAGCGGCTCGGGCAAGTTTGTCGCCCTCGTGCTCGACCCTGAATTTCTCAAGGATGACGCCAAGGTCGTAGCGGAGACGGTGCTCAGCGCCGTGCAGGACGCGGCGAAGCAGGCGAAGGAATACCACGACGCGGAGATGCAAAAGGTCACCGCGGGGTTCAAGATGCCGGGCGGATTCTAAGCGCGCTCGCGTTTTGCGATGACGCCCGCTTTTGAGAAGCTCCAGAAGCACCTGAAGCAACTGCCCGGGCTGGGCTACCGCTCTTCGGAGCGAATCGCGCTGCATCTCCTCGTGGAGAAACCGGCGCAACTCCCTGCCTTGGTCGCCGCGTTGGAAGATGCGGCGCGTTCTGTGCGACGCTGCGAACGTTGCGGCAATCTCGCGGAGACGGCGATGTGCGGCATCTGCGCGGACGAGCGCCGTGAGCGGTCCATCGTGTGCGTGGTCGAGCATGTGCCGGACTTGGTGGCAATCGAGCGAAGCGGGGCGTTTCGCGGCAGCTATCACGTGCTGCACGGCAAACTCTCGCCCATTCACGGCGTGGGACCGGATGACTTAAACCTCGCGGCGCTGCGCGCGCGGATCGCGGCGGGTGAGGTGAGTGAGTTAATTTTGGCGCTGCCCAATGATGTGGAAGGCGAGGCCACCTGCCACTACCTCACTGAACACGTCACGGCAGGGAGTGGGCTCAAAGCCACACGTATAGGGTTCGGTCTGCCGAGCGGTGGTGGCGTGCTCTACGCCGATAGTGTGACGCTTAAAAGCGCCCTGGAAGGGCGGCGGGGTTACCAGTAAGATGGGCCGGATTTACACTTGCCGTGCTTGGCTAGGCTAACCCATTTTGTGGCGTCCAATGATTCGTGTGCGGGCGTAGTATATCGGCTATTATGTGTGCTTCCCAAGCATGAGAGGAGGGTTCGACTCCCTCCGCCCGCACCACAATCCCCCCCCAACCAAAACCAAAAATATGAAGAAATCCTCGAAATCGTTCCTCGCCATCGTCGCCCTGTCCCTCGCTACCGCGGGCTTTGTTTTCGCCGCCGACAAGGCGCCAGCGAATAAAGCCGGTGGGTGCTGCACCAAGGCCGCGGCCGACGGCAAAGCCTGCGCGCATCCGTGCTGTGTTGAAGCCGCTAAGGCGGGCAACAACTGCACGAAGTGCGGCGGCACCGGCAAGATCGAGAAGAAAGTCGACGCCAAGAAGTAAGCGGCGGCTTAGCTCTCGTTAGTTTTCGACCGCGGTCCGCAAGGGCCGCGGTTTTTTTGGGCTGAGACGTGCGAAGCTGGCGGCACGGAAAACCTGGTTCGGTTGTAGCAGGGTGGGGTGGCAGAACCCCGTCTAGCCCGACTTCCGCAATTGGAGGGTTTGAGCTGGGCAAGTTGTTGATTGCTCGCGTGGGCCCACCAAAGGTCGCCACTACAACGCCTGCGGGACCCTGATACGTGGAGGTGGTTGCGGCGGAAGCGTCAGGTTGAGGTG
>JANNEY010000495.1:0-2939 GCA_031379235.1 Opitutaceae bacterium | reverse complement strand
TTGAAGTTTGGACTTCTCGCGGGTGGGGCCGCTTCTCCGCAAGCGGCCTGAGTTCCAGCCGGCGAGTCGCCCTGCAACCCAGGCCGGCTCGGAGAGCCAGCCCCACCTCGGAATAGTCTGATCGTCACGGGACGTTGGTATGGGGTGGGCCGTCCGCGCCGCGGGCGGCCGATGGCGGGCGCGAGCGAGACTCGCCAAGCCGCGCGCGGAGCGCACGGCCCACCCAGGGGCGCGATGCAAGAAACTGCGAGGCGCCCTTCTCCCGCCTTCCGGCCCTTTGCTCCTTGGCGTGCGCGTGGGGATGCTCTTTCGTTTCACCTCCCTCGTGTCCACCGCCGCCGCTTCTCCCTCTGCCGCTCCGCCCAAGTCCAAGCGCGCGCTTTCGCTCGGCGTCATTTTCCTCACGCTCTACATCGATCTGATCGGGTTCTCGATCATCTTTCCGCTCGGGCCGGACTTGCTGGAGCATTATTTGAAACTGGAGGGGCGGGCGGGTGTGCTGGGCTGGGTGGTGGCGCAGACGGATGCGCTGGCCCACGCGTTCGGGATCGCGAACTACGCGCCGGTGCTCTTTGGGGGCGTGATCGCGTCGGTGTTTTCGATTTTGCAATTCGTGTTCGCGCCGTTCTGGGGCGCGCTCAGCGATCGGCGGGGGCGGCGCGGGGTGTTGCTCGTGACCGTTTCCGGCACCGCGCTCGGCTATCTCGTGTGGGTCGTGAGCGGTTCGTTCTGGATGTTTCTGCTCTCGCGGATCGTGAGTGGCGGCTTCAGCGGGAATATCTCCGTGGTGACGGCGGCCGTTGCCGATGTGACGACCCGCGAGGAGCGCTCGAAGGCGATGGGGCTCGTCGGCGCGGCGTTCGGGCTCGGGCTCGTGACGGGACCGACCATCGGGGCGCTGGCGGTGCATTGGAATCTCGCCGCACAATTTCCCGGGCTCGTGCGTTTCGGGATCAATCCGTTTTCCGCGCCGGCGTTGATCGCGCTGGGGTTGTGCCTCGTGAATTTCGCGTGGATCGCCGCGCGGTTTAACGAAACGCTGTCGCCCGCGACGCGCGCCGGCGCGGTTGAGCCGCGGCTGCGCAATCCCATCGCGGCGATCCTCGGCCTGGAAAATCCCGCGGTGCGCCGCGCCAATCTCGTGGCGTTTATTTTCTCGGTTTCATTTGTGGCGATGGAAGCGGCGCTGACGTTTCTCGCCTCGACCCGCTTTGGCTACACCGCACGGGAGAATGGCTACCTGCTCGGCTATCTCGGGCTCTGTGCAATCGTCACGCAGGGCTTCATCGTGCGAAAGCTGCTCAAGGTCGTGGACGAAGTGCGCGTGCTCACGGCCGGCCTCGGGTTTACCGCGCTCGGCCTGGTGGCGATCGCCTACGCGATGCACCCGGCGATGCTCTACCTGGGGCTCGCGCTGCTCGCGGTCGGTTCGGGTTTCGTGAACCCGGCGACGACGGGACTCATCTCACTCTATGCGGGCGCGGAGGAGCAGGGGCGCGTGCTGGGGATTTTCCGTTCGCTCGGCGCGCTGGCGCGCGCCTTCACGCCCGTGCTCGCCGGCGTGGTGTTCTGGCGCTTCGGTTCGGCGAGCGTGTTTCTGGGCGGGGCGGGGCTGGCGCTGGTGGCGCTGGCGCTCGGTTTCCGCCTGCCCAAGCCGGTGAAATGATCCGGAGGCGCTTTGTCATCTTCTGGCTCGGCGCCGCCGGGCTCGCGCTGTGGGGCGCGGGCTGCGCCTCATCGGCGGCGCGCCGGCCGGCGCAACCCGGGCGCACGACGTTGGGTTCGCCGCTCGTGCTGCTGCCGGCGCAGCTGCTCGGCAATCATCTCGTGATCGAGGCGAAGTGGGATCGCTACGGGCCGTATCGGTTTCTCATCGATACGGGATCGTCGACGACGCTTGTGACCGCGGCGCTGGCGCGGCGTTATCCGGGGCAGGAAGTGCCGGCGTGGACGCCACCCGTCCGCGTGAAGGGCGCGGATGGAAAAATCACCGAGCTCAATCGCGGCTCGTTGCGCCGCTTGGAATTGGGCGAGGCGAAATTCGACGATGTCGACGTGCTCATCCACGATTGCGCGGCGCTCTCCGCGCACCTCGGGGTGAAGATCGACGGCGTGCTGGGTTTCCCGCTGTTTCGCGAGTTACTGCTGACGCTCGATTATCCGGGCAGCCGCGTGGTGCTCCAGTCGGCGCGCGAACTGCCGCTGCTGCCGGGCACGACCGTGCCCTTCGACGATGGGCGGAAAATCCCGCTGATCTCGGTGCGGCTCGGCGAGCGCTCGCTGGTGACGCTGATTGATTCCGGGAGCGATGCCCTGCTGAGCCTCAATCCGGTCGGCCTCGAACCGCGCTTCGCGTTTGGCCCGGTCGTCGGCGCGACGGTCGGCACGCTCGGGGGCGAAAAAACCCAGCAGATTGGCCGGCTCGCGGAGACGCTCGGGCTCGGCCAGCAGTCGTTCCCGCAACCGGTCGTGGATCTCACCGACGAACTCTCCGCGATTGGCGGCGGGTTGTTACGGCACTTTTCCGTCAGCTTCGATCAACAGCGGGATCGCGTGACGTTTTTCCGGGACGGGCGCGCGCCCATCGCGACGCCGGCGCGCCGCAGTGCCGGCGTGAGCTTCAGCAAGACCCCGGCGTATTGGCGCATCGCCGGGGTGGTGCCGAAATCTCCCGCCGAGGCCGAAGGCATCGTGACCGGCGATCTGGTCACGCGGATCAACGGCGAGCCGATCGCGAAGTGGGATTTTCGGCGCTACGAGCAAGCCGTGGCCACCGCGCCGGAGATTCGGCTGACGTTTTTGGCGGGCACGGTCGAAACGGAGAAACGCGTGCGGGTGTTTGAGCTCGTGCCCTGAGAGGGAACATTGCCGTTGAGGTGGAGCGCGTTGCCCTCAACGCGCTTGGGCTACGTCGTGAATCCTGAAAGCGCGTTGGGGGC
>JANNEY010000473.1:0-2172 GCA_031379235.1 Opitutaceae bacterium | reverse complement strand
CCAGGCGAACACGCCGACGCCGAAGCGGGTGATCGGCGGCTCACCGAGAAAAGGCAGCGTGCGGTAGACGGCCTCAAGCGCGCGCGCCAGCGCGAGCGCGCGCCGCACGGGCAGCCGACGCTTCGGTGCGGGAATGCCGAGCGCCCGAAAAATCTCCAGCAGCAGCTCCATGATCGCGACGGGCTCGGCGTTGGTGAGGTTGAGATCGCCCGTGATCACCGGGTCGCGCGCGGCGCGCAGGATGTAGTCTGAGAGCGAATCGATGTAGATGAGGTCGCCGCGCGCCGGTGGGCCGTCCGTCGTAAAGTGCGGCAGCCGGCCCGCGCGCGCGGCGGCGAGGATGCGCGGAAACAGCACGGTGTCGCCCGGCCCAAACACCGCGCGCGGCCGCAGGATCGCCCACGGTCCCGCGTAGCCGCGCACGAGCTGCTCGCCGAGGAACTTGGTCTCCGCGTAGGTGTTCACGAAATCCGGCCCGATCGGTGACGCCTCCGTGAGATCAAACTGGTGCTCGTTGCGGTAGAACACCGACGACGACGAGATGTAGACGAGTTTCGGTCGGCCGCGCCGCTCACAGAACTCGATCACGCGCCGCGTGGCCTCGACATTGTGCCGCAGGAACTCCGCGCGTGAACCCCACGGTGACGACCGCGCCGCGGCGTGGACGACCACGTCGGGCGCAAACGGCAGATCAAATTCGCGGCTGAGATCGACCGAGGCGTAGTTTGGCGTGGCGAGCGCGCGCCGTCCGACGCCGAGCACGTTCCAGCCGCCCGCGTTTCGCGCCCGCCGCAGGAGGCAGCCGCCGACGAAGCCGGAGGCGCCGGTGACGAGGAGTTTCACGGTGACGGCGCTAGCGAGGCTCCAGTTTGAGGAGAAGAGCGTCGAGCACGGCGTCGGTTTGGAGCTTGAGGTGCTGGGCGGGCGGGGGTCGTTTGTCGGGTGGGGAGGATTTTTGCTGGGCGGCGAAGGCGGCGTCGCCTTCGGCTTGGGCGGTGTCGAGGAGCTTTTCCTTCACTTGGTGCAGCGCGCCGTCTTCGCCGAGGTCGGCGGCGGTGACGGGGTGGCCGACGAAGCGGGCGGTGAGGTTGTCGCCGATCCAGACGCGCCAGTCGTCGTCGGCGAAGTGAGCGACGAGCACGCCGTCGCGGGCGACGCCGAGTTTCGTTGCGAGAGCGCGCATGAATTTGCCGGGCACGTTGTCTTCGGCGGCGGGCGGGGCGTCCTTGAAGAGCCGCGCGACGATACGCACGCCGGTGGTGCGCTCGAAGTTGGCCAGCTTGTAGTTGAAGTTTTTCGCGCGCGGCGGCTCGGTGGGGAGGAGTTTCTGGGGGTCGTCGAAGTGCGAAGTGGACGACGGGTCTTTTGTGGCGCCGGCGGTGTCGGCGTATTTTTTCTTCGCGGCGGAGAGCGCGGCGAAGGTGGCGGCATCGGCCTTGAACGCGCGCGCCGCCGCGCCCACGCGCAGGATTTTGATCGCGACGGCGTCGTCCTGTTTGATCTGCGCGAGCACGTCGAGGCCGCGGACCGTGCGACCAAAGACGGAGTGGAGATAGTTGAGGCGGTTGGTCGGCGCGAGCGTGAGGAAGAACTCGCAGCTGTTGGTGTCGGGACCGGCGTTGGCCATCGAGAGCATGCCCACCGCATCGTGCCGCAGGCCGGGCACGAATTCATCGGGGAACCGATGCGGGATCGGTTTCGCTTCGTCGTCGGTGTCTTTGAGGCCGGGGTTACCGCTTTGAATGACGAAGCCCGGGACGACGCGATACCACGTGAGGCCGGTGTAGAACGGTTTTCCGTTTTTCGGTGCGAGCGTGCCCTCAGCGAGGCCGGTGAAGTTCACGCACATGAGCGGAGCCTTCGTGTAGAAAAGCTCCGCGGTGAACGCGCCGCGCGGCGTGGTGAACTCGGCGTAGAGGCCGTCGGGCAGCGCGGGGGCGTCGGTCGCGCGGAGAAAGGGGAGGGGGGAAAGGAGAACGGCGAGGACGAGCGTGGTGAGGCAGGCGAAGCGCCGGCGAGTGACGGGTTTCATGGTCGCTGACGTTGTGCGTCCGAGACCGGCGCGACAACGAAACTCTCCGGTGCGAGCGCGTCTGCCCCGCGTGTGCAACACGAAGCAGTTCCGCATGCAAAATCGGCTCGGAGGTGGAGCGCGTTGCCCCCAACGCGCTG
>JANNEY010000471.1:0-2189 GCA_031379235.1 Opitutaceae bacterium | reverse complement strand
GCGGCGATCTTTTGCTCGGCGCGATCGTGGCGCGGGAGCTGGATGTGGGCGGAGCCGGGAAGGGCGGCGGGCGGCGCCGCGAGTTGAGAGTTGAAAGTTGAAGGTTGAAAGCCGGAGGCCGCGCCGGAAGCCGGCCGCGGGTCTTTCAACTTGAAACTTTCACCTTTCAACTCCGCCGCTGCGGCGGTGCCGGCAGGCCAGTGGCGGACGAGGGATTTGTTTTCGACGAGCGCGGCGATGCGCGCTTCGACCAGCGCGGAGTTGGTTTCGAGCAACTGCGCGGTGTAGTCGCGAAGCTCGGCTTCGCGGTAGGCGGTGTGGCCGTCCTCCTGCAGGGTTTCGAGCGCGTAGATGAGCCCGGCGTCGAGCCGAGGGGCGGCGTCGTTGGCGAAGCCGAGATTGATCGCGATGCGGTCGGCGGTCTTGAAGCCGATGCCATCGATCTCGCGGGCGGCGCGGTAGGGTTCGGTCGTGAGGATGCGTTTCGCCTCGGAACCGAAATGTTTCACCAGCTTCAGGCACTGCGAGGGCGTGACCCCGTAGGTCTGGAGAAAAATGTAGAGCTCGCGCTCGGTGCGCTTGGCGTCCCAGGCCTGCTTAATCGCGGTGACGCGCTTTTTGCCGATGCCATCGACTTCACGGAGCCGGCCCGACTCTTCGCTGAGGACGCGAAACGTGTCCGTGCCGAACACGTCGACGATCTTGTTGGCATAAACCTTGCCGATGCCGGGCACGAGGCCGCTGCCAAGATATTTGCGGATGCCGTAGACGCTCGCGGGCAGCTCGCTCTTGAACACGGCGATCTTGAACTGCGCGCCGTGTTGTGCGTGGCGCGTCCATTCGCCGGAGAGGTGCAGGGTTTCGCCGCACTCGACGCTCGGTAGCGCGCCGACGATCGTGACAAGTTCAGGGCGGGCCTTCGAATCGGTTTGCCCGGCGGGCGGTGCGTCCGGTCGGAACTCCGCGATCGTATAGTGGTTCTCCTCGTTGAGAAAAATGATCCGTTCGAGGACGCCGGTGAGCGTCGCGGACGGAGCGGAGGATGGGGAGGACTTAACCACAGATGCATCCTGCTACGCTGGAAGCCCCACAGGACAAGCACCGATAGCCGCGGGTGGACAAAAGAGAAGCCGAGGCGGGACGGCGTTGGGTTGCATCCGCGCGATTAATCGGTCGATTTCCGGCATCATGTCTACGCCTGTGCCCAGCCAGTATCTGCCGCTCATCCAGCTCGCGATCACGCCGGTGATTTTGATTTCAGGCGTCGGGGCGCTGATGCTCACGCTGACGAACCGCATGGGCCGGATCGTGGATCGCACGCGGACCCTGGCCGGGCAGGTGCGCGGCGCGGCCGCGGGCGAACGGGAGCATTTCGAGACCCAGCTCGAAATCATGTGGCGGCGCGCGAAGCTCGTGCGGCGGGCGGTGATGTTTGCCGGCCTGAGCATGTTGCTCTCGTGCCTGCTGGTGATGGTGATCTTTGTGGACGCATCCGTGCAGCGGGAGTTTGGCGCCGAGATTGTGGTGTTCTTCGTCGCGAGCATCGTGGCGCTCATCGCGGCGCTGCTCTCGTTCTTGCGGGACATCGTGGTGTCGTTGCATGCCCTGCGATTGGAGGTCGAGCGGGCGAGGCGCGCGGCGCCGGCGGACACGGCCGCGCGCGGAAATTAGCCTCCGACTTCGGCGGTGACGGGCGGAGTGCGGTCGGCTCAGCCGGCCAGAGCCGCTTGGATTTCAACCAGGCTGGCAAACACGCCGTCGGCTCCGGCCGCGCGCAGTTGCGCGGCGTCGTGGGTGCCGGTCGTGACGCACCAGCAGGGGAAGCCGCCGTTGTGCGCCGCTTCGACGTCGAAGGGGGAGTCGCCGACTAGCATGGCGGAGTCGGCGCGAGCGCCGATTTGCGCGAGCACGTGGGCGGCGAATTCCGGCTGGGGTTTCAGCCACGCGGTGTCGCGCGCGCCGAAGATACCGCGCAGGTAGGGCGTCACGCCGAGGTGGTCGCAGATCCGGCGCGCGTGTTCGCCGCGCTTGTTGGTGAAGACGGCGAGCGCCGCGCCGGCGGCGTGTTGCGTCTGCAACAGCTCCATCGCGCCTGGAAAGAGCGTTACGTCCTCGAGTAGGATGGAGTCGGAGTAGGCGACGTGGATATCCACGGCTGCCGGAATTTTTTCGGCCGGCAGGAAATGGCC
>JANNEY010000466.1:0-3685 GCA_031379235.1 Opitutaceae bacterium | reverse complement strand
GCTGGTGCCGCTCCTCAGCGTCTCCGAGCCCCCGACGATCTACGGTGAGGATCTCGGCGGCGCGGCCGTCAACGCGCGCAACGACAGCTACGGCAAGGTCGTCAACAGCGTCGCCGACAGCCGTCCCGACCGCCAGCAGATCGCCTACGCCTACGCGTTGCGCAACGCGACCGCCGGCTGGACGCCCAAGCTGCGCACGGAATTTTACTCGTGGTTCTCACGCACGCGAAATTGGAAAGGTGGCAACAGCTTCGGCGGTTTCATCCAGAACATCCGCACCGAGTCGCTCGCCACCGTGACCGACAAGACCGAGCGCGCCGCCTATGATGCGCTCTCGAAGCCCGCGCCCGCTTCGTTCGCCGTGCCCACCGTCACGCCCAAGGGTCCGGGCCGCGCCTACACGATGCAGAACGCGATGGCCGCGCTGCCGGCCAAGCTCTCGGGACGCGACTTCGCGCGCGGCAAAGCGATGTTCACCGCCACCGCGTGCATCATGTGCCACAAATTCGGCAGCGAAGGCAGCAGTGGCGTCGGCCCCGATCTCACCGGCTCGGGCGGCCGCTACAGCATCCGTGACCTGCTCGAAAACATCATCGAGCCCTCGAAAGTCATCAGCGATCAGTTCGGCAGCGAGGAGATCGAGCGCACCGACGGCGACCCGCTCGTCGGCCGCGTCGTCGGCGAGGAGAACGGCGAGCTCCTCGTGATGGCGAATCCCTTTATGGCCGACGAAAAAGTCCGCGTGAAAACGAGCGCGGTGAAATCGAGAAAGCCATTCGCCACCTCGATGATGCCCCCCGGCCTGATCAACGCGATGAACCCCGAGGAACTCCAAGACCTCCTCGCCTACCTCCTCAGCGGCGGCAACGAAGCGGACGGGATGTTCAAGCGGTAGCTCAACACGTCTAGCCATGTCGGCGAACTTGCCGTCGGTATCGGACCCGACATTGTGCATCCCATGAGCACGGTCACTGAAATCGAAGCCGCCATCGAAAAGCTCTCGCCTGCAGAACAACGCGAACTCGCCGACTGGCTGAACTCACGTCTCATCGAGGAGACACCCGAGATGCTGGCGGCGCTCGACGAAGGGATCCGCTCACTGGAAAGCGAACCCACCGTGCCGCTGGAAGACGTGCGCCGGAAAATCAAGGCATGGGCTACCGGGTGATCCTCGCGGCCAGCGCCGACCGCGACTTGGAGCAAATCGTGCGTTTTCTTGCCCAGAAAAACTCGGCGGCAGCCGAGCGGCTTGGCCATGCCCTGCTCGACGACGCGCTGTCGCTCACCCACCTACCGAATCGCGGCGTAGCCGTTCGCGACCGGCCGGGCTACCGGCGTATTCTTCATCGCCCGTGGTTTCTCATCTACTATCGCATTGACGAGGCCCAGCGCACCGTCGACATCGTCCGCATTTGGGATGCTCGGCAAAATCCGGCGGGATTTTCCCTGCCGGCTCAGTGGAAACATTCTTGAAGACTACTTGGGTCGCGAACACCCCATTGACCAAGTCACCGGTGCCAATTTGGCAAAAGCTGGTCACGGCGCCAGGCTCGCGAGGTAAGCGGAGATGGCGATCATGTCATCGAGGGTGAGGTTGGCGACGACGGCTTTCATCAGGAGCGTGCTCGGGCCGGTGCGCGTGCCTTGCTGCACGTCGTAGAGCTGACGCAGGAGATAGCTTGGCGAGCGGCCGGCGAGGCGCGGGACATCGAGGAGGCCTTTCATTTCCAGGCCGTGGCAGGTGACGCAGACTTGAGTCCGACCGCCGCCGCCCGTGTTCACCAAATCCGCGCCGCGTTTCAGGCTGCCCGGCGGCACGTAGGCGACATAGGGCGTGCGCGAATCACGATCTTCGAAGCGCTCGAGTTCATCGGGCACCTCGATGAGGCGGCGGCCGAGCGGCTCCGTGCCGCCACCGGGCGCCCGGGCGAGAATCGTCCCGGCGACGACCGACTTCGGCGCCGTCGCCGACTCGACCACCTTCACGAAGGTCTGCGGCTTCAGCGCGGCGAAATAATCCGCCGCCACTTCCACCTCTTCCTCGGTCGCGGCCTTCGCGACGAGGATCATATTGTTTTGCGGGCCGCGTTTCGGCTCGGAGCCGGGCCGCTCACCATTCTTAAACGCGAGCATCTGTTGCTTGATGTAGTTCACCGGCAGGCCCGCGAGGCTCGCGTTTTCCGGACGGCCCGCGCCCGTCGGCAGATGACAGTAACCGCACGCCCACACCTGCGGCTCGCGGCCCTTGCGCACGATGTCGGGCATCGCGGGATGTTCCTCCGGGTGCCAGTCCGGAACCTCGCTCGCATGCGCCTTGAGCTGCTCGCGGGTGAGCGCAATCGCGCTGTCGGGCACGCGCTTCGGCCGGCCGTCATCCGGTGCCGCCGGAATCGCCGGTGCACCGGGAGCGGCCACTGGATAAGCCCAGCTCGGGAAATCGGCCGCAGCGGCAAACGCCGGCGAAGCCATCAGGCCGGCGAACAGCGGAAAGAAAGCGGAGGAAATTCGCATGAGGATGAAAAAACGAAACACTCACTCGATCGTGAAGTCGATGCGGCCGAGCGCGCCGAAGTTGGCGGAGTATTTCCCCTTCTCGGCCGGCTTCGCACCACCGAGCGCACCGGTGGTGATGATGTCGCCGCGGTGCAGGATGCGGCCCTGTTCGACGATTTGATTGATGAGCGTCATCAAGATCTGCGCCTGGCCGCCGCGAGCGTCGGCGCCGGTGGCTTCGTGGAGCACGCTGCCACCGCGGCGCAGCGAGACGGCGAGTGTGTCGAGGTCCGCGATCGTTTTCGGCGCGATGGACGGGCCGACGAGGAAACGGTCTGAGCGGAAGTTACACGCGATGTTGTCGAGCGGACCACCCGGCCTTGCGCCATAAAGGGCCGCATCGGGGTCACCGGGCAGCTCAACCACCGGCACGAGCGCCTCGACGGCCGTGAGCGCCTGCCGCGGCGTGGGCACCTTCGTGGCGATGTCGGTCGCGATCACGTAACCAATCGCGGTTTCGATCCGATACACGCGGTCGTGCTTAACCACCGGCTCCCCTCCAGTCGGCGTGTCGATGCGGCCCCGCTTGAAAAGCACGCCATGCGCGAGCGGCGCGCCTGGCACGGTGCTGGAAGACGTCGTGAAGGCCCCCTTGTAGCCAGCGACTTCGACCGGGGGCCGATCGTGAAAGAACGGAAATTTCCATGCTCGCCGTTGCACCGCGAACGCCTGCGCCAGATCGCCGCCGGGGACCGCGACGTGAAACGGAGGCCGCGCCGTGCTAAGGCGCGGTCGCACAACCTCGCGCGCAAACGCCCGCACTTGCGCGGAGTCGAGGAAACATTGGCCCGCGAGCCAGTCCAAACACAGTTCGCGCCAGCGCCCCACCGGCAGGCCGGTGTCGCGAACGCCGAAGCCGTGCGCGCCCGCACTGAAGATGTGCAGCTCGGAGGCGACGTTGGCGCGCTTGAGCGCGTTCATCAAAATGATCGAGCTGAGCGCGGCGTCGTCGAACGCGTGCGCGATGAACATCGGCGGCGTGGTCTTGTTGATGCGCGATCCGACATCTTCGCGCATCGTGTTCGCGCCGGCGTTGGCAAAACCGCCGCCGTAGAGCGCGATGTTGAAATCGGGCCGCGTCGAAAGTTCGTCCGCCGCATCGACCGGCGGGTAGTGCCGCGGCTCGGCGTGG
>JANNEY010000443.1:0-3098 GCA_031379235.1 Opitutaceae bacterium | reverse complement strand
CGGCTCGGCCAACGGCATCGGCGCCGCCGCTTCGTTTTTCGGCCCGCAAGGTCTGACCACGGATGGCTTCGGCAATGTGTATGTGACGGAAAACAGCCACACCATTCGCCGCCTCACGACCAGTGCCCTAGTCTCGATTCTGGCCGGACAGACCTCCGTCAACGGCACCGTGGATGGCGTCGGCAACACCGCACGTTTTAGCGTCCCGAGCGGTGTGGCCGCGGATATTACCGGCAACCTCTACGTCGCCGATTCGAGCAATCACACGATTCGCAAGATCACCAGCAACGGCACCGTCACGACTTTCGCCGGCTCACCCGGTTTGCCCGGCACGGCGGATGGAACGGGCAGCGCGGCCCGTTTCAATCTTCCCTCCGGCGTCGCGGTTGACGCCACGGGCAACGTTTACGTCGCGGATTTCGCCAATCACTCGATCCGGAAAATCTCGGGCAACGGCGTTGTGACCACACTGGCCGGCACACCTGGCACGAGCGGGGCGAACAACGGCGTGGGCAGCGCCGCGCGGTTTACCTCCCCATCCGGGATTGCCCTCGATAGCGCGGGAAAAATCTACGTCGCCGATCAAGGCAGTCACACGATACGCCTGATCACCAACGCCGGCACCGTGACCATGCTCGCGGGCGCCCCCGGCATCAGTGGCGCGGCTAACGGGGTCGGCAGCGCCACTCGTTTCCTCTATCCCACCGATGTTGCCGTAGATCGCGCCGGTAATGTCTACGTGGCCGAATCGTTTAGTCAGACGATTCGAAAAGGCGCCGTTGAAACGATCACGCCTCCAAACGGAACGACTCCGCCGCTCAATCAACCGCCCGGCGAAACAGGGGGTCCGTCGACTGAAAATAGCCACATTTCCAATCTAGCGATCCGCGCCCAGGCCGGAGCCGCGGACAAAACTCTGATCGTCGGTTTTCAAATCGGTGGCACCGGCACCAGTGGATCCAAACCGATCTTGTTGCGTGGCGTTGGTCCGACCTTGGGTCAGTTCGGCGTGCCCGGCACGCTCACCGACCCCGGTCTCAAACTCTACGACGGCCCGAACAAAATCGACGAAAACGACGACTGGGCCGGCAACCCGCAGATTACCTCGGTTGGCATGCAAGTCGGAGCTTTTCCGTTTGCCAGCAGCACCACTAGAGACGCCGCGCTTTTCCGCCCCAATTTCCGCGCGGGTAGCAGCAGCGTCTGGATCACGAGCGGAGCCGGTGACAGCGGCGTCGTCTTGGCCGAGCTTTACGACGCGACCCCCAATGCGGCGTTCACCGCCACCACGCCGCGTCTGACAAATGTCTCCGCGCGCACGCAAGTCGGCCTTGGCAACGACATGCTTTTCGCCGGTTTTACGATCTCGGGAACGGCGTTTAAGACGGTGCTAATTCGCGCGGTCGGGCCCACGCTCGGCGTGTTTGGGGTTTCGGGCCCTCTCGCCAACCCGCAGCTCGAACTTTTCAGCGGTTCGACGAAAATTTTTGCGAACGACGACTGGGGCGGCGATGTGACGATGACCACGGCCTTTTCCTCTGTGGGTGCGTTTCCCCTCCCGGGCACAAGTAAAGATGCGGCGCTGCTCGTCACGCTCGCGCCCGGCAGTTATACCGTGCAGGTCAGCGGCGTCGGCAACACTGCGGGCGTCGCATTGATCGAGGTCTACGAGTTGCCGTAAACGCGGCTGACGCCTGTTGCTGGAGGCTTGCACATACGCACCTATGCGTATCGTCGATTTCGCCGCGCTGGGTTAGCGTGGGACGGTTTCAACACTTCAGTTCGCCATGCACCTCTACTCCTCCTTCAAAAAAATAGTTTTCGCCGGCGGCTTGCTCGCCGTTGCACTCCTCACCTCAGTCTCGCTGCGCGCGCAGGCGCAATTTGCGGGCACCTACATCGGCACGCTCAACACCCGTGTGACCGTCCCGATCGTCGGTTCAATTGAGTCGAGCTTCGGACTCTACAGCGCGACGGTCTCTAGCACCGGCGCCTTCAACCTTAGCGGTGGCGGGCTCACCGGCACCGTATCGGCTAGTGGCGCAGTCACCATCACGGGAGGCACCAGTTTCGCACTCTTCGGCATTACGTCGGCGGTCATCACGGGCACGACGTTAAGCTCCGACTATGGTCCGCCCACAGCTGCGTCCAATAATACGTCACAATATCGCATCAATCCCAGCACGTCGTTCACGGCCACACCCGGCGGCGGGGTAACCATCCCCGTCATTTCCAGTCCGTCGACGGCCGACGGCGTCGTGGGCACGCCGTTCGCCTACCAGATCACCTCCACGCCCGCCGCGACGTCCTATTCCATTGTCAACAACACCACTCTCGTGCTCTCCGTCAGCGCCACCGGGTTGGTTTCGGGCACTCCTACGGTGGAGGGCAATTATTCTTTCAGCGTCCGCGCCACCAACGCGGCCGGCACCAGCAATGCGGCCCCCGTCCTCCTCACAGTCATCCGCGGCGGTGCGACCGCCGCGCCGGTTATCACCAGCGCCACCAACAGCGGCAACGTCGGCACCCCTTATAGCTACCAGATCGTCGCGACCAACTCGCCCACGGCCTACTCGGCCCCCGGCCTTCCGGCTGGCCTCACTCTCAACGCCACCACCGGCCTCATCTCGGGCACACCCACGATCGGCGGCACGTTTCAGATCAACATCACCGCGGCCAACGCCATCGGGACGAGCGTCGGCCGCCTCTCGCTCACCGTCGGCACTGCGCCCGTCGTGACCTTTGCGGCTGCGCCGACCAACCTCGTCGGCTACCGCAACAAAGTAGGGCAGACGTTCCAGTTTACCGTCACCGGCTCGACCGGCGGCATCGTGTGGGGCAGCGATGTCTACACGGATGACTCGACGGTCGCGCGCGCCGCGGTCCACGCGGGCGTCCTCGCCGTCGGCGAGACGAAGACCGTCACCATTACGATCCTCGGCGGGCAGACTTCCTATGCGGCCTCGACGCGCAACGGCGTCACCACCTCGAGCTGGCCAGCTTGGCCCGGCAGCTACGCCTTCTCCGGCTCGACCGGTGGCACCGCCACCGCGCGGCCCGCGGTCGCCAGCGGCTTTGTCGCGGGCACGAGCGCGCTC
>JANNEY010000420.1:0-4768 GCA_031379235.1 Opitutaceae bacterium | reverse complement strand
GCGCGGCGGGGTTCGGCGACCCCGCCCTACACCAGGCTCATAGGAGCACGAGGTCGTTGCGGTGCACGACTTCGAGGCGCTTGCGGGACGGATAAAGGGCGGCGACGGCGTCGCCCTGCTTTTCCGCGATGGCGGGGATTTCCTCGCTGGAGAAACCGGATTTGCCGCGGGCGATGATCGATCCATCGGGGTCTGCGATGTTCACGATTTCGCCGGCGGCGAATTCGCCAGTGGCGTGCGTGACGCCGACGGCGAGGAGGCTGCGGCCCTGTTCGCGGAGGACGGGCACGGCGCAGGCGTTGACGAAGATCGTGCCGGCGGGGCGCTGAAAATAAGCGAGCCAGCGTTTCTTCGACTCCATCGGCAGGCCGCTGGGCACGAAGAACGTGCCGGGGCCGCGGCCGGCGAAGAGCCGCGCCAGAATTTCCGGCTCCGCGCCGCTGGCGATGAAGACGCCGCAGCCGGCCTTGGTTGCGAGCTTGGCCGCCGTGATTTTGGAAATCATGCCGCCAGTGGCGGTCTCGCTCGTGGTGCCGCCAGCCATCGCCTCGATCTCGGGGGTGATGCGTTCCACGACCGGCAGGATTTCCTTCGTGCCCTTCAGGTCGATGAGGCCGGGCGCGGTGGAAAGGATGACGAGATGCTGCGCCTCGACCAGA
This sequence comes from Opitutaceae bacterium, assembly GCA_031379235.1. Taxonomy (GTDB): domain Bacteria; phylum Verrucomicrobiota; class Verrucomicrobiia; order Opitutales; family Opitutaceae; genus ER46. Next base: position 4,109 of record JANNEY010000420.1, on the reverse strand, counting down.
CTGGCGACCATCGCGGAGAGCGTGTCGTTGTCGCCGAATTTGATTTCAGCGGCGCTCACCGTGTCGTTTTCGTTGATGATGGGAATCGTGCCGTAGGCGATGAGCTGGCGCAGCGTTTCCTTCACGCCGAGGTAGCGCGTGCGGACGCGGAGATCGTCGTGCGTGAGCAACACCTGAGCGACGGTGAGCTTGTGGACGGCGAAGCCCGCCTGCCAGGTTTGCATGAGGCGCGACTGGCCGATGGCGGCGCACGCCTGTTTCTTCGCGATTTCCTTCGGCTTCTTCGTGAGCCCGAGCGAACCCATGCCTAGGCCCACGGCGCCGGAGGAAACAACAATGACCTCCGTGCCGCGCGCGCGCAACGCAGCGATCTCCGCGCACACCGCGGCGATGCGCGCGGTGTCGAGCTGACCAATGCCAGTCGTAAGCACGCCCGTGCCGAGCTTGACGACGACGCGACGCGGCGCAGTGCTGGAATTTTCCTTCTTCAACGCAGAGGCGGATGCCGGGCATCAGGCCCGTGGCACCGGGTCAGGCTCAAACCGTGAGCAGATCCTTTTCCTTATGGGCGAGGTGCGTATTGATGTCAGCGATGGCCTTGTCGGTCGCCACTTGAATGTCTTTTTCGAGCCGCTTCGATTCGTCCTCCGGCAGTTTCGCTTTTTTCGAGGTCTCAATGGCGTCGCGGCGCACGTTGCGGACATGGACGCGACCTTCCTCGGCGAGGCGGTGGGCGTTCTTCACGAATTCCTGGCGGCGCTCGCGGCTCATGTCGGGCAACGGCACGCGAATCGTCTTGCCGTCGATCATCGGGTTGAAGCCGAGGTTGGCGTCGATGATACCCTTCGCGATCGCCTTGGCTAGGCTGACGTCCCACGGCTGAATCTGAATCAGGCGTGCGTCGGGCGTCGAGATCGCGGCGCATTGCTTGAGCGGCGTCATCGAACCGTAGGCCTCAACCATCACGGTCTCGACCATCTGGGGCGTAGCCTTGCCCGTGTGGATAGAGCTGAACTCGTGCAGCGTGTGATCGACGGCCTTTTTCATGCGCGCCTGCGTGTCGGTGAGAATCGGATGAGACATAGTGGGGAAGATTGGAGGGCAGAGATTGAGCCAACGACGCGACCGGCTTCAATCTTCAACTTCTGGGCCGCCGGGAAGGGTCGGTCGTGCCGAACAACGCCCGTGCGGGCTCGGCTGAAACTCGATGAAAGTTTCGCCATGCTGAATTCGCCATTGCTGCGTGGGACGCGGGCCGCATTGAGTGCGGGGGCGCGGACGCCACACTTTCGTCAGGCGGCGCGGCACAACTACCCCTCATGAAATTTGTCCGTCTTTTTCCGTTGGTTGCCGTGACTGCCGCGTGCGTCGGCGCGGCGGCTCTCGCCGCGGCCGATTCCGCGCGGCCCAACATCCTCGTCATCGTCTCCGACGATCAGGGCTACGCCGACGCCGGGTTTCAGGGCGCGAAGGACATCCCGACGCCGCATCTCGACCGCCTCGCGGCTTCGGGCATTCGTTTCACCAACGGCTACGTGACTCATCCGTTTTGCAGCCCGACGCGCGCAGGCTTGCTGACGGGGCGTTACCAACAGCGCTTCGGCCACGAGCGAAATCCCTACTACGATCCCGCGGACCACACGGAGGGATTGCCGATTTCGGAGACGCTGCTGCCCGCGCATCTCGTGAAGGCGGGCTATGCGACGGGATGGATTGGTAAATGGCATCTCGGCGCGGCGCCGGAATTCGCGCCGGGCAAACGCGGGTTTCAGGAGACGTTTGGTTTCATCGGCGGCGGCCATCGCTTCCGCGACTGGAAAACCAACGCCGCCGTCGAATACACCGTGCCCGTCGAGCGCAACGGCGTGGCCATCGAGCCGCCCGAGCACATGACGGCGGCGCTCGGCCACGAGGCGGCAGCGTTTGTGCGGCGGCAGCGCGGCGCGCCGTGGTTCCTCTATCTCGCCTTCAACGCCCCGCACACGCCCCACGAGCCCACGCCGGAGCGCCTCGCGCGTTTTGCCGCCATCGCCGATCCGAAGCGCCGCTCGTATGCGGCGCAGGTGAGCCTGATGGACGATGCGATCGGCGAGACGATCGCGTCTTTGCGCGAGAGCGGGCAGAGCGAGCGCACGCTGATTTTCTTTTTCTCGGACAACGGCGGACCGGTCGGGGTCAACGGCTCCGACAACACGCCGCTCCGCGGTGCGAAGGGCACGGTTTACGAGGGCGGCGTGCGCGTGCCGTTTCTCATGGCGTGGCCGGCGCGGCTCGCCGCCGGCAAGACCGACGATCGCCCGGTGAGCTCGATCGATGTGTTTGCGACGGCGCTCGGGGTCGCGGGCGTGCCGATGCCGACGGACAAGAAATACGACAGCGTGAACCTGATCCCGTTTCTCACCGGAGAAAAGCAGGGCGCACCGCACGAGTGGCTTTTCTGGCGCAACGCCGAGCAGCGCGCGGTGCGCGAGGGGAACTGGAAACTCATCCGCCTCGGGGCGCGCCCGCCCGAACTCTACAATCTCGCGAGCGATGTCGGCGAGGTGAGCGACGTGGCGACGGCCCAAGCCGCCGTGACCGCGCGGCTCGACGCCGCGCTCAGCGCGTGGGACAAGGAACTGATCGCACCCGCGTTTGCCGGCCTCGGCGCCGCCCGCGACGGCAAGGCCAAGAAAAACCAGAAAAAGAAGCAGTAGGAAGCTTTCGCCAGCATCCCCTCCGCATCCCCATGAAAACCCCGCTCCGATTTCTGCTCCCGTTTCTGTTGCTCGTCGCGTCGGCCTTTGCCGCCACGACGGCCGCGCGCCCGAACATCATCTTCATCCTCGCCGACGATCTCGGGCTCGACGGCGTGAGCAGCTACGGCTCCGACGTGCGCAAGACGCCAAACATCGACAAGCTCGCGGCGTCGGGGATCCGTTTTGAAACGGCCTACGCCGCGCCGCTCTGCGGGCCGTCGCGCTGCCTGCTCAACACCGGCCGCTATGCCTTTCGCACGGGCGGCGTCACGAACCAGTCGTGGCGCGAGGGCGGCCCGGGCGCGAAGTCTGCCGACGAACAACCCATCGCCAAATTACTCCGCGATTCGGGCTACGCGACCGGCATGGCGGGCAAATGGCGGCAGGTCGGTGAGACCCCCCGCGACTGGGGCTATCAGGAATACACGACCGACCCGACCGCGGGCGGCTGGTATTGGCAGACGACGCATCAGCAGCACACCGGCGAGAAGACCGTGCCGCAGGGCGTCTACGCCGGCGACGTCGTCCACGACTTCGCGATCGATTTTATCCGCCGCAACAAAGAGCGGCCGTTTTTCTTCTACTACTCGATGCACCACGTCCACGGCCCGATTTTGCGGACGAGTGACTCCGCAAAGGACACGACCGACACCGAGAAACTCTATCACGACAACATCGCCTACATGGACAAACAGGTCGGCGCGGTCGTGGCCGAATTGCAGCGTCTCGGCATTCGTGACAACACGCTTATTATCTTCTCCGGCGACAATGGCACCGCGCTCACGTTTCCCACGCCCATCGGCGGCCGCATGATCAACGGAAAGAAAGCCTCGATGCTCGAAGGCGGTTCGCGCGTGCCCTTTATCGCGAGCTGGCCGGCCGTTACGCCCGCTGGCCGTGTGAGCAAGGACATCATCAGCTTCGCCGATCCCCATGCCACGTTTCTCGAACTCGCCGGGGTGAAGGCGCCCGCGGGCCTGAAGTTCGACGGCCAGAGTTTCGCGCCGCAGCTGCGCGGCCAGCCCGGGACGCCGCGCAGTTATGCCTACGTGCAGCTCGGCGCGAATTGGTTCGTGCGCGAGCAGGGCTGGAAGATGAACCAGGCTTTCGAACTCTTCGACATGAGCGACGCGCCCTTCGCCGAGAAACCCGTGGCAGCATCCGGCGACACGCCGGCGAGCAAGGCCGCGCGCGAGCGCCTCGCCGCGATCTTGCGCGACCTTAATCCGGCGGGCGGCAAGACCGACGGTGGTGGCGGTGGGGCGGCGAAGAAGAACAAGAAAGGAAAAAAGAAACAGGACTGAGCATTGTAGGGCGGGGTCGCCGAACCCCGCCGGTTTGGTTCGAGTATCTTGACGGCGGGGTTCGGCG
>JANNEY010000370.1:0-7948 GCA_031379235.1 Opitutaceae bacterium | reverse complement strand
CGCCCTCCTCGGCGCCCTCCTGCGCGCCGGCTCCCTCAACCTCTCCGCCCGCACCCAACACTACGCCTCCCGGCCCGCCGCCGCCCTGTGCTTCTTGCGCACCTCCCGCCACTCGTCATGAGCCCAAACCGGAATACCGTGTTCACCTTAGTCCGCCCGCGCAATCTGGGCGCCGCTTGGAGTGCCCAACTCTTTGCTTTGTCGGCAACCTGCGTTTGAGGCAAGGGTTTCACTTGCGCACCCGAAACGATAGGGTTGCTTCAAGCCACTCGTGCCGTCCGTCGACAAAAACTTCGTCCACCTCCACGTCCACAGCGACTACAGCCTGCTCGACGGCTGCTGCCGGATCGATCGGTTGATGGACCGCGCGGTCGATTTGGGGATGGGCGCCATGGCCCTCACCGACCACGGCAATCTCTACGGCGCGATCGAGTTCTACCAGCAGGCCAAGGCCAAGGGCATCAAGCCGCTCATCGGTTGCGAGCTCTACCTCGTGGAAACGTCCCGTCTCGAAAAAAAAGGCCGCACCGACGATGAGGGGAAAACCATCTTCCACCTCGGCCTGCTCGCGAAGAATCTCACCGGCTACCAGAATCTCCTCAAGCTCGTCTCCGACGCGCACCTCAAGGGTTTCTACTACAAGCCGCGCACGGATTTCGAGACGCTCGCGAAACACGCCGCCGGTCTCATCGGTTTCACCGGCTGCCTCGCCTCCCTCGTGCCGCAGCATCTCCTCCACGATCGCTACGAGGAGGCGCGCAAAGCCTGCGGACGCTTCCTCGAAATCTTTGGCCGCGAGAATTACTTCGTCGAGATTCAGGACCACGGCATTCCCGAGCAGAAGAAAATCATCCCCGGCCTGCTCAAGCTCGCCGAGGAATTCGACCTCAAGGTGATCTGCACCAACGACGTTCACTACGTCCGCCGCACCGACTCCGGTCCGCACGACGCCATGCTCTGCATCCAGACTGGCGCGAAGATCGAGGAGGAGAAGCGCATGCGTTTCACCGGTCAGGAATTTTACCTGAAGTCGCGCGACGAGATGGCGACGCTCTTCGCCGAGGTGCCCGAGTCCGTCACGAACACCCAGCTCGTCGCCGAGATGTGCGAACTCACAATTCCGTTTCCCAAGGGCAGCGAGCGCTATCCCAAATACCCGCTGCCCCTTGAGGTTTCAGCGAAGACCGATCGTGCCGGCTACCTCCGCGAACTTTGCCTCGCCGGTCTGAAGACCCGCTACGGGCTCGATGCCGCGGCGCCCGCCGCCTTCGCCGACCAAGCGCTCGCCAAGACGCTCTTTGAACGCGTCGACTTCGAACTCTCGATCATCGGCAAGACCGGATTCATCGACTACTTCCTCGTCGTCTGGGATTTCATCGACTGGGCCAAAAAACACGGCATCCCCGTCGGCCCCGGCCGCGGCTCGGGCGCCGGCTGCATCGTCGCCTATCTCCTCGGCATCACCAATCTCGATCCGCTGCGCTTCAAGCTTCTCTTCGAGCGTTTCCTGAATCCCGAGCGCGTTTCGCCGCCCGACTTCGACATCGATTTCTGCATGCGGCGCCGCGGCGAGGTCATCGACTACGTCCGCCAGAAATACGGCAACGCCTGCGTCGCGAACATCATCACCTACGGCACGCTCGGGGCGAAAATGGTCATCCGCGACGTGTCGCGCGTCCACAATCTCGCCTACGGCGACGCCGACCGGCTCGCGAAGATGATTCCGGACGAGCTGAACATCACGCTCGAGTCCGCCCGCGAAAAATCCGCCGAGCTCCGCGACGAGGTTTCGAAGAACCCCATCGCGAAAAAGATCTTTGATCAGGCGCTCGTGCTCGAAGGCATGGTGCGCAACACCGGCAAACACGCCGCCGGCATCATCATCACCGATCAACCGCTGGAGGAATTCGTCCCGCTCACGTTGCAAGAAGGCGACGTTACCGTGCAGTTCGACATGAACGCCGTCGGCAAGCTCGGCCTGCTGAAGATGGATTTCCTCGGGTTGAAGACGCTCACCGTCATCGCCGACGCCGTCGACAATGTCCGCCGCACCGCCAATCCGGCTTTCGATATCGAGACGATCCCGTTCGAAGACGCAAAGACCTTTGCCCTCCTGAACTCCGGGCGCACCACCGGGGTGTTTCAGCTGGAATCCGGCGGCATGCAAAACCTCTGCCGTCAGATCGGCCTCTCCTCGATCGACGAGATCGTCGCGCTCATCGCCCTCTACCGCCCCGGCCCGATGGAGTGGATCCCCGACTACGTGCGCGGCAAAAAAGATCCGAGCACCGTCAAATTTCCCCACAAGCTCCTCGAGGATGTCTGCCGCGAAACCTACGGCATCATGGTCTATCAGGAGCAAGTCATGGAAGCGGCGAAAGTCATCGCCGGCTACTCGCTCGGCGGCGCCGACATGCTCCGGCGCGCGATGGGCAAGAAGGACGAAAAGGCGATGGCCGCCGAGCGCACGAAATTCGTCGAGGGCGCGCAGCGCGTGAACAACATCGAGGCCAAGGTGGCCGACTCCATCTTCGACATCCTCAACAAATTCGCCGGCTACGGTTTCAACAAATCCCACTCCGCCGCCTACGCGATTCTCAGTTATCAGACGGGCTTCCTGAAGGCCAACTATCCGGTGCAGTTCATGGCCGCGATGCTCAGCTCCGAGCTCGGCAATTCCGAAAAGGTTTCCCACTTCGTCGCCGAGTGCGAGTCGATGGGCCTCAAGGTGCTCGGCCCCGACGTGAACGAATCGCGCGAGATGTTCACGCCGGTGTTTCGCGGCGCGGCCGCACTGGAAGTTGAAAGTTCAAAGGTGAAAGTTGAAAGCCAGACGGGCGCAAACGGACCGACCTCCGGTCTTTCAACTCTCAACTCTCAACTTTCAGCTCCGGCTGGCCGCGAAGCGGCCATCCGCTTCGGCCTGGCCGGCGTCAAAGGTGTCGGCGAACTCGCCGCGCAAAAAATCATCGAGGAGCGCGAGAAGAACGGTCCCTACGTTGACTTCGCCGATTTCGCCAAGCGCGTCGACGGTCGCGCCATCAACAAGCGCGTGCTCGAGCACCTCGTGAAGACCGGGGCCTTCGATTTCAGCGGCGCCCCGCGCAAGCCACTCTTCGACGGCATCGACGCCGCCATCGCTGGCGCCGCCTCCGCCGCCCGCGACAAGGCCGCCGGCCAGCACAGCTTCCTCGATATTTTCGCCGAGGCCGCGCCGCCACCTTCTCGCGACGATCAAAAAGCCCGCATCGAGCAGCCGAACGCTTCGGATTTTTCCGGCCCCGAGCGCCTTGCTTACGAAAAGGAACTCCTCGGTTTCTACGTCACCGGCCACCCGATGAACAGCTACGTTGGGCTCGCCGACGCCATTGATACCTGCGCCGTGGAGGAACTCCTTCAACTCGGCGACCGCGCCGAGTTCCGCCTCTGCGGCATCGCGAGCAACCTCGTGAAGAAGCTTTCGAAGAAGGACAACCGCCCGTGGGTCGCCTTCACGCTCGCCACCAAAAAGGCGACCGTCGGGCTCAATCTTTTCGCCGATGCCTACGAGGCCTACGGCACCGCGCTCGCCGAAAACGCCGTCGTGCTGGTGCAGGGCAACGTCATCGTCGGCACCGAGGGCCCGCGTCTCAACGTGAAGGAATGCTACCCCCTCGACCCGCAGGTCGCCGGGCTCGCGCGCAAAGTCCTCTGGCTCCTCCACCCCGCCCATCGCGACACGCCCGCGTTTCTCCATCTGCTGCGGGAGACGCTCAACCGCGAGTCCGGCGACACGCGCGTCGAAATCGGGTTCGTCTTCGAAAATCGCGTCACCTCCATCGCTGAAGCGAGCAATGCCCTCTCCTGGAAACTGAACGCCGCCGCGTTCCAATCCCTCCGTGCCCACGCCGCCGTCGCCGGCGTGCAAATCGAGACCAAGCGCCTCGAGCTGAAAAACGACCGCCGCTGGGCGAAGCGCTGAGCGGGCATCGCAAAGAGGCCTGAGGTAAGAGCGCGCTTGCGCGCGAAGGGCTGTGGCGTCGCCGAGCGAACCGGCCGTGAAATCGCCCGCAAGCGGGATTCTACCTTCCGAGCCGCGCCCCTACGAAATCCAGACGAGGCCGGCGGGATTCGAGAGAAACTGTGCTGCGCCCGCATCGAGCCATGACCGCACTTGCATTCGCCGCTTCCCCTTTTCGTGTCTTTCGTGTGTTTCGTGGTGACAAATGCCCGATCAAGCCACGCTCAACCACGCCGCGCAGATCCTCAGCGCCATCTCCGCCGACCAACGCGCCGACACCGCGCTGCGTTTTTACTTCGAGGGGCATCGCTATCTGCAGCCTCCGGCCAAGCGCGCGATCAGTCACGCCGTCTTCGTTTATTATCGCTGGTTCTCCTGGCTCGATCCGAAAGACGCGCCGCAGAAGCGCGTCGAGCACGCCATGTCGTTGCACGAGCGCTTCACCGCCGACCCCAAGACCATCAAGGCCGAGACCCTTGCCGTGCGCGCCGTGCCAACGTGGCTCGCCGCGGAGATGGACGTGCCGCATGACTACCTGCGCCAACTCCAGCGCGATCCCGCGCTCTGGCTCCGCGCCCGCCCCGGCAAGCGCGGCGCGCTCGCGAAATCGCTCTTCGCCGCCGAGCCGAGCGACCGCGCACCCGACGCCCTGCGCTTCACGGGCACGCAGGATTTGTTCAAGACGGAGCAGTTCCGCACCGGCGAATTCGAGATTCAGGATCTCGCCTCGCAGCTCGTCGGTGTCGCCTGCGCGCCGCTCCCCGGCGAGAACTGGTGGGACGCCTGCGCCGGCGAAGGCGGCAAGACCCTCCACCTCTGCGACCAGATGGCCAACAAGGGCGTCGTCTGGGCCACTGACCGCAACGCCAAGCGCATCGATACCCTCAAGCGCCGCGCCGCGCGCGCACAGCTTTTCAACTACCGCACCGATTTCTGGGACGGCGGGAGAATGCTCCCGACGAAACAAAAATTCGACGGCATCCTCCTCGACGCGCCGTGCAGCGGCGTTGGCACGTGGCAGCGCAACCCGCACGCGCGCTGGACGACCACGCCGGAGGATGTCGGCGAACTCGCCGCGACCCAACTCGTCCTCCTCAACAATATCGTCGGCTCGCTCAAGCCCGGCGGCCGCCTCATTTATTCCGTCTGCACGCTCACGCGTCGCGAGACCACCGACGTCGCCACTGCTTTCACTGCGGCCCATCCCGAGTTGGAACCGCTGCCGCTCACCGCGCTCAAGACGGACAAATCGGCGCTCACGCTCTGGCCGCACGAGCTGAACGCCAACGGCATGTTCATCGCGGCGTGGAAGAGAAAGAAATAGGTTCACCGCAAAGGCACAAAGAGCACAAAGTTTCCGGAGCCAGTTCCCTTGGGTCCTTCGTGTCTTCGTGGTGAAAAAAATCTCCGCCGAAACCGTCCGCGCCGATTTCAACGACCTGCTTTCGGTCGTGCATTACACGCGCGCCGCGCACGAGCTGGGTCTTTGGGCCTCGGAGCGCGTGCTGATCGAAAAATACTTTCCCGACCAGGGCGCTTCGCTCCTGGAGGCGGGCTGTGGCGCCGGCCGCGTGACCCTCGGCCTCTGGGCGCTCGGCTATCGGAATCTCACGGCCTTCGACTTCGCCGAGGAACTCGTCGATCAGGCGAAGAGCCTCGCCGCCGAGCGCGGGGCCGAAGCGATCCATTTTCTCCACGCCGACGCGACGGCTCTCTCCGGCTCTCAACTCTCAGCTCTCAGCTCTCAACCTAAGCCGTCTTACGCCGGCGCCCTGTTCCTCTTCAACGGCCTCATGCAGATCCCCGGTCGTGAAAACCGCCGCGCCGCGCTGCGCGAATTGCACCGCGCGTGCGCACCGGGCGCACCATTCCTCTTCACGACGCACGACCGCGATTCCTCCCCCGCCGAGCGGGCGCTCTGGCGGCTCGAAACGCTGCGCTGGACCCGCGGCGAGCAGGACCCGCGCCTCGTGGAATTCGGCGACCGCTATTTCGAGGACGAGGCCGGCCGCACCTTCATGCACCTCCCCGATCGGCGCGAAATCCTCGACGACCTCGCCGTCACCGGCTGGCAGCCCACCTTCGATGCGATGCGCACCGAGATCGCCAAGGAATCCCGCGCCGTCCGGGATTTTTCCGACGAGTGCCGTTTCTGGGTGGCGACGCGGAACTAGGGCGTGTTTTCAAATTCTGTCATTGCGAGAAGCCGCGCCCTGCGCGGCGCCGAAGCAATCCAGCTGGATCGCCACGGCGCGCTTCGCGCACCTCGCGATGACAGTTCATTTTGAAAACACACCCTAGTCGGGTGGGCCGCGCGCGGAGCGCGCGGTCCACCTTCTGACTACGGCCGCTCCATCTCGAACGAGTCGCGCGTGCGCGTGTAACCATCGCCACCGAGCCGCCCGATCAAATCGAGTTTCGCGGCGTCAGGTAAGCCCTCGGCCCCGATCACCGCGTCAGCCACGTGCGCCACGAGGATGCGCCCAAAGATCACGTTCGCCGCCAACGGCCCTGCGCCGATCAGCACGATTCGATCGAGCGCGCACTCAAACGCCACCGGCGCCGCGGCCACGCGAGGTGGCCGGACGCGTTCGCTGGGGGCCGACGGAATCCCGAATTTCTCAAACTCGCTCTCGCCATATGGCAGCATCGCCGCGCTCGCGCTCATCTGCTCCGCCAGCGCAAACGGCACGAGGTTCACCACAAATTCCGGCACCGCCTCGATGTTGCGCACGGTGTCTTTCTTCGTGCCGTCGTGCGTATTCACAGGCACGAACATCAGCGTCGGCGGATTCGCCGTCACGCCTTGGAAAAAGGAAAACGGCGCGAGGTTCGTCTTCCCGTCCGCCGAGATCGTGGAGACCCAGGCAATCGGCCGTGGCAGGATCGTGGCGATCATCCAGCCGTAGGCGTCGCGCGGTTTCAGGGCGGTAAAGTCAAGTCGCATGCCCGGTAGCGCGGCGCGCCACGTCGTCATTGTCAACCGGCTCGCGTTCGCCTCAGCTTCCGGTCCCTCGATGTCTCTCCCGTTTGGCAAAACCCCCGATGGCCGCACCGCGCAGCTCTTCACGCTGCAAAACGACCGCGGTGTTCGCGCCGAGATCACCGACTACGGCGGGACCATCGTGCGCCTCTATACGCCGGATCGCCGGGGTCGGCTGGCTGATGTCGTGCTGGGTTTTGACTCACTCGAAGAGTATGTGGCCCGGTCGCCGTATTTCGGCTGCATCGTCGGCCGCGTGGGCAACCGCATCGCCGGCGGGAAATTCACGCTCGCTGGCCGCGAGCACACGCTCGCGTGTAACAACTCGCCGGGCGACCAGCCTTGCTCGCTGCACGGCGGGCTCCGCGGTTTCGACAAGGTCATCTGGGCCACCACGCCGCTCGTGCTGCCCGCCGGTCCGGCGCTCCGCTTTGACTACCGCAGTGCCGACGGCGAGGAAGGTTTCCCGGGCAATCTCGGGGTGACCGTCACCTACACGCTCACGGCCGATGACGCCCTGCGCATCGAATACACCGCCACCACCGATCGCGCGACGCCGGTCAATCTCACGAACCACTCCTATTTCAATCTCGCGGGCGCGGACTCCGGCTCGGCCTTGGACCATATCGTGACTCTCCACGCCCGCACCTACACGCCCGTGAACGCCGGCTTGATTCCGCTCGGGCACCTCGCGCCCGTCGAAGGGACGCCGCTCGATTTCACGACGCCGCACGCCATCGGCAAACGCATCGGCTCGGCGCACGAGCAACTCAGCGTCGCCGGCGGCTACGATCATAACTTCGTCATCAACCGGCGCGGTCCCGGTCTGGCCCACGCCGCGATTGACGGCGAAGGTCAGGCCGAAGCCATAGCCGGTTTGCAACAGCGCCGTGGCGCGCGGCAGGTCGCCCAGATGATCGGCGCTCATCAATTCGACGGTCTTGCGGCTCAGAATGCGCACGTTG
>JANNEY010000343.1:0-19546 GCA_031379235.1 Opitutaceae bacterium | reverse complement strand
TGATTCATTCGGGGTTGGGGGGGTTGGAGGTTCGTTTGTCGGGGGGGGCCCCCCCCCCCCGCCTTTGAAAGTTCGGCCAAACCCGGGGGGGGTGGGCACACCCCGCCCTACATCAATCAGGGATGCCCTTTTTCGGCGTTGCGTCCTACCAATGCATCACGAAACCGCCATCGACGTTGATGGTCTGGCCGGTGATTTGTGCCGTGCGGGCGGAAGAGAGAAAAACGATCGTGTCGGCGATATCCGCGGGTGACTGCCAGCGGCCGAGCGGGACGACGGCGCGGATTTTTTCCGCGGCCCAGTCCGCATAGCTACGGCGTTTCTCCGGCGGCTGGGCGTCGTGCCACGAGCGCCAGACCGCTTCGTTCAGCGGGGTCTGCACCATACCGGGGCACACGGTGTTCACGCGCACGCCGTGGGGCGCGAGATCCTTGGCGAGGCACTGCGCGAAATTGATGTTGGCCGCCTTCGACGCGCTATACGGCGGATCGGTCTGTGAGCCCATCTGGCCGGCGACCGACGCGAGAAACACCATCGTGCCGCTCCGGCGCTCGCGGAGCCGAGGCCCGACGACATCGGCGACGTTGGTCATGCCCATGATGTTTACTTCGAGCACGCGCGGCCAGTCGGCGGGCGTGAGGTTAGTGAAGGGGAAACCAAATTTCCCCGAGCCAATCGCCGCCGCATGCACGAGATGATCGAGCGGCCCGAGTTGTGCTTCGGTTGCCGCGAGCGCCGCCGCGATCGTGTCGCGGCGCGTGACGTCGACCACGCAGCCGAGCGCGGGGGCGGGAGCGCCCGTGGCCGTTTTGAGTTCGAGTGCCGTCGCGGCGACCGTGGGTGCGAGGTCCCACAGCGCGACGCGCGCGCCCTCAGCCGCGAAGAGTTCCGCTGTCGCCCGCCCAATACCGCTGGCTCCGCCGGTAATGGCGACGACATGGTTTTCAAGGTGGAGCTGCATGGCTTCAGTTGGATCGCGGTGACGGGGGAGGGGAAGCGGAAAAGTCTCCGCGACCAAAAATTCAATTCTAGTTTGGCGTGCGACCGCGGGTTCGTTTCCCTGCATCCGACGGTTCGGTCGAATCGACGTCCCCTCACCCCATGTCTACGTCCCCACTCCCCGACACACTCACGCGCCGAGATTTCATGCGCACTACCTCGCTGCTCGCCGCCGCGACCCTCGCCGGACCGACAAGCTCGGACGCCGGCGCGGCGGACATGCCAGTGCTGAAACTCGCAGGCCCGAAACCGTCGACAACCTATCCACACGCCTTTCTTACGCCGGCCGCGGATTTTGAGGACGTATCACGCGGCAACCCGAAACCGTTTTCTCTGAAAGGTGACGCGTTGCTCGCGGCGCGGCTCACGCCGGAAGCGTGGCGGCTCGAAGTCGTCGCCGATCCCGCGATTGACGATCCGGTGAAAATTCCTGCGACGAGCGGGCGGTCGTTCACCCTCGCTGGCGGCAACGCGCTGGATTTAGCCACGCTGCAGGAGCTCGGCCGCACGCGCGGCGTGAAATTCATCAAGGCGATGCAGTGCCTGAACATTCCCAATCCTCTCGGGCAGGGCCTTTGGGAAGGTGTGCCGTTACGCGACGTGCTGCGACTCTGCGGACCGATGAGCAACGTCCGCCGCATCTACTACCACGGCTTTCACAACAACGACCCGAAGCAGCTCTTTCGCTCGTCGCTCAGCTATTCGCAAGCGATGGAGACGCCACCCGGCGAGCTGCCGGCCTTTCTGGCCTACCGTCTCAACGGCGAACCGATCTCGCTGCTGCGCGGCGGCCCGGTGCGCATGATCATTCCGTGGGCCCACGGCTTTAAATCTGTGAAATGGCTCCAGCACATTGCGCTCACGAACGACTTTCGTGCCAACGACACCTACGCCATCGCAAACAACGACCCCGAGTCGCACCTCAAGACCGCCGCGTATCTCGATGAACTGGGCGGAAAATTTCCCGCGGGATCGCCCGTGTTCGTCAGCGGCTTGGCGATGTGCGGGTGGTCGGGCTTGCAGCGAGTCGAGTTTTGGGTGCGGCGTAGCGCGCCTGGCGCCGCCGGGCTCCCCGACGATGATCCGGCGTGGCAGGACGCCGCGTGGACGACGGCCGAGTTGGCCGATCCGCCGGCGGATTGGAGCAGGGTGCTTCCGGCGGGCGTGGACGCGGAGGACGTGCTGGGTTTCAATAAGAAAACCGGCCGGCCAGCGACGTGGCCGCTGCGCTACAGCATGGTCTCGTGGTCGGCGACACTCGGCGGGCTCGCGCCCGGCCATTACGAAGTGCGCGCGCGCGCCGTGGACCAAAACGATTTTGCGCAGCCCGAGCCCCGGCCGATGCAAAAGGCGGGGAAGAATCCGATCCAAGTGCGGCGCTTCGAGGTGACGTGAAACCTATGCGACCGAGTTAACTGCACATGGAGATACGCGGCTCATGGCCCGTTCGTTCGAGTGCGGCTCGCCCACCGCGCCGGGGGCCGTGTTGCTCCAATCGGAGCGCCTAAGTCACAACGAAAACACGAACACCGCCGACGCCGCGCAGATCGCGATGTGTTGGCGGCCGTTTACCTCGAAGGTGATCGGGTTCGCCATGATGGAACCGCCGCAGGAGAAGCGCCAGAGAGGCTTTCCGGTCGTCGCGTCGAGGGCGTAGAACCAGCCTTCGCGGCTGCCGCCGAAGACGAGTCCGCCGGCCGTGCTCATCAGGCCGCTCATCGACGCAGTGTTGAGCGGGAAGGCCCAGCGGATTTTTCCGGTCGTGAGCTCGAGCGCCTTCACGGTGCTCGTCGGCTCATGGCCGGGGGCGTTGCGGAAATCGCCGCCGAGGAAAAGCGCGCCGGGCGTGTAGGGCGTTTTGAATTTGTAGAAGGTGTCGGTGTTGTTCTCCACGACCTGCACATAGAGGAGTTGCGTGGCGGGGTTGAACGCGGGGCTGAACCAATTCGTCGCGCCGCCCATGCCGGGTAGGACGGGCGCGCCGGTGGCGCTGGGTGCGGCGGCGGGATTGGCGAGCGGACGGCCACGGGCGTCGAGGCCGTGGGTCCAGTTTTGCGGGGCGAACGGCGTAGCGAGGAGGAACTCGCCCGTTGCCCGATCGAGCACGTAGTAGAACGCGTTGCGGTTCGCCTGCACGAGGAGTTGGCGTGGGCGGCCGGCGAACTCGGCATCGACGAGCACGGGAATCTGGTTTGACGCGCGGTCGTGGAGATCGTGCGGCGTGTGTTGGTAGTGCCAGCGGAGTTTTCCGGTGTCGGGATCGAGTGCGAGCATCGAACACGAGTAGAGGTTGTCGCCGGGGCGGTCGTCGCCATCGAGGTCGGGGCCGGGGTTGCCGGTGCCCCAGTAGAGAAGATTGACTTTCGGGTCGAAGGTGCCGGTGACCCACGTGGGCGCGCCGCCGGTTTTCCAACTCGCCGTGGTGCCGCCCCACGTTTCGGAGCCGGGCTCGCCGGGGGCGGGGACGGTCCAGAAACGCCACGCGCGCGCGCCGGTCGCGGCGTCGTAGGCGTCGAGGAAACCGCGGATGCCGTATTCGCCGCCGGAAATGCCGACGACGATTTTGTCTTTCACAGCGAGAGGCGCGCCGGTCATCGAGTGGCCGGTCTTGTAGTCGGCGACGACGATATCCCAGCGCTCGCGGCCGGAGTTGGCATCGAGTGCGACGAGGTGGCAGTCGTAGGTCGCGAGGTAAAGCGTGTCGCCGAGAACGGCGAGGCCGCGGTTGACGGGGCCGCAGCAACCGGCGACATCGGCAGGGAGCGGGCGGCGATAAGTCCAGAGCGCGCGGCCCGTGCGGCCGTCGAGCGCGGTGACGATGTTGGGGCGCTCCGTGATGTAGAGCACGCCGTCGACCACGAGCGGCGAGCACTCGAGTTTACCGCCGGCTTCGCGGGCTTGGTAAACCCAGGCGGCCTGGAGGGAGGCGACGTTGGCCGTCGTGATTTGAGCGAGCGAAGAGTGGCGGTGGCCGTTGTAATTGCCGGAGTAGGTGAGCCAGTTGGCGGGCTCGTCGGCGGCGCGGAGGAGGCGGGAGTAGGGGACGTCGACTTGGGCTCGGGCGGTGGCGAAAACAAGAATGGCGAGAAGGCCGAGCGCGAGTGTGCTCGCTCCTGAAGGCCAACGATGCGGCGAATTCAATTTCATTTTTTCCCGCGCAACGAGGCGAGGTAGGCGACGAGATCGTCGAGTTCGGACGTGGAGAAAACGTCGCCGTAGGCGGGCATGGGGGAGAAGCCGCGGTCCTTGTGCAGCGCGGCGAGCTCGGACTTGAAGAGCGAGTGGATGCGGCCGCTGGCCTCGCGGAGTTGCAGGGAAAATGCGTCCTCGTTCACACGCACGCCAGCGAGCGCGCGGCCGTCGCGCGTGACGACGCGCACGAAAATAAAATTCTCCGGCAAGCTGACGTCAGAGCGGTAAGGCACCGAGCTCTGCGGCAGATCGGCGGCGGGCTCAAGCAGGGCGCGGCGCAGGTAGGCGGCGCTGCGTCGCGTGCCGATGGCGGTGAGGTCGGGGCCGAACGCGCTGCCGCGCCCGTGGATCGCGTGGCAGGTGGCGCAGCCGCCCTTGCCGGCGTAGAGAATGGCGCCGCGCGCGGAGTCGCCGGGCAGGCGCTCGGGCGGGAGCCGGCCGAGCGAGCGCACGTGCGCGGCGATCTGCGCGACGGCGGCGGCCGGCAACTGCGAGCCGGGCATCTCGGTGAGCGGAATGCCGCCGGCGATCACGCGCAGCAGCGCAGCGTCGTCGGTGGCGCGCAGGAGCAAGGGCTGCGCGAGCACGGGGCCCTTGCCGCCCTCGCCGCGCGGGCCGTGGCAGAGGGCACAGTGGACTTGGTAGAGCGTGCTGCCGGCCGTGAGATCTGCGGGCGTCGTGGGCCGCACCGCCGCGGCCGGCGTCGCCGATGCGGCGGGCTGATGCGGCTCCTGCGCGCACGCGAGCGTCGCGAGCAGCGGCAGCAGGAGGGCGAGGCGCAGGGGCATGGCGACACGATGCGAATCGACGCCGCGAGGGCGAGCGCAGGAATCGATGCGCATCCTGCCCGCACCGCGCATTACGGCGACTCGGCTGCGATGCGCCGGTAGATTTCGCGCGCTTCCTCGTAGGCCCGCTCTGCGGCGGGGCGCTCGGCGGCGGCGATCCTCGCGCCGCGCACCCGCCAAAGCTGGTCGATGCAAGCGAGGGCCCACTCCGCGCTCGCGCGCGAGGCGCGGATGGGCCGGCCTGCGACGATCACGTTGACGGGATTCGTGTGTAGCTGCGGAAACTGCCGCAGCGCCACCCAACTGCTGCGCTCGATTGGGACGGAGAACTCGACCGCGTGTTCGCGGCCGTCGGCGGGAACCTCGCGGCTCGCGACGACGCGGCCGTTGACGACCAGCTCAACCATCCGCCGTTGCCGCTGGTAGAGTGGATCGAGCGAGGCGGTCTCGTGGAGGATTCGCGTGTCGCCCATCGCACTGCGGCCGCCGGTGGGAATCGCGCCGCCGTAGGGCGGCTCAAGCGGAGTCTCCGGCGAAAACGCGACGGTCGCTTTCACCGCCACCTGGCCCGGTGTCGCAAGCACGACCTCGTCGCCGGGCGCGCGGCCCTCGACGCTGAAGTGCAGCGCGTGCGCGTAGCCGTCGCTCACGTAGCTGCGCCCGCGGGCGAGGCCTTCGCACCACGCGGCGTAGTCCACGCGCCGCACCGCGCCGAGCTGCACGTAGGTGCGGCCCTGCCCGACGCGCGTGCTGCTCATGCACGGGAAATCCGTCTCGCCGCTCACCTTCAGCGGGAGGCCGCAGTTCATGAGGTGATACCACGCGTTCCACTCGGCGAGCCGCTCGGTGTCCATCGCGCTGATGAAGTCGCAGGCGCCGTGCGCCGCGGTGACGAAAATCTCCTGCGCGCCGACGCTGTTCAGCTCGGGGATGGCGAGGTTGGGGAGTTGCTCGGCGGCGCGCCGGTGGCTCGCGATGAGTTCAGTTTCGCTGATGAAGCCGTCGCGGTCCGCGTCAATTGTGGCGAATGTTTCGGGCAGCAACACGCGCGCGGCCTCGGTGGCATCGAGGCGGGAATCGCGGTTGGAGTCGGCGCCGGCGAGGCAGCGGCGGGTCGCGGCGGCGGGATCGATTTGGAGGCCGCTCGCGGAGTGGGCGTAGCCCGTGTAGCCGCCCTGCGCTTTCGTCCACCGCAACACCGGGAGCGTCCACGTCGGCCAGCCCTTGCTGTCCTGCGCGCCGGGAAAAATCTGTTCCTTGAGGTTGAGGAGGCACACGTGGCCGAGCGCCTGCGAGCCGAAGCCGCTGACCTCGATGTCGTATTTCAAGACGGTGAGCGGCTCGCTGAGCTTGTCCGGCGCGGCCGAGAAAAAATGCTGCTGGTGATCAAAGCCCGGGCCCCACGTGAGGACGGCGCCGACGTTGAGCGCCTCCCCTTTCACCTGCCGGAGCATCACCGCGGGATCGACGCCCTCGCTCGGCGACGTGAAATGCGCGCAGCCCGACGCGTGGATGTGGTGATCGCCGCTGAAGAAGCCGCGCGTCGCCGGATCGATCCAGCGCTCGAGCTGCACGGCGATTTCCGCGGTGGCGGCGCGCGGGATCGTGGCGGGGCGGCTGCGCCAGCGGTATTCGGGGCCGCGGCCGGAGAAGAACGTGAACTCGCCGGGCGGCAGCAGCACCGTCTCGCCGTCGGCGCGGTAGATGTGCTTTTGGAAAAACAAATCGGGCGGCAGACGTTTGGGCTGCGGCGGGAAAACGTGGCCCTGCCGATCGACGAATTGAAAACGCCCGGTCGTAGGCGTGCCGTCGTGGTCGCGCACGCGGAGCGTCACGGCCACGGCGGGCGCGATCGCGAAGAGCACCGGCGCCTCTGCGCGAAAACCGAGGTCCTGCGTGCCCTGCCCGGCGTCGAAGGTGAGCGTCGCCTCGCGCCGGCCGGATTCCCCGGCCCAGATCAACGCGACAGCGTATTCGACCGCGAGGCCGCTGAGGTTCGCCGTCATCGGCGGCGCCGCGAACATCTCGACGTCGAGGAAACGATCCGTGCGGCCGGTGGTGTTTTCGTTTTCGCGGAGGTGTTCCTGATGCTGGCGCTCCATGCTGAGCTTGGCGACGCCCGCATAGACCGGGCCGGCTTGCGGGCTGCCGAGGCGCAGGCAGGGCGTGGCGCCGCTTTCGTTGACGACCTTGACGAGCACGGGCGTGTAGCCGGCCTGCTGCAGGCGCGCGGGCGCGGGGCCGCGCGCGACCTTCACGCGCATCTCGGGATTGAGGTGCACGACGAGCAGCACCGCGGGATCGAGGAGCGTCTGGAGCGCCCGCGCGTCACGCCGCGCGCCGGCCTGGGCGAGGTCGGTGCGCGTGGCGGCAGGCAGCGGGGCGCCGAGGTAATCGAGTGCCTCGACGAGGCGCTGCACATTGGCCGCGAGCGGCTGGCCCTCGACCTCGATGGGCGCAAGCGCGTCGGCGGCTCGCGGCGTGGCAGTCAGCGCGGCGAGCGTGATGAAGAGCGCGGTGCGCCGGCCAATCTTCATGCGCGGTGCGCCGCGGGCTGCGTCACTACTTGTTGGCCTGCCGCTTCGCCTTTTTCGCGGCGCGGTCGTCTTTGGCGTCCGGTGTTGGTGCCATGCTGGGATCGGCGATGTCGGATTTTGGGAGGTATTGCGCGAGCTCGGTTTTCTTCGCGGCGAACTCGGGCTTCATCGCGAGGTTCACGTATTCATTGGGGTCCTTGGTCTCGTCGTAGAGCTCTTCGTCGCCGTTGGCGTAGCGGATGTAGCGCCAGCCGGCGTTGCGCACGGTGTGGTTCTTGTAGCGGTAGGTCGTCACGCCGGGCTGGTCCCACGCGGCGGTGGGATTGCGGAGCAGTGCGGCGAAGCTCGCGCCCTCGACGTGCTTCGGCGTGGGGATGCCGCAGAGTTCGGTGAGCGTCGGGAAAATTCCCATGTAGTCGATCGTGCGATCGCAGATGGTGCCGGGCTTCGTGACGCCGGGGACGATCCACATGAAAGGCGAGCGCGTGGCCTCTTCCCAGAGGGCGAATTTGCGCCAGTGGCTTTTCTCGCCGAGGTGCCAGCCGTGATCGCTCCAGAGGCAGAGGATCGTGTTGTTGCGCTCGGGGGATTTCTCGTAGGCGTCGAGCAAGCGGCCGAGGTTCATGTCGCAGTAGGCGATGGTCGCGAGGTAGGCCTGCACCGCTTCCTTCCAACGGCCGGAAGCGACCATCGGTTTGTGATCGGTCTCGGGGTGCGCCATGCGGACGCCAGCGGGCGGCACGTCGGCGAGATCGTTTTCGAGGTGCGGCGGGAGTTTCACGTCCTTGAGCGGGAAGAGATCAAACCACTTCTGCGGGACGTTCCACGGCATGTGCGGCTTGTGAAAACCGACGGCGAGGAAGAACGGTTGCGTGTGTTTCTTGCCGAGCTCGGCGATGCCATAGTCGGCGATGGACCAGTCAGGGAGATCGTCGTCGTTGCAGTTGAGCGGGGCGAACTTGATGCCGCCGACGCCGTCGGGCTTGCCGTCGGGCACGCGCGTGCGTGCGCCGTTGCCGCCCTCGCGCTGGAGATAGTCGTCCCATTCGCTGTCGCGGCGGTATGCCTCGTGATAAATTTTCCCCGCGCCGGTCACCCGGTAGCCCGCGTTGCGGAAGGCGGTCGTGAGCATCTTGTCCGCGGACACGATGGGGCGGAAGTCGACGTTGTTTTCGTAGACGCCCGAGGTCGACGGGCGCAGGCCCGACATGAGCGCGGTGCGCGAGGGATTGCACACGGGCGAGGCGCAGTAGGCGCGGGAGAAGGAGGTCGCGAGTTTCGCGAGGCGGTCGAAATTCGGCGTCTTCGCCTGCGGGTTGCGGCCGTAGTAGCCGACCCAGTCGCGCAGGTCATCGATGGCGATGAAGAGGACGTTGGGTTTTTGTGGCGTCGCGGCATGGAGGGCGAGCGTGCTGAATAAGACGGCCGTGAAACGAAGCAGGAAACGGGGGAGTGCGTTCATGAGGGTAGCGGGAAAATGGAAGGCTGGGCGCGTGGTGTCGATGCGGGTTTTTTAGGTGTGAATCTCCGGCCAACTTTCATTCACTGCCCGGGATCCCCGCCCAGTTTCCTCGCCCCTTCCTGACCATGAAAGAAAATACCTTGCTCTCGGGACTGCGCCGCGCGCGCCGCCTTGGTTTCGTTTTGTTCAGCCTCGTCAACGCCGTGTGCGCGCTCGCGCAATCCGCCGGCACCGGCCGCATCACCGGGCGCGTGTTCAATCCCGCGACGCAAGCCTACGTGCGCAATGCCGAGGTCGCCGTCGAGGGTGCGGACATCGTGACGTTTTCCGACAACGACGGCTCCTACGTCCTGTCCAACGTCCCCGCCGGGGCCGTCACGCTCGCCGTCGCCTACACCGGCTATGAGCGCGCGACCGCCGCGCTCACCGTGACCGCGGGCGCGACGGCCACGCGAGACTTCGAGCTCAAGGGCTCCGTGTTCGCGCCGGGGTCCGGTGGTCGCGCCGGGACGCCCACGCCGGGCGAGGTGGTGACGCTCGAAAAATTCGTCGTCTCCAATGAACGCGAGGGCAACGCCAAGGCGATCATGGAGCAGCGCGCCGCGCTCAACATGAAGAGCGTCGTCGCCGCCGACAACTTCGGCGATATCACCGGCGGCAACGTTGGCGAGTTCGTGAAATATCTGCCCGGGGTGGTGCTCGACTACGTCGATGCCGACGCGCGGGCCGTGCGCCTCGGCGGCCTCGATCCGAAATACGCGGCGGTGAGCATCGACGGCATGAGGGCGGCGAGCGCGGCCTCGGCGCTGTTCACGGGCGCGACGCGGCAGTTCGAGTTCGAGCAGTCCTCGATCACCAGCATCGAGTCGATCGAGATCAACAAGACGCTCACCGCTTCGATGGATGCCGACGCGCCCGCCGGCACGATGAACCTGCGCAGCAAAAACGCCTTCGAGCGCAAAGGCCGCGAGATCACGTTTACGACCACGCTCACCGCAAATCCCTACGATCTCACCACGGCGCGCACGCCCGGCCCCGGTGATGGCGAGCATCGCAAAATCCGCCCGGGCTACGTGTTCACTTATGCCGACTCGTTTGCCCAGCGCTTCGGCGTCCAGCTCAGCCTCTCGCACAACAGTCTCTACAATGAGCAGGCCGGCATCACGCACACTTACGATTTCGCGACCGCCGGCCGCGCGCCGGTCATCAACAACCTCACGTTTCGCGACAACCCGAAGATTACGACCCGCGCCGCCTTCGGCCTCAATCTCGACTATAAAATTCTCCCCGGCCTCGTCGCGTCACTCCGCACCCAGGGCTCTCATTTCAACGACGAGATCAACGCCCGGCAGGTGATCTTCCGCGCCAATACCACCGAGATCGATCCGGCGTCCACGTTCACGAACATCATCGCGCGCCCTACCGCCAATGTGAACACGCGCCTCGAGACCATCATCGGCCACAGCCACAAGTGGAACGACACCTCGACCTATACGCCTAAGCTCGAGTTCAAGCGCAACGACCTGCTGCTGACGCTCGGCGGCGGTTATTCCCGCAGCCGCACCCACTACGAGGATCGTCGCACCGGCTACTGGGGGACGACCAACAACCGGATCACGCGCATGAGCTG
Source organism: Opitutaceae bacterium (assembly GCA_031379235.1). GTDB lineage: Bacteria > Verrucomicrobiota > Verrucomicrobiia > Opitutales > Opitutaceae > ER46. The sequence goes on along the minus strand of JANNEY010000343.1, from coordinate 8,938 downwards.
GACGGCCACGCGGAGCAGCCCACGCGAGGGCGACTGGCAGATCCGCCAGACCGGCGGCCGCCCGTGGAACGACATTGCGAGCTTCAACCGCGACGACCCCAACGCGAACAACATCGGCACCTCCGAGCGGACCGGCCGCAGCCAGGTGTGGCAGGGCTACTTTGATGCGAAGAAGACCTTGGACCTTGGCCTCCCCATTACCGTGCAGGCCGGTGTGAAGTCCCGTCTCACCACCTTCGACCTTTGGAAGACTGGCGCCCTCACCTGGACCTACGTCGGCGCCGCCAACAACCAGCTCGCGCCGACCACGGTCATGGCCGTGCACGCACAGCCCTTGTTCGATCCGCGGCAGGGTGACAACGTCCCCTCGCTCGGCATCCCGATCGCCAACGCGACGCAGATGTATGAACGGTTCCAGCGCGAACCCGCGCAGTTCGCCGAAAACACCGTCGCCAATTTCACCGCACTCCGCACCAGCCCGCGCGCGGTGAAGGAGCAAGTCGACGCTGGTTATGTGGAGTTCAACACCCGCTGGCACGCGCTCCGGCTCAACCTCGGCGTGCGGCAGGAGCGCACGCGCACGGTCGGCCGCGTGTTCGACCTCATCCCCAACGCGCTCGTGCGCGCCGCCGGCTACACGGCCGGCACCATCCCCTACGCCACCTACCAATACCGCGGCTTCCAGCGCAGCGACCGCTACGGCGGCTACGAGAATACGTTCTTCAGCGGCGGCGCGAAATACTCGCTCGCGCGCAATCTCGTGGTGCAGCTCGCCGCCAGCCAGACCATCGGCCGGCCCGACTACAACAATCTCGCCGGCGCCCTCGCGATCAACGACACCAACTTCACGGTCACGCTGCCCAATCCCGATCTGAAGCCCGAGACGTCGGACAAGTATTTCGCGAGCGTGCAGTATTACATGGAGCCCGCCGGCACCCTCAGCGTCTCCGCCTACAAGCTGAACGTGGAAAACATGGGCACCGCTAACACGCAGATCACCGCGCAGCAGGCGGGCCTTGACGACGATCCCGAGTATGTCGGCTACACTTTTTTCCGCCCCAGCAATCTGGCCGGCATCCGCAAAATCAAGGGCCTTGAGCTCGAATACTCACAGCAGCTCGTCTTCCTGCCGGGCTGGGCGCGCGACTTCAGCGCCTTCGGATCGCTCACGCGCGCGATCCCCGACCTGCCGCTGGCCAACGTGGTGCCCAAGGCCGTGAACGGCGGCCTGCGCTTCAGCAACTACCGGTTCAATCTCCAGCTCCGCGCCACGTGGGCCTCGGCGCGCCTGCAGTCGATCGCGGCGACGCAGACGCAGTGGCAGACCGAGCGGATCATGTTCGATGTGAGCGGCGGCTTCAAGCTGGGCCAGCGCTACGAACTCACGCTCAGCGGCCGCAACATCTTCAATTCCCCCATCACCAGCTACGTGAACCAACCCGGCCTGATGCGGACGAATTTTCTCTACGGCCCCGTGTGGACCGTCGGCGTGCGCGGGCGGTGGTAGAAAACGCCGGGAACCCTTTCAGGTAGGGCGAGGCGTCCCAGCCGACCGCGGACGCTCAGCCGAGCCAGAAGTTTTTGACCACGGATGACACGGATTTACACGGATAAGAAGCACCGATCCTGATCGAGGGAATTGGAAGGCCTGATCCGTGCCCATCCGTGCTACCGAGCGCAGCCAAGGCATTTTACCGCGGATTTCGCGGATGGGTTCAACAAGGTCCTACCTTTATCGGTGCTCATCCGTGCCATCCGTGGTCAACCGGATTGGGCGGTTTGGTCGAACCGCTTGATCAATTCGTCCAGCGTCACCTCGGCGAGCGACGCCACCTGCAAATCGACGTGCGTGAAATCGTGGTGCGCGGTGCATGCATTGGGCGCGGCGACGGCCCAGAGGTTGGCGCGCTTCGCGGCGAGTGAGCCAGTGTGTGAATCCTCGAAGGCGATCGCTTCGTGGCCACGGAGGCCGAAGCGATTCAACACGAGTTTGTAGAGGTCGGGCTCGGGCTTGGGCGAGGGCGCGTCTTCGCGGCACGCGATGAAATCAAAGCGCGCGAAGAGTCCGAGCCGCTGCAGGTGGCCGTCGACCCACCAATGCTCGGAGTTTGAGGCGAGCCCGAGCTTCAGTCCGGCGGCCTTTGCGGCATCGAACAGCGCCACCACGCCCGGCAAAATCGGCAGGCGCAGCATCAGATCATCCTTGAAGGTGCGGCGCTCCAGCTCGAGGGCCGCGCGATCCGCGTGCGGCGAAAACCCGTGCCATGGATCGAACGCGTAGTCGGCGTGCCCCACGCTGCGGAGAAACAGCGTGCGATCGAACGCCACGCCGTGACGGCGGTGCACCTCCGCGTAGGCGTCGATGAGCGGCGTCTCGGTGTCGAGGATCAGGCCGTCGAAATCGAAAACGAGGGCGCGGATCATGAGGTGGGATTCCAGCGCAATCGCCGCGTCGCTTTGCTCTTCGCGATGGGCAGACGGTGGTGGTGGATCATGGGTTGTCAGCCAATAGCCCCGTCGGCAGGCCGTCGATGCTGCGCTGGTTGCGCTCGGCCCAGAATTTCGCCAAGCCCTCCGGGCCGCGCTGCGCACAATGTTTGGCGAGCGTGTCGCGTTCACCGCGGTAGTCGAAGAACGGCACCGCAAAGCCGCACGAAGTCTGCACGCTTTCGACTTCGGTGACGATGAGCTGGCGCTCACCAGGCAGCGGCGGGCCGAAGTGCGGGCGTAGCTCCGTCCATTCCGCGTCGCCAGGATGCACCGCACGGCCGCGCCCGTAGATCCGGAAGATGAGCGGCGCCGTCGTGAACGAGCACATCATGATCGTCACGCGGCCGTTCTCGCGCAGGTGCGCGGCGGTCTCGTTGCCGCTGCCGGTGCTGTCGAGGTAGCCGACGCGCGTGGGCGAGAGCACGCGGAAGGTGTCCATGCCTTTCGGCGAGAGATTCACGCGGCCGGCATGAGGCGCGGAGGCGACAAAATAGATTTTCTGCTCGGCGATGAACGCGAGGTGCGCGGGCGTGAGGGTTTCGTAGAACTTGGCCATGGTAAAAATCAGGCGGGTGCGGCGGCAGTGCGCACGCCGGCACGGCTCTCATAGATCCCGAACAACGCCAGCACGAGCACGCCGGCGAGAATCATGTAGCCGGCGGGCGGCCCGAGCGTGTCGATGTCCAGCATCGCGAGCACGAGCAGCGTCCGCAGCACGCGGTCGAGGACCTGATAGAAACCGCCGACGCGACCCATCACGTCGTTGGGCACGAGGTGGAGCAGCAACGCCGCCCGCGCCACGCGGCAACCGGCGTTCCCGAAGCCGAGCAATGCGCCCGCCAAGAGAAACGGGAGCGGCAGGCGAAAAACGATGATCACGATCATGCCGGCGAGGAACACCAGCATCGTGGCCGGAATCGTCGCGGCCGCGCTGTGCCGCCCGATCAGTCGCGGCAGGAAAAAGCCCGCGAGAATGGCCCCGAGGGAAAACGCGATCTCGCCGGCGGCGAACCATGTGGCGCTGGCGTGGAGCGTCTGGGCGACGTAGATCGGAAAGAGGTAGTTGCCCGCCATCACGATCGTGAACGGCACGAGCGAGCAGGTGAAAAAAATCGCGAGCTGCGGGCGGTCGCGCAGCCAGCGCCAGCCTTCCGCAACCGACTCCCACACGCTCGGGCGGGCCGTCGGTAGCAGGGCGGGCTTCAGCCCGCCTTCGTCGCGCGGGGAATTTTCGGAAGGCGGGCTGAAGCCCGCCCTGCTGTTCAGGTGCGTCGCCGCGTAGGGCAAAGTGGATTGAATCAGGAAGCTGGCGAGATACGTCGCCGCATCGAAGAGCAGAATGCCCCACAGCGGCACGTGTTCGACGAGCATGCCGCCGAGCCCGCCCGCGATCATCATCGCGGTCTGGCCCTGGATTTCGAGCAGGCCGGTGAGCGACTGATACTGCGACCGGTCGAACATCTGCTGGATCAGCGCGAACTTCGCCGGGTAGTGCAGCGTGTAGTAGAGCATGCCCGCGAAATAAACCGCCATGAGTTGCCACGTCGCGAAGCCGCCGAGCGCGAGGCCAGTAAGGGCCAGCGTGACCGTCGCGAAAAATCCCCACGCCTCGCTGGCGAGCAGCGCGGTCTTCCGGGAGTGGCGGTCCACCCACGCGCCATAGTAGGGCGTGAGCGCAAACAGCACGAGGGTCGTCGCCACCGTCGCCCACAGATACGCGCGGTTGCCGCCGTCACGGTGCACCAGCAGCCACGGCACGGCAAAAATCGTCACGCCCGAACCGATCGAGCCAAGGGTGTTCGCGATGAGGAGCCGCCGGACGCGGGGATCGCGAAGGAGTTCTTTCATCGTGGGACGACAGCGAAAGCGCGCGGTCCCGAAAACGAAAGCGCAGAGTCGTGGCGGGCGAGGTGCAGCGGCGACGAAAGAAACGGAGGGCTTGTGCCGGAGTAGGGCGCGGTCTGTGACTCGCCTTTTCACGCGGCGAGGGAGTGGGTCCGTCTAATTTGTCATTGCGAGCCCGGCTCGGCGGGCGCGGCAATCCCTCTGAAATTTCAGCTGGATTGCTTCGTCGCTGCGCTCCTCGCAATGACAACGAAAAATCAAACGGACCCACGACCTGCGTTTAGGATGCGAACGGAGGGCGGGCCACCGAACCCGTCCATGGCGCATCGCTTCCGACCCGCACCCGCGCCCGTTCCCGCCAAAAATCCGGGCTCGTCAGCGCGCGCCGCGTCGTTTCATCGTGGGACCGTGACTGCCCTTGCGCCCAATCCCGACCGGCTTCGCCGGCTTGCCGCCGTGCTGCCGCCGGGGCGCGTGCTGAGCAGCGTCGCACCGCTCGCCGCCTACGAGAGTGACGGGCTCACGGCGTTTCAGACGAAGCCGCTGGCCGTCGTCGTGCCCGAAACCGCCGATGAAGTGATTGCGGTCGTGCGGTTTTGTCATGCGGAGAAACTGCCCTTCGTCGCCCGCGGCAGTGGCACGAGTTTGTCGGGTGGTTCGCTCCCGTGCGCTGGCGGTATCGTGATCGCGCTCAGCCGGCTCAACAAAATCCTGCGCCTCGATCCAGCGCAGCGCATCGCCGTCGTCGAGCCGGGCACGATCAATCTGGCGGTGACGGCGGCGGCGCAACCCTACGGGCTGTATTACGCGCCCGATCCGTCGAGCCAGTCGATCTGCACCATTGGTGGGAATGTCGCGTTTAATGCCGGTGGCGCGCACTGCCTGAAATACGGCATGACCTCCAATCACGTGCTCGGGCTCAAGGCCGTGCTCGCGACGGGCGAGGTGGTGGAGTTCGGCGGCGCGAGCCGCGAACAAATCGGGCCGGACTGGACGGGGTTGTTTGTGGGCAACGAAGGCCTCTTCGGCATCGCCCTCGAAATCACGCTGCAACTTCTGCCGCGGGCGGAAGTTTTTCACACGGTGCTCGCTGGCTACCGCACCCTCGAGCAGGCGGGCGATGCCGTCACCGCGATCGTGGCAAGCGGGCTGCTGCCCGGCGCGATCGAGATCATGGATGCGCTGGCACTGGAGGCGGCGACGGCCGCGGTGCATGCGGACTATCCGCCCGGTTGCGAAGCGGTGCTGATCGTCGAACTCGAAGGACCGCGGGAAGTGGTCGCCGCGGATCGTGGGCGGCTCGACGCGATCTTGGCCGCGAGCAAACCCGTCGAGGTGCGGCCCGCCCGCGACGCGGCCGAGCGCCTCACGATCTGGAAAGGGCGCAAGAGCGCGTTCAGTGCCGTGGGCCGGCTCTCGCCAGATTTCATTGTGCAGGATGGCGTGGTGCCGCGTCGCCGGCTGGGCGAGGCGCTGCGGAAAATTAACGCGTGGTCGCGCGAGAGCGGCGTGCGCTGTGCTAATGTATTTCATGCCGGCGACGGCAACCTGCATCCGCTGATTCTCTACGACGGGCGCGTGCCGGGGGCGCTGCACCAGGCCGAGGAACTGGCGGGGAAAATTTTGCGGATGTGCGTCGAAATGGGCGGCTCCATCACGGGTGAACACGGCGTCGGCATGGAGAAACGCGACTACCTGCCGGCGATGTTCGGCTGGGAAGAGATCGCGTGCCTGAAGCGGCTGCGCGCCGCCTTCGATCCGCATGGCATCGCGAATCCGGGGAAAATGTTTCCCGTCGAGGGCGCGCCTGCGCTCGCGCAATCCGGGCTGCATCCGCTGGAAAAGGCGGGCGTGATCTCGAGGGAATGAAAATGCCCGGAAAAAATTCGAACAGGAAGGCCGGGAAGAACGGGAAGTTTCTCTTCCGGGCTTCCCGTCCTTTCCGATCTTCCTGTTTAAAACAAAACGTATGATCGCGCCGCAGACTCCCGAGCAACTCGCCGAGGCCGTGCGTTCCGCGCCGCGGGTGATTGCGGTCGGTGCCGGAACGAAGCCGCGGCTCTCCGCGGTCGCGCCGGACATCGTGCGCATCTCCACCGCGCGGCTGAGCGGGATCGTGGAATACGAACCGAGCGAGTTCACGTTCACCGCGCGCGCGGGCACGCCGCTCGCGGAGATCGTCGCGGCGCTCGGCGAGCGCGGCCAATATTTGCCCTTCGATCCGATGCTGGCAGAGACGGGCGCCACGCTCGGCGGGACGATCGCGGCGGGCCTGAGCGGGCCGGGTCGCTGGCGTTTTGGCGGGCTGCGAGATTTCATCCTCGGCGTGCAATTCGTCGACGGCGAGGGGCGGCTCCTCCGGCTCGGCGGCAAGGTGGTCAAAAACGCCGCGGGCTTCGACGTGCCGAAATTTTTCGTCGGCAGCGCCGGGCGATTTGGCGTGCTGGCGGAAATTACGTTCAAGGTGTTTCCACGGCCGGCGGCACTGCGCACGCTGCGGCTCGACGCGAGGGACGACGCGGCGAAACTCGTGCTGCTCACGGCAGCCGCGAGCACGCCTTGGGAGTTGGACGCGCTCGACGCCGCCGTGGATCAGCCGGCGGTCTTCGCTCGCGTGGGTGGGCCGCTGCCGGCGCTCGGGCCGCTCGCGACGGAAATCCTCGGAAAATTTCCCGGGGCCGAACTCGCGCCGGGCGCAGCGGACGGATTCTGGCGGGGGATCACGGAGTTTCACTGGGCTCACGCCGCGGGCGCGCTGGCGAAAGTCGCGCTCACGCCGGTGCAGGTGCCGGACTTCAACGCGTGGGTGCGAGCCCAAACCGCCGCGCGCGGTTGGGTGAGCGCGGGCGGCAACGTCGGCTACGTCTCGCTGCCCGCGGGCACGCGGCTGGCGGAGAGCCGTTGGCCGGGCGTGATGCTGCGCGGCGAGGGGCCGCTCTGGCTCGGCCCTAGGCGTGATTTTGCCGTGATGCGGGCGGTGAAGTCGGCGCTCGATCCGCAGAACCGGTTTCCGAACCTCGACGAATGACGCCGATGGAATCCAATTTCGACGCCTGTGGCGAAACCGTAGGGCGAGTCTTTGACCGGCCCTTGGTTCGTGAGCTCCATCCGCGCAAGGGCGGGGCACAGACCCGCGCTCCTTTCTGACATGCTCCACCAGATCAAATCTTCCGAACACGGCCCGCTGGGCGAGCCCATGGCGCACGCGGTGCAGGCCTGCGTGCATTGCGGGTTCTGCCTCGCGGCGTGCCCGACCTATCAGGAGCTCGGGCAGGAGATGGATTCGCCGCGCGGCCGGATCGTGCTGATGAAGCAGGTCCTCGAGGGCCTCATCCCCGCCGCCGCCGCGCAGCCGCACATTGATCGCTGCCTCGGCTGTCTCGCGTGCGAACCGGCCTGCCCGAGCGGTGTGCCTTATCGTGATCTGATCAGCCCCTATCGGGCGACGGTCGCCGCGACTGCCCCGCGCACGACCGGCGAAAAAATCCGCCGCTGGCTCGCGGCGCAAACGATTCCATTCCCGGCGCGTTTCCGACTCGCGCTGCGCGGGGCGAAACTCGGACGCATGCTGGGTGCGCTCGTGCCCGGCGTGCTCCGGCCGATGCTGGCGCTCGCGCCGCGCGACGTGCCCGCTGCCGTCACCCTGCCGCGCGTGGCACCGGCGCAGGGCGAACGCCGTGCGCGCGTGGCGCTGCTCGCGGGTTGCGCGCAGCAGGTGCTCGAGCCTGACATCAACGTCGCGACCATTGAAGTGCTCACGCGCAACGGCGTGGAGGTGGTCGTGCCGGAGGCGCAGGGCTGTTGCGGCGGCTTGGCGTGGCACACGGGCGATCTCGCCGCCGCGCAGGCCTTCGCGCGCAAAAACCTCGAGGCGTTTCCGGCCGACGTGGACGCGATTCTCACCAACGCCGCGGGCTGCGGCTCGGCGATGCACGAGTATCACCTGATTCTGCGCGGCACACCGGACGAGGCGCGCGCCGAGAGTTTTCGGAAACGGGTCGTCGATGTGAGTGCGTTTCTCGCCAAGCTCGGGCTACGGGAAAAACCGGCCGGCTGGCCGACCCCGCAGGCGATCGCGTATCACGACGCCTGCCATCTCGCCAACGCGCAGGGGGTGCGCGCCGAACCGCGCGGCTTGTTGCGCGATATCCCCGGCGTGGAGTTGCGCGAGATCGCGAATGCCCACCTGTGTTGCGGCAGCGCCGGCACCTACAACCTCGATCAGCCGGTGATGGCCGACTCGCTCGGCGCGCAGAAGGCGCAGGCGGCGATTGCGACCGGAGCGATGGTGGTCGCGACCGGCAACATCGGCTGCCTCACGCAGGTGCGCGCGCACCTCGAAAAGCTCGGCTCGCCCGTGCGCGTGCGCCACACGATGCAAGTGCTACGGGATGCGTATCGGGCGAAATAAATTCTGCCGTGAAAGCGCCATCTTTTTCTTCCAGTGGGAGCCTGGCTGCAGGCGATTTCGTAGCGGCGAGCGTCCCTGCCCGCCGAGATTAGTCGAACGCCCTGATCCGGCGGGCCGGGACGCCCGCCGCGACAACCGCCCGTCGCATGAAATCGCGCGTCCGCCGTGCGCTTCTTTTTTTAATTTTGCTCG
>JANNEY010000271.1:0-5818 GCA_031379235.1 Opitutaceae bacterium | reverse complement strand
GACACGCCCAATTTCATCGCGACGATGGGCTCCTACGTGCTGGGGATCGGCATGTTCATCTACTTCGCCGTCATCGCCTACACCTTCTTTAAAGGTGAAAAGGTGAAGAAAGATTACTGGGATGGCCGCACCCTGGAGTGGTCGATCGACAATCCCCCGCCGGAATACAACTTCCGCGTCATCCCCAAAGTGCACGCCCGTGATGCCTGGTGGTATGAGAAAAACCACAAGGAAGAAATGGCCAAAGAGCGCGTCGAGCTCGAAAAGGCCGAGGCCGCTCATGGTGGCATCCACATGCCGTTTGGTTCCATCTGGCCCTTCGTCGCCAGTATGGGGCTGCTCGTCGTTGCCATCGCCGTCACGGTGCTTGAGTCAAACCCTGCGCCCGGTATCCACGCTCGTCTCGGCACCACGCTCGTCGGTTTCACCATCACCTTTATCGGTATCTATTTCTGGTCGCTCGAGGGCAACGAGGGCTACCACATCCATCTCGATAAGGACGGCAATCCGATCGAGGGCGACCATCACGCTGAACCGCACGCGAAGCATTAATCGCTGCGCTCCCTCCCGTTCTCTCAACACCGAACTCCGGTCTTACTTTCCCGAAAATGAGCAGTCCCGCGGCCACTATCGATCACCATCACGACCCGAGCACATCCACGGGTATTCCGAACAAGAAGCTCCTCATGTGGACCTTCCTCGCCTCGGACTGCATGTTCTTCGGTGCGCTCATCTCGACGCACCTGATCTACCGGCTCCACCCGCCCGCCGGCGGTCTCGACCCCAAGGTCGTCTTCAGCCCGGAGCTCACGTCGTTCTCGACCTTCATCCTCCTCATGTCGTCGCTGATGATGGCCCTCGCCGTCACCGCGATTCAGAAGGGCAACGTCAAGAGTTGCCGCTGGTCGTTGCTCACAACGATTTTCTTTGGGATGATTTTCCTCGGGTGTCAGGTTTACGAGTTCGACCACTTCGTCCACGACAAGAAGATGACGCTGTCGAACAGCCTGCTAGGGACGACCTTCTATACCCTTACCGGCACGCACGGCTGTCACGTCGCCATCGGCGTCCTCTGGCTCGGCCTGATGTATGTGCGCTCGTTCAAGGTCGCCTCGAACAAATCGTGGTTCTCCAGCCAGCTCCTGCACACCCTCACGCTGTTTGTGGCCTTGCTCGCCTCGCTGAAGGTCACGCTCGGCCTCGTCCACGCCATCCAAGTCGAGCCCACTTACGGCGCGGCGATCGGCCACTTCTTCAGCAGCAAGTTCGACATGATTGCGCTCGCTGCCTTTGTCGCCGCGCTCTGGGCGCTGTTTTGGTTCGCCCGGCCGCGCGGTGTGGTGCAATTCACCGAGGCCAACGCGATCGACGTCGAAGGCATGGGCCTCTACTGGCACTTCGTCGACATCGTGTGGATCGTGATTTTTACCGCGGTCTATTTGCTCGAATACCTCTGAGTCACCTCATCCTGGTCATCTTTTTTTTCATCACCCTCAGCCCTCAACTCAGACTATGAGTTCTCCCGCCCACACTGCCTCCGCCCACGGTCACGGGGACCATGAGAGCAGCAAATTCCAAATCTACGTCCAGATTGCGATGCTCCTCGCGATCATCACCGGCATTGAGATCGTCTGCGTCTACCTGCCGTTTGCGAAATGGCTCATCGTCACCACGCTCGTCGTGCTTTCGACGGTGAAGTTCATGTTCGTCATTTTCTACTTCATGCATCTGCGGTGGGACAAACCGTTCTGCACGATCCTGTTTTTCATTGGCCTGTTTCTCGCCGCCGGAACGATGTGGGGCCTGCTCGCGCTGTTCAGCTCCGAGGCCAGCCTGCCACTGCCGACCTGAGTTTACGCCCACCAATCCTCCCGAGAAAACACGAGCGGCCTCCGGGCCGCTTTTCTTTTTCCCTCCCATGATCGACTGGCGGCACTGGCACAACGAACCCTGGCTCATCGGCGGGCTCGTCGCGCTTGGCTGGCTCTGGGCCGTGCTCGCCGGTCCGCTGCGGCGTCAGCTCGCCCCCGGCACGCCCTTTCCCCGTGCGCACGCCCTCCGTTTTTATCTTTCGCTGCTCTGCTTCTACCTCGCCGTCGGTTCCCCGCTCGATCAAATCGGCGAGCGGTTTCTTTTCAGCGCGCACATGCTGCAGCACCAGATCCTGATCTACCCGGCGGCGCTGCTGTGCCTGCTCGGGGTGCCGCCGTGGATGGCGGACACGGTGTTTTCCCGGCGCCGGCCGGCCGCGTTGGCGCGCTTCGCCACCCATCCGCTCATCTGCACGCTGGTGTTCACCCTCACCGTGGGGCTCTGGCACCTGCCCTCGCTCTACGATCTCGCCCTGCGCAACAAGACCGTGCATGTCGCCGAGCATGTGATGTTCTTCGGCGCCGCGCTGTTCTACTGGTGGCCGCTCGCCAGCCCGTCGCACGTCTTGCCGCCGCGCGGCCACGGCGTGCAGATGCTCTACCTCCTTGGCGTCTTCATCGCGATGACACCCGTCTTCGCCTACATCACGTTTTCCGGCGACATCCTCTACCCGACCTACGAGTTTGCGCCGCGCCTCTTCGCCAATTTTTCCGCGGCGGACGACCAGCTGCTCGCCGGCGTGATGATGAAGCTCGCCGGGATGGCGGTCTCGCTCACGGCGTTCGGCGTGGCGTTCTACCGCTGGTATGAGGAAAAAAAATAGCCCGCCGCGCGGCCGCGCAGCGGGCCATCGGAAAAATTCGGGGTTCGCCCGCGCTCAGCTCGCCGGCACGAAGAGATCCTCGACCGAGTCGCTCTCGACCCCGATGTCGGCAAACAGCCACGACGACAGGTAGCGCTCGCTCGCCGAGGGCACGATCACGACGATCTGCTTACCTTTGTTTTCCGGGCGCTTCGCCAGTTGCAGGGCCGCCCAAATCATCGCGCCCGAGGAGATGCCAACGGGGATGCCATCGAGCTGGTTGACCTGCTTCGAGACGGGACCGGAGTCGGCTTCTTTCACGCGGATCACTTCGTCGTAGATTTTCGTGTTGAGCACGGCGGGCACGAAGCCGGCGCCGATGCCCTGCAGCTTGTGCGGACCGGGCGCGCCGCCCGAGAGCACCGGCGAGGCGTCGGGCTCGACCGCGATGATCTTCACGCCGGGCTTCCGTGCCTTCAGCACTTCGCCCACGCCGGTGATGGTGCCGCCGGTGCCGATGCCGGCGACGACGAAGTCCACCTTGCCGTCGGTGTCGCGCCAGATTTCCTCGGCGGTCGTGCGGCGATGGATCGCGGGATTCGCCGGGTTGGCGAATTGCTGGAGGATCACGCTGCCCGGGATTTTCGCGGCGAGTTCCTCGGCCTTGGCGATGGCGCCCTTCATGCCCTTGGGCCCTTCCGTGAGGACGAGGCGGGCGCCGAGGACTTTGAGCAGTTTGCGGCGCTCCATCGTCATCGTCTCGGGCATCGTGAGGATAAGCTTGAGACCCTTGGCCGCGGCGACGAACGCGAGCGCAATGCCGGTGTTGCCGGAAGTCGGCTCGATCAGGACGGTCTTCGCGTTGATCTTTCCGCTCTTGAGGGCGTCGTCGATCATCGAGAAACCGATGCGGTCCTTCACGCTGGAAAGCGGGTTGAAGAACTCGAGCTTGAGGAGCACCTCCGCCTGCGAACCGTGCAGAGCGGCGGTGCGGTTGAGGCGGACGAGGGGCGTGTTACCGATGGTCTCGGTGATGTCGTTGTATATTTTAGCCATGGTGGGGAGGAAGGGAGGAGGGCGTGAGCACAACAGCCGGGGCGGGCCGACGCCGCTCCAAACCGTGGCATAAAACGGCGCGGCGCGCCACCCGGAAGACGCGCCACGCGGAGTTTTCGCTCGGCGCGACGGAGGGCGGCTGCCACGTTGGCGCCGCATGACCTGGCAAATCGCCCTTGTCTTCGCGCTGCTCATCGGCGCGATTGTCGCCTTCGTGCGGGAGAAAACCTCGCCCGATATTGTCGCGCTCGCGCTCTTCGTGATTATCGCGGCAACGGGGCTCGTGCCGATGAAGGAGGTCTTCGCGGTATTTTCCAACCCCGCGCCGATCACGGTCGCCGCGCTGTTCGTGGTCAGTGCGGCCCTCGTCCGCTGCGGGGCCCTGGACTATCTCTCCAGCGCGATAGGGAAGGCGGCGGTCCTGCCCTACGAGCTCGTGCTCTTTCTCCTGGTGGTGCTGGTCGCCTTCGTCTCGGCGTGGATTAACAACACGCCCGTCGTCGTCGTGTTCGTGCCGGTGGTGCTGAACCTCGCCCGCCGGATGGGCCTGCCGGCCTCGAAGTTTCTCATCCCGCTGTCCTACGCCTCCGTGCTGGGCGGCATCACCACCCTCATCGGCACCAGCACCAATCTGGTCGCCAACGGCATCTTGATTGAACAAGGCGAGCCTGGGATGGACATGTTCGAACTGGCCTCCGTGGGCGTGCCGATCGCGATCGTCGGCGCGCTCTATCTGGCCATCGCGGGCCGTCACCTGCTGCCCTCGCGCGAGACGCTCACGTCCATCCTCAGCGACGAAGAGCGCCGCGAATATCTCACGGAGGCGTTTGTGCCGGCCGGCTCGCCCCTCGTTGACAAGAGCCTGCGGACCGGCGGGCTCGTGAAGGCCCGCGGCTTCCGCGTCATCGAGGTGGTCCGCGACGGTATCGCCATCACGATGGATCCCGACGCCACGCCGCTACGTGAAGGCGACCGGCTGGTGATCGCGTGCCATCCCTCGGGCATCGCGCGGGCGCGGTCGATGCCCGGTTTCGACTTCACGGCGGAGGCCGGCCTCGAGCAGATTGCCGCGCACGAAAGCGTCGTCTTCGAGGGCGCGGTCGCCCCCAACTCCGAAGTCATCGGGCAGAGTGTGAGCGAGCTGAATTTCCGCCAGCGGTTCCGTGTCGTCGTGCTCGCCATCCATCGCTCCGGGCAGAACGTCCGCGAAAAACTCGAAACCCTGCCGCTCCAGATGGGTGACATTTTGCTGATGATGGGCACGGAGCAGGCCGTCAATGAGCTGCGCCGGGGCGACGACATCATCCTTTTCGACAAGCCTCCCCTGCCCTCGCGGTCACTCCACAAGCGCATTCCGCTCGTGCTGGCGACCATCGTGGCTGTGGTCGTGGCCGAGACGATGGATCGCGTCCCCATCCAGCTTGGCGCGATCGCGGGTGCGGTTTTCCTCTGCCTGACCGGCTGCATCAAGCCCAAGGAAGCCTACGAGTCGATCGAGTGGAAGCTGCTCTTCGTCATCTTCGGGATGCTCGCGCTCGGCCTGGCGATGCAGCACACCGGGGCCGCCGCCTGGCTGGCGCAGAACATCGTCCTCGGCGTCGATGCGGTGGTCGCCGCGCCGCACAAACCCATCATCATGCTCGCCTGCATCTATCTCGTGACGATGGTTCTGACGGAAATACTCTCCAACAACGCCGTGGCCGCGCTGATGATTCCCATCGCGCTCGGCATCGCCCACGAAGCCGGCTTCGCGGCGCGGCCCTTTGTCATCGCCGTAATCATCGCCGCGAGCGCCGCCTTCGCCACGCCCATCGGCTACCAGACCAACACCTACGTTTACGGCATCGGCGGCTACAAATTCCGCGACTTCGTCAAAATCGGCGTCCCGCTGAACATCCTCTGCTTCGTCGTCGCGATGATCGTGATTCCGCTCGTCTGGCCCTTCCGCTAATACCAAAAGCCTCTAGCTAATACACTTTAGGCCGGCGCGCCAGAGTTTACTTGATCGGCGAGCCAGGTGTGGATGAGGGAGGCAACGGCGGCCGGGGTGGACCAAGGGCGGGCCGCGGCGACGAGATGATCTTCGAG
>JANNEY010000266.1:0-4163 GCA_031379235.1 Opitutaceae bacterium | reverse complement strand
GTTTGCGCTCGATGTGGTGGAGTGATGGGGTGTTTTGCGCTGGTGTTGGGGGGGGCCGCCGCCCCCCGCGCCCGTTGCGAATGGGTAATCGATCCACCCCCGGCGGGGTTCGCCGACCCCGCCCTACAATAATTCCACTCGCGCCGCTCAGAACTTCAGGTGCTTCACCGTCATGCCTTCGTTGATCAGTTGCTTGAGCGACTCGATGCCGATGCGGAGGTGATCCTTCACGAATTTCTGATCGATCTGCTTGTCGCTCTCCGCGGTCTTCACGCCGTCGGGCGTCATCGGCTGATCGGAGACAAGGAGCAGCGCCCCGGCGGGAATCTCGTTGTAGAATGCCGTCATGAAGATCGTCGCCGTCTCCATGTCGATGCACAGGGTGCGCATGTGGGTGAGCTTCTTTTTGAACTCCTCGTCGTGCTCCCACACGCGGCGGTTGGTGGTGTAAACGGTGCCCGTCCAGTAGTCGCGCGCGTGGTCGCGGATGGTGGTGGAGATCGCCTTTTGTAGCGCGAAGGACGGGAGCGCGGGCACCTCGGGCGGGAAGTAGTCGTTGCTCGTGCCCTCGCCGCGGATCGCCGCGATGGGGAGGATGAGATCGCCGAGTGAGGCGCGGTGCTTCACGCCGCCGCATTTGCCGAGGAAGAGCACGGCCTTGGGTTTGATCGCACTGAGCAAGTCCATGATCGTCGCAGCCGTGGCGCTGCCCATGCCGAAATTGATAATCGTGATGTTGTCGGCGGTGGCACTCGGCATCGGCTTGTCCTTGCCGACCACGGGGACGCGGTGCCACTGCGCGAAGAGCTTCACGTAGTGGTCGAAATTGGTGAGGAGGATGTATTCGCCAAATTTTTTGAGCGGCACTCCGGTGTAACGTGGCAGCCAGTTTTCAACGATTTCTTGGCGGGTCTTCATGCGCGCTAGGAAAGCACGAAACGCGCGAAACACACGAAAAAGTTGCGCGGTGGGAAGACGCGCGCGGCCGTTAATGTGCGCGATTAGGCCGCCGCGAATCACCCGTTTCGGCTGCGGCGGAATCGACACGGAGCCGCGCATCGTGGAGTTTCGCGCGATGCCCGATCGCCTCCGTCCGTATTCGTCACTCCGTCGTCCGACGGCGGGTGCGATTGTGGTCTTCCTCCGCGATCAGGATGCGGCGGGTCAGTTCAGCTACGCCGAACACGGCGCGACGCGGGACAATGCGACGAGCCCGACCGGCTACACGCTCGATCACAACCGCGTGCGCCTCGGCACGGGCGAGGCGGCTTTCGCGGCGGCGCGCGCGGCGCTAAGCGCGTGGCGGATGTTTCCGCGGCCGTGGACGATGATCCTGCCCGATGCGGCGCCCATCCGGCCCAGCCAAACCGTCGCGATGCTGGCGCACGCGCTCGGGTTCTGGTGGCTCAGCGCGTGCCGGATTGTCTATGTGCTCGACGAAACCGCGACCGCGGGCGAGGTGCGCCGGCGATTCGGTTTCGCCTACGGCACGTTGCACGCGCACGTGGAGCAAGGGGAGGAGCGCTTCAGCGTGGAGCTGCACGCCGACGGCAGCGTGTGGTATGACCTGCGCGCCTTTTCGCGGCCGCGGTTCTGGCCGGTGCGGTTGGGGAAACCACTCGCGCGCCGCTTGCAACGGCGGTTCGTGCAGGAATCGCAGGCGGCGATGCGCGCCGCGGTGGAGCAGGCCGGAGCGGCGGAAAAATAAAATGAAACCCATGCGCGCAACAACAAGAGCCCTCGCGGGCGCGGTGATCTGGATCGGATTTATTGTGCTGCGCGCGCCCGATCCGCAGGCGGGCGCGTGGGCGCACGCGTTGCTGCTCTTCGCCGCGCTCGTGCTCGTGCCCCTGGCGCTGGAGCTGTTCACGGAGACGGGTGAAACGGGGGCGCCGGTGCGGCTCCTGCGCGTGGCGGAACGGGCGCAACTGCCCGCGGCGCTCGCGCTCGCGGTCGCGTGTGCCTTGGAACCGGGGACGCTCGCAGCGGCCGTGGCGCTGCCGTGGGTGGCGCTCACGGGCCTGCTGGCCGGGGTCGGATTTCTCCGCGTGCGGCGCGAGAAGTGGCGGCGCTCGCTCGACGGGCTGTGCGCGGATGCCGCGCTATTTTTCGCGGCGATCGGTGGTGCCTGGACGCTCACGGATCGGGCGGGCTGGCTGCCGCTGAATTTCCGGCCGGAGATTGTGACGCTGACGGCGGTGCATTTTCACTTCGCCGGATTGCTGCTGCCGCTCATGACGGGGCTCGTGCAGCGCGAATTATTTTTCTGGCGCGGCGCTTCGCGGGCGGCCGTGGGAGTCGTGCTCGGCGTGCCGGCCGTGGCGCTGGGCATCACGGCGACACAACTCGGTTGGGGCCCGAGCCTCGAAACCGCCGCGGGTTGTGGGCTCGCTCTCGCCGGTATGGTCGTGGGCGTCCTGCACGTGCGCCTCGCGATCGATGGCCGGCAGGATTTGACGACGCGCGTGCTGCTCGGCGTGGCGGGAGCCGCGCTCTTCCTTGGGATGGTGCTCGCGGCGCTCTACGCGCTCCGCACCTCGGCGCTGTCGCTCCCGTGGCTCGGGATTCCCCAGATGCGCATGCTCCACGGCACGATCAACGCCCTCGGTTTCGGTCTCTGCGGCCTGCTCGCCTGGCGGCGGATGGGGAAAGCCTAGCAGCGGAAACCCCCGCATCGGTAACGGCGCGGAGGTTGAGTCCGCTGCGCTGCGGCACGCGGTGTAGTCTGCGCGCGCTCAGGCTTGAGGCATCAGGTGGCGAAAGAGCGCCTCACTCAAATTGAGACCGCGGATGAGATCGGCGGGACTGCTCGGGATTTGCGCGACGATCAACTGGGCGGGCATCTTACTCTCGTGTGTCACGTAGGCACGGGCTTCGCGGCTCCAACTGCGGGACACGGCCACGAAAAAGCCCCGCGCTTTGCAGCGCGGGGCTTGAAGACTCGAAGCGCGGGGCGCTTACTTCTTGGCGTCGGCGACAGCAGCCTGCGCCGCGGCCAGGCGGGCGACCGGCACGCGGTAGGGCGAGCAGGAGACGTAGGTGAGGCCAATCTTGTGACAGAACTTCACCGAGTCCGGATCGCCACCGTGTTCGCCGCAGATGCCGAGCTTGATGCCGGGGCGGGTCGCATTGCCCTTCGCGATCGCGATCTGCATGAGCTGGCCGACACCGGTCGTGTCGATCGTGGCGAAGGGATTCTTCTTCACGATCTCAAGGTCGGCGTAGCCGGGGAGGAACGAACCGGAGTCATCGCGGCTCATGCCGAGCGCGGTCTGCGTGAGGTCATTCGTGCCGAAGCTGAAGAACTCGGCGGTCTGCGCGATCTCGTCGGCGGTGAGGGCGCCGCGCGGGACTTCGATCATGGTGCCGACGCTGTAGGCGATCTTGGTCTTCTTCTCGGCCATGACGGCCTTGGCGACCTCGTGCACGACGGCGACCTGGAGATCGAGCTCCTTCTTGAAGCCGACGAGCGGGATCATGATCTCGGGCTTGGCCTTGAAGCCGGCCTTGTTGGCATCGGCGGCGGCCTCGAAGACGGCGCGCGCCTGCATGGCGGTGATCTCGGGGAACTTGATGCCGAGGCGGCAACCACGGAAGCCGAGCATGGGGTTGAACTCGTGGAGCTCGTGCACGCGGTGCATGATCTTCTCGACCGGGACGCCGAGTTTATGGGCGAGGTCGAGCTGTGCTTCCTTCGCGTTCGGGAGGAACTCGTGGAGCGGCGGGTCGAGGAAACGAATCGTCGCCGGGAAGCCCTTTAGCGCCTTGAAGATTCCGAAGAAGTCGTCGCGCTGGTAGGGGAGCAGTTTGGCGAGAGCGGCCTGACGGTCGGTCAGATTGCCGGCGAGGATCATCTCGCGCATCGCATCAATGCGATTGCCCTCGAAGAACATGTGCTCGGTGCGGGTGAGGCCGATGCCGACGGCGCCGAACGCGACGGCGATGCGCGTCTGCTCGGGCGTGTCGGCATTGGTGCGGACGGACATGCGGGTGGCCTGCGCGCACCACTTCATGAGCTGGGTGAAGCTCTTGAATTTTTCCGTGGCCTGCGCGGTTTTGTCACCGTTGACGAGGCCGGCGATGATCTCGGAGGGAGCGGTTGGGATCTGGCCTGCGTAGACGAGACCGGACGTGCCGTCGATCGAGAGGAAGTCGCCTTCGCC
>JANNEY010000237.1:0-5096 GCA_031379235.1 Opitutaceae bacterium | reverse complement strand
GCCGGTGCCGCCATGGGCGGCCTCATTATCAAGATCGCGCTCGCGGCGCTCGTCGTGGTTGCGCTCTTCCAGTTTGTGACCCTGCCCGTCGAATTTGACGCGACGCGCCGCGCCAAGCTGCAACTCGTAAATCTCGGCATCGTCGATCGCGACGAGATGAAAGGTGTGAATGAGACCCTCGACGCCGCGGCGCTGACTTATGTGGCCGCTTTCGTGGCGTCACTCTTCCAGATCGTCCACTTGCTGCTCATGCTCACGGGCGGCAGCCGGCGCGACGACTGAGTTAACCGCACTCAGGGCAGACAAATTACAGGCGGACTTCGGTCCGCCTTTTTTTGTCCACGGGCGGCTACTTCAGAATAATCGGGCCAGTGCGCACCGAACTCTTTTCGCGTTCGGCGAGCGCCTTCGGCATGGCATCCATGAGTTGGATGATGCGTTCGGGGTGGGAAGGATGGGTGGAGAGGAATCCGGGCTGAATCGGATCCTTGGCCGTTTCCAGTTCCAGCGCTTCCATCACACTGATGGCGGCATGGGGATCGTAGCCGGCGCGGGCCATATACATCAGGCCGATGTAGTCGGCTTCCTTTTCCTTGGCCCGATCGAAGGCGAAGCGCGAAATGCCGGTCGACAACCCGTAAACCTGACTCAGCGCATCGACCGTGATCATCGGCGCGCCGGCCACCATTCCGCCAATCATACCGACGCTGCCGACAGTGTTGACGGCGAGATCACGCGAGAGTTTTTCGTGCACGTGCTTGGCCGTCACGTGCGCGATCTCGTGGGCGATCACCGCGGCCACTTGATCGTCGGTCTTGGCCACTTTATAGAGTCCGGAAAAGACGCCGACTTTGCCGCCCGCGGTGGCAAACGCGTTGATGACCTTGGGCACGTCGAACACGACAAATTCCCAATCGGCGTCTGGCATATCCCAGAAGACTACCCGCGAGATGCGCTCGCCGATCCGGTTGAGCTGCGCGACGCGGTCCTTTTCCGGCGAGACCTTGTGGCGTCGTTTCATGTCGTCGAACATGGCGATGCTCATCTTCGTGACTTCCTTGTCATCGACCAGGTTCATGGCGCTGCGACCGGTGACCGGCACCTGGTAGCAACCGGCGAGCAACAGAGTCACGAGGATGACGAGAAGAGGGCGGGTGGGCACGTTCATGGCGGGAGCGGGACGCGAACTCGGTTCGCGAAACGTGATCGGGTTGCGCGGGTTGGCAAGCCGGCGGGTGAACGTCCGACCGAATTGTTACACAAATGGCCCGGCATTTTCAGAATGCCCTTTGCAATTTGGCATGATCCCAGCATGGTCAGCCCACGCTACCAACCCCTCGTTCTGAACGTAGCCCAGCATTGTTCGTCTAACTAAATTCAGGCGCATCCGTCTTTCCTTTCAACGTTTCGAGTCCCTTCAATCGTCGACCCTAATTTACTACCATGGCCGAGGACATCGACCCCAACACCGCGAAAAAGCGGCGCATCATTCACTGGAATCCCGACGCGGGGCGCGAACAAGTTAGCCGGCGTTGGACTTGGAAGCGAATCGTGCTATGGACCGTCGGCGGGTTCCTCGGCCTGCTCTTCTCCGCGGAGATCGTGCTCCGTGGCGTGAAACGGGTGCGACCGGAACTCTTCGAGTCGAGCGCGCAAGTTGTGGCACCAGGCCAGACGGTGGCCGCTGCGAAGACGGCTTTTATCAGTCGCGCCAAGGCCGAGCAATTGCACGAGATAGTTTCGAAGGCGCTCAATGGTCTCCGCCGCATGCCGGCCGATCATCCGCGGCAACGGGAGCAGATGATCCTCATGGAAAAATCGTTCGACCAAGGGCATTCGTTGCTCGCCGAACACGAGTTTGGCAAGGCCGGCGCGATCTTCGACACTCTCAATACCGAGATCGAGGCGTTCGTGAAAAACGTGAAGATCAAGGGCGAGGCCAAGCAGTCTTACGACGCGATTCTCCTTCGGATAAAAGATCTGGAAATTGCCCGCGTCCTGGCCCCGGGGACGCTCGACGCAGCGTTCGAAGCGGCGGGGACCGGCCGGCAGCTCCTGACCGACGGGAATTTCACGGGAGCGAAGAAGATCTTCGACGAGGGCTTTGCCGAGCTGAAGAAGGCCGAGGAGAAGCTGGCGGATTTCGTGCGCGAGAACCTGCTCGTGGGACAGCGCGCGCTGACGAAGGGGGAAAAGGAAGAGGCGAAGAAGGCCTTTCAAGTGGCGCTCGAAAAATCCCCCGGCAACGAAGTTGCCACGGCCGGGCTGAAGCGCGCGGAGAATATTGATCGCGTTTACGCGCTCTTGCAGCAGGGCGAAAAATTTGAGAAGGAAGCGCAATTTGCCGAGGCCGCCGAATGCTATAAAAAAGCCTTTGCCCTCGATGCGGTTTCGGCGGCCGCCCAAGAGGGCCAGTCGCGCGCCAGCCGCCTTGAGAAAGAAACCAAGTTTGCGACCGCGAAGGCTTCGGCGGATGCCGCGGTGAAGGCCAAGGATTGGGCGAAGGCGATCGCCGAGTTTCAGGTCGCGCTCAAAGTCTATCCGCAAAAGACCGAAGTGCAGGCTCAGCTTAAATCGACCAAGGAGAGTGCGCACAAAGAGGCGGTGGCGAAGGCGCTCGCGCGCGGCTTTGAGTATGAGAAGACCTATCAGTGGCGGGAGGCGCGTGACGCTTACCACGAGACCCTCGAACTGGAACCAGACCATGCCGATGCGAAGGAAGGCTACACTCGCGCCGGCACGGTGATTCGTGCGCTCTTGCAGTATGAACGATACGTTGAGGCGGCGGAGCAGCTGTCCAACAAGGCGGACTTTCAGGGTGCGATTCGGCGCTTTAACGAGGCGATGGCGGTGAAGCCCTCCTACTTGGTAAACAGCGATCGCGTGCAGCAACTGCACTCGATGCTCATGGCGCAAAACAAGCCGGTGGAGGTTACCTTTACGTCAGATGGGAGCACATGGGTTTCGATTCAGAATCATTACACTCCTTCCAAATTTGAGAGCAAAGTGATTAAGCTGCTGCCCGGGAACTATGAGGTCATTGGCCGGCGCAAAGGCTATCGCGATGTGAATATGCAGCTTCAGATCCGCAACGGCACTCAGCCTCCCGCCGTGACGGTGATTTGTAACATGTCTTCGGCTCGCAGCTAACCCTTCGCTTTCCCATGACCCCTACTGAATTTCGGCGCACGGGTGGCTTGATGATTTCCATACTGGCGGCCACTTCCGGCCTGATTGCGGCTGATAGTATTCGGACCGTGAGTGAATCTGCTCCGGAGAAATCGTCCGGTTCCACGGCGACTCGTTCGGCTGCGGCCACGAAAGGCGTAATCGGAAAGACCAAGTTGCCCGATCCCGGGTTGCTTGATGGTTCAACTCTGCCGGAAGTGAAAAAATCCGAACATGGGATGATTGGCGATTTCGAGCTACCGGGAGATGACAACGCGCGTGGCGGCAAAGTCGGAGGAACGCCGGGACTCCCGGGCCAAGGCGGCGGTCAACCGCCACCGCCACCGGCCGTGAGTATTCCGATTCCGATCGCGATTCCGGGACTGCCGGCGGGTGGTGCGGGAATTCCCGGTGGAACTGGAGCAGGTGGCTTACCTATCGGCGGTGCAGGCGGAGCTGGATTGGGCGTCGGCACGGATCCAACTCAACAGGGAATTGGGGCTGGCCAGAGCGGTGGAGGAATCAATCCGGCGAGCACCGGGCAAGGTTCGCCCGTTGGTGCGATCCCAGCGGGTGGAGGGCAATCATCGGGTGGAGCGCAACCGGGCGGGTCGCAGCCAGGCGGAGCACAGGCCGGCGCCAGTGTGGCGGGCGAGGGCGGTGGTAGTCCGGACGGAGTTCAGGTTGGCGGACTGCAAGGTCAGGGTGGCGCTGGCACTTCATCCACGACTGGGGTCAGCTCGAGGCCTAACGCGATCGCAATCGGTGATTCCACGATGCGCATTGAGCCGGGCAGCAATCCCGCGCCCGGAGGCGGGAATCAACAGGTGGCTGGACCAACGCAACAGCACGAAAAGACCGGCTCGGGTGGCAAGGGTAGCAGCAGCGTGACGAGTGGTGGTCGAATTGAAAAGGGCCGCGCCATTCCGACGGGTCTTTGATCGCGAATATTTGCCATGAAATTCCTGCGCTATTGGGTGCTCGCGATTGGGTTGACCTGGGTCGCGATGTTGCGCGCGACGACGATCATTTATCCAGTCGCGGCGATCGATGATCTCATGACTCTGCCTGAGGCGGAGTTTCGGACGCGCTATGCCGGGATCAATGCCTCCGGGCTTGGACCCAGTGACGAGGGTTGGTATGTGCGCTATCGCCATGGAAATTTGATCTACCTTTTCGGTCCCATCGCCGATCGCGAGGAGGCGCGGAAGAAAAAGTGGGATATGGAGACGGTGCGGGATGCGGCGATTCGCAACCGCGAGTCGCTCGCCAGCAGCCAGGTGGATTTTGTGCGGTTTAATTTTTCGGGCGTTTACGGCAAAGGCGGCCAGGGCGGCGGACCGAGTGGTGCCGCGGGCATGGGCCGTGTCTCGGCCGATGGCAAAAGTGGCCCGGATGGGGATTTGGACGGGGATGGGATCCCGAACCACCTGGACAATGACATGGACGGCGACGGGATTCCGAACGACAAAGATGACGACATCGATGGCGACGGCATTCCCAATGCAGCCGACGATTACTCTTTTGGCACCATGGATGCAAAGATTCGTGGGGGTTCCGGGCTTGGGGCCGACGGCAAGGATTCCAATAGTAGTTCTGGTGGCGGTGCGGGCGGATCAGGCAGTGGCAAGGCCGGTGGCCAAAGTGAAGACATCGCTGATCAAGCCGCTGCCGGCAAACAACGCGGAAAGGACGGTCGTTGGGAATCGGACGCGGGCGGCGGTGGGGCTGATGGCAGCGGGAAACAAGGCGGTAAAGGTGGTAAAGGTGGTAAAGGCGGGAAAGGTTCGGGCAGCGGATCAGGTGGCGGCGATGATCCGAATGGCGTCGTCGGTGCAGGCGAAGGTGGCCTGCAAAAAGTCGCTTCAATGGGCGGTGGCCAACAAGGTGGCTCTTCAGGCGGCCAAGGTGGCCAAGGAGGGCAAGGC
>JANNEY010000217.1:0-3511 GCA_031379235.1 Opitutaceae bacterium | reverse complement strand
CGGCACGCAGCAGCTCCTCGGCTATTCCGAATACAAGGACCAGCAGAACCGCCAATATGCGTATCGGCATACGCCCACGTCCCTCAGCATCCCGTGGATCAAGGCGCAATACGACGCCGGCGTTCCCTTCGCCAGCCGCACCACCTCCAACACTCGCTACGCGATCGCGCCCGGTAATGTCGGTCGCATGTTTGAGCAATACTACGTCGGCAGCACGGCGGGCGGCCCGGTCCAGTATGGGCCGAGCAATTTCCCCGACGGCGCCACCCTGCCGCTCGTCTGGGGCGACGCGGGCAACTGGCGCTACGATCGCACCGCGGTCGCCTTTACGCCCAGTCCGGATGGCGGCGGCTCCCAGTCCTCCCAGCAGTTGATCATCAAGACGCAGGGTGGCGTGGTTCAGAGCACTTTTCTGGAGGGCAGGTTGGTCACGACATTCGGGCGACGGCAGGACAAGGTCTTTTCCCACAACGCTCCTTTCGCCACCCTCACGCCGGATCTTCTTTCCTACGACAAGGCGGCGTCCGACCAATGGTTGCCCGGCTGGCGTATGGCCCAAGGCAAAACCAAGACAGCTTCGGTCGTGGTGCGCCCGTTGCGCGATCTCAAATTCCTGCAGGCCCAGACCAGCGGCGGTAGCGGCATTGGCCGGTTCTTGGCCGAAGCCGTCAGCAGTCTCAGCCTCACCTATAATCAATCCGACAACTTCATTCCACAGGGGCCGGCCGTGGATCTCTTCCTGCGTCCGCTCCCGAACCAAACTGGAAAAACCGTCGACAAGGGAATCTGGATGTCGGCGCTCGAGGGCAAACTGTCCATCCGGTATAATCATTTTGAGACCAACCAAATTAATATCCGCAACGGCGACATCGCCACGATCGCGCAGCGCGTGTTGCGCGCCGACGGTCTGAACGCCGCAGACGCTTGGAATCTGCAGGATCGCTCCACCGAATGGATCACCCAGCTCAACCCCACGTTTACTCCGGCCCAAATCAAGACGGCCGTGGCCAAGACGATGGGCTTGCCAGAGGCGACCATCGATGCGCTCGAATCCAACATCGCCGCAGGCACTCTCTCCGCGACGCAGGACTACGTCTCCAAAGGGCACGAACTGGAAATCAACCTCAACGCCTCGCGGGCTTGGACCGTCAGCGCCTCAGTCACCCAAACGGCAGCGATCAACAAACACGCCGGTGGCACGATCGAAGACTGGATCGCCACCCGCCTGCCGATCTGGACGACGGTCGAAGACCCGCGCTTTACCGCGGCCTCGCCCGGCGCCGCCGGTCTCCCCGTCGGAGCCACGGGCCATCTGCTTTGGCGTAATATTCTCGGCCCGGCCTTTTCTACTTCCAACTACAACGGCACCAACTCCGCGGCCACCAACTACACCACGTTCGTCGAGGGACCACTCGCCGTGTATCGACAGTTGGAAGGCCGCCCGCGGCCCCAGATCCGCAAATACTCGGCCAAATTCAACACCCGTTACCAGCTCTCCGGCATCACGGATCACCGAATCCTCAAGAACGTGAACGTGGGCGGCTCCCTACGCTGGCAAGACAAGGCCGCGATCGGCTTCTATGGCGTCCAATCCCTGCCCGCCACCATCACCGCGCTCAATCCGAACCGCCCCATCTATACCCCGGCCGAAACCTTCGCTGACTTGTTCGTCGGCTACACCACGAAGCTATTCAGCGACCGCGTAAGGGCCAGATTCCAGCTCAACGTGAAGAACGTGCAGGAGAACGGCGGCGGCTTAAAGGCCACGCAGGCATTCCCAGACGGGACGCCGCTGGCCTATCGGATCGTTGATCCACGACAGTTTATCCTCTCGGCCTCGTTTGACCTGTAGCGGTCGGCGGACTGCGGACATCACACGACCGCCGCACGATTGATCGGGAGCATCGCCGTCACTCACACGAGAGGCGGCGATTTTTTTGGCTCCTGAAAATCCGAACTCATTCTGCTGCGCTCCCTGCGGCGCGCCCGACCCACGCTTCACCCCGGCCAAATCGCAGCAAGCCTCGGAGGATCGGACCCAATGGGAATAAAGACGAATATGGCCGCACCGGAGTCAGCCTTCCAGCCGATCGGTGCCGTGTTTGAGCTCGGGTTGGCGGCAAGCCTCATCCGGATCCGGAATTCGGCATCTATCTCGTCACCGCCACCGATCCGTGCGGGGCGTGGAGCGCGCCCGTGCTCGTGAAAGCCGGCCAAGGCCTGATCGATCCGTGCCCGCTGTGGGACGACGACGGCAAAGTCTACCTCGTGCACGGTTGGGCCAAGAGCCGCTCCGGCAAAAATAATCTACTCCAACTCAGCCAGCTCTCCGCGGACGGCACGTGCGTGGTCGACGGCCACGGCATCGTAATCATCGACGAAAACACCTCCGGCCGTGGCTTCCACACGCTCGCGGGGCCAAAGTTCTACAAGCGCGGAGACACTTATTGGATCTTCGCCCCCATCAACGGGTCGCGACGGGCGCGCCGGCGGTCTACCGCGCCAACCTCGCCGCGGCCGCCGGTGGCCGGCGATCCCCTCGCGACCTCGCTCGTCCTAACTGCGAAAACAATCTTCCTTCGGGCCACCGGCACCGCCGACGCCCGGTGCCAGTTCGCCTACCGCGTCGAAGGCGGAGCTTTCAGGCCCTCCGGAGTCGAGTTTCAAGCGACCGCTGGCAAATGGGTCGGCGCGAAGATTGGCCTTTTCACCTCTGCTGCGCCCGGCACCAACTCGTCCGGCCACGCCGACTTCGATTTTTTCGCGTGACGCCCTGACGAAATTATCTGTGTCCATCCGGGACCATCCGTGGTTAAAATTTTCCCTTTCATGCAACACCACTATTTCCCCACCCCCGAGGCGACCAATACGCTCCCGACCGAAGAACTACGCGCCCGCTTTCTCCTCAGCGGACTCTTTCGTCCCGGCGAAGTCACCACCCACTATACCGACCTCGATCGCATGATCGTCGGAGCGGCGCTGCCGGACGGCGATCCGCTCTTGCTCCCGGCTTCGAAGGTGACCGGGACCGCATTCTTCCTCGAGCGCCGCGAGATCGGGATTATCAACCTCGGGGCGCCGGGCCTCGTTCGCGTCGGCCGCCAACCTTACGAGATCGGCCATCTCGACTGCCTCTACATCGGTCAGGGTGAAAAAGAGGTTCTCTTCATCAACGGCGGCTCCGGCCGCACCGAATTTTTCTTCACCAGCACGCCCGCACACGCCAAGCACCCAACCACCGTCGTGCGCCACGCCGATGTCCGCACCGATCCCATCGGCGATTCGGCGACGGCCAACCGCCGCCGGATCAACAAACTCATCCACCCCGATGGCGTGAAGAGCTGCCAGCTCGTGATGGGCTTCACCGAGTTCGAACCGGGCAGCGTCTGGAACACGATGCCGCCGCATACGCACAGCCGCCGCACCGAAATTTATCTCTACTTCGATCTCGGGAAAAACGCGGTCGTTCACCTCATGGGCCAGCCTCAGACGACCCGCCACCTTATCGTCC
>JANNEY010000215.1:0-6918 GCA_031379235.1 Opitutaceae bacterium | reverse complement strand
GTATTCCGTGTATTCCGTGGACACCTTCCGATGCATGAGTGCGATCGAAGAACTGAAGACGACGATGGCCCGGCTGCGGGCGCCCGATGGCTGCCCGTGGGATCAGGAGCAGACCCACGCGACACTCGTGCGGTGCCTGCTCGACGAGGTGAGCGAGCTGATCGACACGATTGATCGCGGCGATTATCCCCACATGCGCGAGGAACTGGGAGACGTGCTGATCCAGGTCGTATTTCATGCCCAAATCGCCGCGGAGAAAGGTGTTTTTGATTTCGAAGACGTAGCGCGTGATATCAACGACAAGCTCGTGCGGCGGCACCCGCACGTCTTTGGCGAAGGAAAGCTGGAAACCTCCGATCAAGTGATCGTCGAGTGGGAGAAGATTAAGGCCACTGAGAAAAAGCATGGGCCGGCCGCCCACGCGGGCGCGGTCTTCAAGGAACTGCCGCCGCGGCTGCCCGCGCTCATGTTCGCCGAAGCCATCTGGAAACAGATCGAAAAGAAAAGTCTTCCGGCCGACGGCGTGGTGGATCGCGCGCAGGTGCAGGCACTCGGCCGCCAGTTGGACGAAGCGACGCTGGGCAAAATGCTGTTTGAGCTCACCGCGGCCGCCCGGGCCAAAGGGCTCGATCCCGAGGGTGCGCTCCGGCTGCACGCGACGCAGGTGATGCGGCAGGTCGAGCAGGCCACCGCTCCGGCCAAAAGTAGGGCGGGTCTGTGACCCGCCCGCGCCAGGCGATGCCGCAGCGCGCTGATAACGCCAAAGCCGCGAATCGGGCGAGCCATCGACCCGCCTTACCGGTGTTACCGCCCGCGGTCCTCGCCGAATGGTGGGCCCCGTTCCGCGATCATCTCGCACACGAGCGACGTTGTTCGGCCTACACGGTGCGCAATTACCGGCAGGCGTTTGAGGATTTCTACCGCTGGCTCTCCGCGCCGCAGGTCGGACTGTGGGGCCGGGGTTTTGATGCGCTGACGACCCGCGATATGCGCGACTTTGTGATCGAGGCGCAGCGGCGTTTCGACCGGCGCACGCTGCACAACCACGTCTCGGGCCTGCGCACTTTCTTCAAGTTCTGGCTGCACCGCGGTCGCGTGCGGCGAAATCCGCTGCTCAACGTGCCGCTGCCAAAGTTGGAGAAACGGCTGCCGAAATTTCTCACGGAAGAGCAGATGACGCTGCTCCTCGCCGGTCCGCAACGCCTGCTCGCCAACGCGGCCATCCCTGCGCCCGTCGCATGGCGCGATCGGCTCGTGATGGAACTGCTCTACGGTGGCGGCCTCCGTGTGAGCGAGCTCGTCGCGTTGAACTACGGCGCAATCGATTTCGAAACGGGGTCGGCGCGCGTGCTGGGCAAGGGCCGCAAGGAGAGGCTCTGCCCGTTGGGGGACGTCGCGCTGGAAGTGCTAAAGAAGTGTCGCGCTGAATTCGCGCGCGACCATGCCCCCGAAAGCGCGGTGCTCACGCAACTGGACGGGCGTCGCCTAAGCGTGCGTGAGGTGCAACTGATGCTGAAGCGTTACCTTGCGCTCGCCGGTCTCCCGATGGATCTGACGCCACATAAATTGCGGCATTCGTTTGCGACGCATCTGCTCAACGCCGGGGCGGATCTGCGCCTCGTGCAGGAATTACTCGGTCACACCCAGCTCGCGACGACCCAACTCTACACGCACGTGAGCACCGCGCGGCTCAAGGAAATCTACGCGAAGGCGCATCCTCGGGCGTAGCATCAACGGTGGTCGGACACGTCCCTGTGCCCGCATGGGTGTCGTGGTTGGAACCCCGAATGCGGGCAGAGGGAGCGGCCCGCCCACCGGCGGAACGAAATCTCACCACGTCAACCGTCGCGCGACCGTGTTACCGGCCTGATCGCCGAGTGTGACTTCGAGCGACGTGGCGTTGGAGAGGCGGGCGAGCGGAAGTTCGAGGACGAAGGTTTCTTCGCGGCCGTCACGCACGCCGTCGGCGGGTTGCTCGACCGTTTCGTGGACGCCGTTGTTGAAGACGACCTCAATCCCGTCGAGCAACGAGAGGCGGTCACGGCCGCGCACGGTGACGATCAGCGAAGCGCCATCGCGGCGCGCGCTCGCCTCGAGCATTTCGGGCGGCGTGTGATCCACGATCAGATCGTCAGTCTCAAAGGTCTGCGCCAGCCGTTCGGCGATCGGCCGCGGGGCGGTTTCCGTGGCAACGAGCCGCGTGAAATAAACACCGTCCGCGAGATTCTTTGTGTCGAAGAGCGCGTAGTTGTCGCGGCTCAGATTGACGATGTCGGTCCACGTGGTGTCGCCATCGCGGCGAATCGAAAACGTGTAGAGGAGCGGATCGCCATCGGGATCGGTGACTGACCAAGTGACGACCTGCGCGCCGGGTGAAGCGACGGCTTGCGCGGTATTGAGATTACGGCGGCGCTCTTCCTCTTTCGGTGGCTGGGTGAGCTGCGCCACCGAGGTTACGATGGTGGGCACCGGCTCGGCCGGGGGCACGATCGCGTAGCCGGAGGGCAGCACCCGAAACTCCTGTAATAGCGGCCGCCGATTTTGTGGGAGAAAGAAGAGTGACGCCCGATCCAGTTCGAGGCCCTCGCGCGTCGGGCCGGCGGTAGGATCAGCCGCTAGGCGGAGCCGCAACTTCGCGTGACGACCACGGAGACCGTCGGTGCGCCAGCCGCCATCGGCCGACGCGGTGAGCGGCGTCCACGGACCCCAGCCTTCGACTTCGTCCGTGCCGTTACTCAGCCGGACTTCCACGGCGATGCCGGATTCCGCGACGTTGCGGAGGCGATTGAAACGCAGCGCGCCGAGTTGGGAGGCGAGGCCCAAGTCGAGCCGGCGCGTTTCGGCCTCGCGGGTGCCGCCGGTGGCGAAGTCGACTACGGCGAGGCCGGGCGTGTTATTGCGCAGCAGGAGAAACTTGTCGGCCGAGAGTGCGACGAGGCCGTTGACCTGCGCGGAAATACTGCCGGCAAACGTGAGTGAGAGGCGCGCCTTGAGATCGTAGCCGAGGAGCTCGCCCAACTCGCCGCCGGTCACGAGCAGCATCTCGCCACGCGCCACGACGCGGTAGAAGGCGGTGTTGTTGCGCGACGTCAGCACTTCGGCGAAACCGCCCGCCGTAAAGCGGATGAGGGAACTGCGGCCGGCGAAACGCTCGACTTGGGCGGGAGGCGGAGTGTTATCCCGCGGCGCCGGCGCGCCGCCCGGCGCGGAGGAGGCGGGCGGCGTGATGCGCGATTCGTTGTTCGTGGTCGAGAAAACGATGGTCGCGAAAAGATCACCGTTGGGTTGGGCGAGGAGGTCGGTCACTTCGGCGTCACGGTTCTCCTGCAGGATCACTGGCTCCGTCTTGGTCGTGGTTTCGCCAGGGCGCGCGAACGTGTAGATGTTTCCCTTCGGCGCCGAGCCGGCGGCGATGCGGCCATCCGCGAGCGCGGTGAGCCGGCGCACATTGCGATCACGGATCTCGCCGAAGAGCGTGAAGCCCCGTTCAGCGAGGATCGTGGTGTCGGTGACTTTTTCCGGGCCGATGCCGGCGTCGGCAAACTTGCCGAGATCGACGCGATAGATTTTTCCCGGATTGCCCGTGGCGACGAGCGCGGTGTGGGCGTCGAGCACGAGTAAATCGAAAATGGAATCGACGGGCAGCGCGACACGGGCGAGGGGCTTGTCGTCGCGGATGAGGTAAACGGCACCCTTCGGCGAAGTGCCGGCGAGGATCGAGCCATCGGCGAGCCGCTTAACGGTGTAAACCTGAGGATCGTCGAGCTTAAGAATTTCGCGAGTGGTGAAAGCGGTGGCCGCGGCGTCCAACGTAATTTCCAAGATCCGTCCGTCGGGCCCGGTGCCGACAAGAAATTTCGCCGCATCAGCCGTAGGCTCCAAGCACCACAGCAGATCGGCGGGAGCTGCCGCCGCGAGATCGCGCAGCACGGGACCAGCGACGAGGCGGCCGTCGGAGCGCGTCGCGAGTCCCTTCAAGTTGCGGCTGGGGACATCGCGGAAGAAGTCGATGTCGGTTTTTTTCGAGAGCGTCTGGGCCAACACCGCGGACGCGGCGAAGCAGGCGAGAATCCCGAGGGCGGCAGAGAATTTGAAACGCAACACGCCGACTACTCGGATGCGAACCGGCTCGAAATGCAAGACGCGGGTCGTGGATCGCGCCGGCTTCCGGCGGGTTGCGGGAAACACGAATTCCGAAGCGCCGTGCGACGTGAAACTGGGTAGTAGGTCAGTTTGATTGTCATTGCGAGGAGCGGAGCGACGAAGCAATCCAGCCAGAAATCAGATGGATTGCCGCGCCCGCCGAGCCGGGCTCGCCATGACAAATCAAACTGACCCCCTACTGAAACGGTCATTCCACTACGACCAACGGCCGGCGGATAACGCTGTTGAGCAGCTTGCCGTTGAGCAGATGCTTTTCCCAGAGTGAAAGCAGGGCCTCGCGGCGCCGGAAGCGCGCCTCGTCGGCACCGCGGGCGATGCGATCAAATGAGCCGGGGATGTCGGGCGTGGTGACGGTCTGATCGCTGAAGAGGGATGTCTTCTCCACCACCGCGATGTAAACGCCATCGGTCGGGCGGTCGTCACGGATGGCGGCGAGGTAAGCGTCGAAACTGCGCAGCTCGGCGGTGGCGATCGTGCGCGGTCGGCCGGTCAGCTGATCGAGCGCGCGGCCCGGAGCGAGGATGATCTCGAGCTGCTTGCCCGTCCACGCCGGATTGATCGGCACGTCGATGATCTCGCGGTGCGCGGCGCCCTGGTAGTCGCGCCAGGCCAGTGTGGCCTGCACGACTTGGCCGCCGGCGGTGTGCGTGCGCGAAAGTTGAAACTGATCGAGGGTGACGGCGGGATTGGTTTCGAGCGGCTCGATCAAAAAGGTGACGTGGTCGGGGAAGGTCTTCGCATAAGGATTCTGGAGGTTGGCGGCCAGGCCGGAGACAAACTCGTTCAGACCCTGAGCAAAACCCTGCGGACCGGAATACACGGATTGCATTTCGAGCCGCGCGGCGGCCGGGAAAGCAATATTCCCCGTGAGGCGGAAGCCGTTGGCGAGCCCGCCGTCGTTGGAGCCGAGGATCGCCTGACTAAGACCGCTGGCGACGAGCGCGGGCGTAATCTGCTGCTGGCGCACGACGGAGAAGTGCAAGGTGCGCGGTTCGCCGCGCAAGGGCCGGACGGTGACCTCGACGCTCGTCATTTGCGGCCCCGGGCCGAGTGTGCCCGAAATCGCGGAGAGCCGATCCTGCGAGATGGTGCCGATCACGGCGCCGGTGTTGGCGAGTTTCACCGACTGCATTTGGGACGGCAGAATCGTGAGAATTTCCGCGGCGCACATGGGCAGTGCGACATCGCCGAGGGAAAGCATCGGATGGCCGAAGGCCGTCACGCGGCTGCCGGTGATGCGGGACACGGTGCCCGTGCCGGCCAGCGTGATGTCACCGGTCGCCAGTGCGACCGACACCGCGGAGCCGGGGCTGAGAGGGGAGGAATTCGACGTCGTGCCGGCGGCGCTCCCGCCGAGCGCGACAGCGTTAATGCCCAGCGTGGCAAACTGCGGCGCGAGGAGCTCGGCCACCGCCGGACTCAAGCCCCCGAAAGCAAAGACCGGCTGCATGGCCCGGTAACTCGAGTCGAGGGGAGCGGACGTGCGCAGCGGCGTCGAGACGAGGGACTGCGGCCCCTCCGCGTCCTTGGCTCCGACTTCCTCCAGATCGGCCGTGGGGGTAAACCCTGCGTAGCGCACCGTCTCGAAGCGCTGAATCTGGTAGCTGAGCGCACCCGCGAGCCGGCCATCGAGGTAGAGGGGACTGCCACTCATGCCGGCGGTCGCGCCCATGGGTTGCACGCGTGGATCGGTGAGTTGGCAGACGATGAGGGATTTGCCCGGACCGAGGGCATTTTGCAGCACGCCCGTAACCTCGACCGCGAACGGCTCAGGCGTCGTGCCGCTAAAAACCGTCCAGACCTCGCCTTTTTGCCCGGCCTTGATTTCGGCGAGCGGGATCGCCGCGGCGGCCATCGGCTGAGCGGCAAATGCGGCCGAGGCAAATGCGATGGAGGCGAGAAACGCGGGGAGGAAAATAGAAAGCCGGCGAGAATTCATGGATTGGTTTTCGCGATCTCCGCAGGCTCCGCGTTGCAAAAACTAGAGCGTGGCGATGGCGTCGGTCAGGATGCCGCAGGCGCGATCAATGGCAACTCCGTCATGCGCGGTGCTCAGGAAACCCGCCTCGTAGGCGCTCGGGGCGAGATAAACACCGCGGTCGAGGCAGGCGTGAAAGAAACGGGCAAAGAGCTTCGCATCGCCGGTGAGCGCCGTGGCGTAGTCGCGCACGGGCGTGGCGGTGAAGAAAATGCTGAACATCGAACCGCATTGCGGCACCTGCACGGCGAGGCCCTTGGCCTTGCACGCGGCGAGCACGGTATCGCGGAGACGGCGGCCGAGAACGTCGAGGCGGGCGTAGGGATTTTCCGTTTCGAGGAGCTTGAGCGCCGCGATGCCCGCGGCCATGGCGAGGGGATTGCCGCTGAGCGTGCCGGCCTGATAAACCGGCCCGAGCGGCGCGAGCAAATCCATGATGTCCGCCCGGCCGCCGAAAGCGCCGACCGGCAGGCCGCCGCCGATGATTTTCCCGAGGCACGTGAGATCCGGGGCGAACGGAAGCTGAGAGTTGAGAGCGGACCCGCCTTCGCCGGGCTTCGGCGAGACGAGGAGCTGAGCGCCAGAAGCAGCGGCGCGAGCGGCGGCGAGTTCGTCGTTCAGCAAGCCTTGCACGCCGGCCTTGTGCAGCCGGAAGCCGGTCATCACTTCGTCGAAGATGAGCACCGTGCCGTGTTGCGCGGTGATTTCCCGCAGGTAAGCGAGGTAACCGGCATCGGGCATGATGAAGCCGACGTTGCCGCAATACGCCTCGATGA
>JANNEY010000177.1:0-17284 GCA_031379235.1 Opitutaceae bacterium | reverse complement strand
CGGAAGTGCGCGCGCAGACGCTCGCCGCCGCCCGCGCGCAGCGCCTCGAGGTCGCTGAGCTCGCGACCCTGAGCGACGTGGATGTGCCCGGCGATCTCGCGGTCTGGGCCGAAACACCCGCCGCGCGCGCGGCGGGTCGTGGCGGCATCTCCGTCATCATCCCGACGCTCAACGAAGCGGCCCTTCTGCCCGCCACGCTCGCGACGGCGCAGCGCGGCTCGCCGCACGAGGTGATTGTCGTCGATGGCGGCAGCAGCGACCGCACCGTCGAAATCGCGCGCGCTCACGACGCCATCACGCTCGTCGGCCCTCCCGGCCGCGCGTCGCAGCTGAACTACGGGGCTGCGGCCGCCACCGGTGAGTTTCTCCTTTTTCTCCACGCCGATACGCTGCTCCCGGCCGACTACCCGGCCCTCGTGCGTGCGACGCTCGCCACGTCGGGCGTGGCGGGAGGCGCGTTCGAGTTCGCAATTGCCGGCGACTTCCCCGGCCGACGCCTGGTCGAACGCGGCACGAACTGGCGCGCGCAGCACCGGCAGTTGCCCTACGGCGATCAGGGACTCTTCGTGCGCCGGGATATTTTTTTCCGCCTCGGCGGCCTCCCCACCCTGCCCATCCTGGAGGATTACGAATTCGTGCGCCGGCTACGCCGCGTCGGGAAAATCGCCATCGCCCCCGCCTTCGCTATCACCTCCAGCCGGCGCTGGCGAACACGCGGGGCGTTGCGGACCACGTTGCTCAACCAGCTCATCATCCTCGGCTATCGTCTCGGCGTCGCGCCCGCGCGGCTGGCCGCCTGGTATCGCCGGGAATAATCCCGGCGCTCCACGTTCTCATCCTCGACCGATGAACTCGTTTGACCGCCAACTCTCCGCGCACGGCCTGAGCCTGACCCGCCGCGGCGTGCAGACGCTCCAGATCAACGTCGGGCGCAAGTGCAACCAAGCGTGCCGCCACTGCCATGTGGACGCCGCCCCGTGGCGCACCGAGATGATGGACGCCGCGGTCGCCGCGCGCGTGTGCGACTGGATTCGCCAGCATCGACCGGAAGTCGTGGACATCACCGGTGGCGCGCCGGAGCTGAGCGAACACTTCCGTCTCTTCGTCGAGACGGCGCGTGCGTGCAGGTGCCACGTCATCGACCGCAATAATCTCACGATCATCGAAACACCCGCCTTCGCCTGGCTGCCCGAATATCTCGCCGCGCACGAAGTCGAGGTCGTTGCGTCGCTGCCCTGCTACAGCGCGGAAAACGTCGATGCCCAGCGCGGCGACGGCGTCTTCGAGAAGAGCATCCGCGCGTTGAAGAAACTGAATTCCTTCGGTTACGGCACGCGCCTCCCGCTCAGCCTCGTTTACAACCCGCTCGGCGCGAAGCTCCCGCCCGCGCAGCCCCAGCTGGAAACCGATTACAAGACGGAGCTGCGCACGCGCTTCGGCATCGAGTTCACGCGCCTCTTCGCCCTCGCGAATTTGCCCATCGCCCGCTTCGCGCAGGACCTGCGTGCCCAAGGCCAGTGGGACGCCTACCTCGAGCTGCTCGCGAACAGTTTCAATCCCGCGACCGTCGCCGGTCTCATGTGTCGCTCGACGCTCAGCGTCGGCTGGCGCGGCGAAGTTTACGACTGCGACTTCAACCAGATGCTCGGCCTGCAGCTCCGCAACGGGAAGCTGCTCTCGCTCTGGGACGTGACGCCCGCCTACCTCGCCGGCTGGGCCATCCAGACCGGCCCCCACTGCCTTGGCTGCACCGCCGGCGCCGGCAGCAGTTGCACCGGCGCGCTCAACTGACACGTTCTGCGCCACGCAATTTCCATCATGAAAAAAGCACTCCTGTTCCTCACCGCCGTCTTCCTTGCCGCCGCGTCTGCCGCAGCTGACATGACCGTGCCCGGCCTCGCGGTCGGCGCCAAGGCGCCCGACTTCACGCTCAAGAACGCCGCGGGCGCCGACGTGTCTCTCATGTCGCTCACGAAGGGCGGTCCGGTCGCCCTCGTGTTCTACCGCTCCGCCGACTGGTGCCCGTTCTGCAAGAAGCAACTCCAAGCGCTGCAGGCGGATCTCAAGAAGGTCGAAATGAGCGGTGTCCGCGTGGTCGGGATCAGTTACGACGCGCCCGCGACGAGTGCCGCGGCGGCGACTAAACTCGGCCTCACTTTTCCGCTGCTCTCGGACCCTGGCAGCAAAGTGATCGACGCCTACGGCATCCGCAACGCCGAGGCGAAGGGCAAAGCCGCCGGCGTGCCGCACCCGGTGATTTTCATCGTCGACGGCAAAGGCGTCATTCGCGCCAAGCTCGCGCGCGAGGGCTACAAGGATCGCCCCGAAAGCGCTGAGATCATCGCGGCGGTGCAGGGCGTAAAATAACTTGCTCGGCGCGCTGCCACAGGCGCGCAATCGGATCGTGGAATTTTCTCTCGCAGCGATCGGCTGGAAACAGGCGCTCCCGATCGGCACGCTGGTCGCATTGCTTGCGTGGGAAACGGCGCAGCCGTTCTTCCCGCTCTTTCGGAAAACCGGCGAACGCCTGCGACATGGAGTGCTGAACCTTGGCCTCGGCGCGCTGAACATCGCCGTGGTTTCCCTCGTCTTCGCCGGCCTCTGGCTCGCCGTGACCGAGTGGTCCGCCGCGCACCGCTTCGGTTTGCTCAACGCGTTCGACTTCGCGCCGTGGCAACGCGCCGCGCTCGCCGTGCTCCTGCTCGATACGTGGACGTATGCGTGGCACCGGCTCAATCACCGCGTGCCGTTCTTCTGGCGGTTCCATCGCTGGCACCACGCCGACCGCGCGATGGACGTCACGACCGCGAGCCGCTTCCACACCGGCGAGATCGTCCTCTCGTCGGTTCTGCGCCTCCCCGTCTTGCTGGTGATCGGCTGTGGCATCGGCGAACTGGCCGTCTACGAGTTGCTGCTGTTCGCGGTCGTGCAGTTTCATCACGCAAACTTGGCCTTGCCCGAGCCGCTCGATCGCGCGCTGCGCCTGCTCATCGTCACGCCCTCGCTGCACAAGGTGCATCACTCCGTGGTGCGCGCCGAATGCGATTCGAACTACAGCTCGCTGTTCTCGTGGTGGGATCGCGTTTTTCGCACATTCCGAATCGTGCGCGACCCGCACCGCATCGTTTTCGGCGTGGACGAGTGAACGGGTTGGGCGCGCGGCGCCTCGGGCCTACTCCAGCCGATCCAATCGCGACTCGGGTTCGCCGCAGGCCCACGCCAGGCCGCGCAGGGCGAGCACGCGAAACAGCGGATCCTCGAACGTCCACGTGTAGTGGCCCGGGATACTCCCGAACACCCGGCCGGCGCCTTTCTGAAACGTCCACACGAGCGGCCTCGTCGCGCCGTCGATCTCGGCGGTCGCGAGGATTTGAATTTGCCGCGGATCGCCGAACATGGGCCAATAGGGTTCGTCGAGGAGCGCGAGCGGTTTGAAGCCGCGCGTGATCGCCTGACCGGCGGTCGCGCTAAATTTCAGTGTGACCGGCGTGTGGAGGTATTTCGTCGGACCGGGCTGGGCGGAAAGTCCGAGGCGCAGGGCCAGTTGCTCTGGCTCCTTGTCCACGATGGTCGCCGCGTGAAACACCACGACGCCGCCGCCGCGCTGGTGAAACGCGTCGAGTTGCGCGTAGTGCTCGTTGCTCCAGGTCTTCTTGCGATAGTTGAACACGATCGCGTCGGCCGTGCGCCACTGTTCCGCCGTGGGCCATTCCCACGCCGTCCCCACCGTCACGCCGGGAGCAGGCGCGAGGAGCGTTTGCCACATTTTCTGCCACGCCGGGTAGTCGTGCTGACCGGCGCCGTGATCCTGCTTGCTGGCCACGAGCACGATGTTCAACGGCTTCACCGAACTCACCGCCGCGGTGGCACTCTTGTCGGGCCCGCGCAGCGCAGTCACCTCCGCCGCCGAGCGCACGGGCGGCGCGTTGGTCAGGAACACGAGGAGGTCACGCACTTCGGTTTCCTTTAGTCCATCGATCAGCCCCGACGGCATTAACGAGACGGGACTCGGTCTCAGGTCCGCGACGTCGGCCCGGCTGATGACCTGGTCTTTGCCATCTAAGCCCGTGATGCGCAGCGTATCGACATCCTGGGCCCGCACGAACCCCGAAAAAGCTCCGCCACTCTTCAGTTGCCCGATGTAGGCCACGTAGTCCGGATTGATGGTGACACTCGGTTCCTTGATGTCGCGGAGCACCGAAGTGGCGTCGCGGTAGGCGAGGTTGCTAAGATCGGGTCCGATGGTGCTGCCTTCGCCGCGCACCTGATGACAGGTTGAGCACACGAGCTTCTTGCCATAAAACATCGCGCGACCGCGCTCGAAATCTCCGCCGGCCAAATTTGTTTTCTCCACCTCTACCGTCGGCGGAGCGCGATGCGGCGCCGCCCACGGCAGCAATAAGGCGCCCAACGGCAACGCTCGCACCGTGGGGTCGCTTGGCGTCGTGGTGGTGGCCTCTAGCTTGAGCCCTGCTCCTCCTCCCGTCGTGAGGGTGACTACGAGCGGCACCGGTTGAGAATCGGCGGTCGCCGGGATGGGCAGGTCGGCAACGAACGAACTCGCCGCGGGCTGCGTCGTGGAAACGACGGTCTCACCGATCTTGGCCTCGAATGCGGCGGAGGATTTGAGGCGCAGCGTCGCGTTGCTGCCGGGGAGTGTGACCTGCGTGCGCAGCTGCAACCGGCCCGGGCGGTTGAGCAAGCTCGCCAATCGTTCGTGTTCGGCCGAGCGCACGGTGAGATGCGCATTCACGTCGGAATTCAGATGCGGCAGCCAGCCCTTCCAGGTCGCCGGCGACCGTGTGTCGCTCGCCGTCCAAGTCGCCTCCACGCCGTTGAGATCGTAGGCCAGATCGACGGTTGCGGGTGCCGCGTTGGCGTCCGCGGTCCGCACGCCGGGCAAAGTCAGCGCATAGG
Organism: Opitutaceae bacterium; assembly: GCA_031379235.1. GTDB lineage: Bacteria > Verrucomicrobiota > Verrucomicrobiia > Opitutales > Opitutaceae > ER46. The sequence continues at coordinate 12,367 of JANNEY010000177.1, read as the reverse complement.
TCACCGGCAGCGATTGCGGATCGGTGGTGAGTGCGAGCGTGCGACCATCGGACGAAAGCCGCGCGGCGACGACCCGCAGCTTGCCGCGCGTGATCGCGTCCTGCGCCTGCACCGCCTTGTAGGGTGGTTTCAGCACCTCGAAACGATCCGCCGCGGAGACGAAATCGCCGAACTCGATCTTGATCGCCTCGGCGAGTAGGCGGGCGGACGGCGCGATGGGCCGGTCAAAGGCGACCATGACTTCCTGCGGCGCGGAGGCCCAAATCGCAGTCGCCTGCGGGGCGGCGGCATCGGTGTAGGAGATTCTGAAGAGCTTGCCCTGGCCCTTCGGCCCCGTGCCCCAGTCCGGTTTGCCCGTGTGACACGCGACGTAGAGATCGCCGGCGGGCGAGACGGCGACATCCATCACCAGCAGGCTGAGGCGCGCGATGGTCGTCTCCTTGCCGACGTAGCCACCGGCCGTTTTCACGAGCCGCGCGCGCCAGATTTTCCCGCGCGACTCACCCGCGACGAGCGCATCGCCGTCCCATTCCGCCGGACCGAATCGCCTTTGCGCCGATGTGGTTTCGTTGAAAACAAAGCCGCACGCCGACTGGTGCTGCGGCCCGAAGCCGATCACCGGCGGCTCGCTGATCAGGCCCGGCAGATATTTATCGTGGCGCGGCGGGAAGCCGTAATTGCGGCCGAGGACGATGTGGTTCAGCTCGTCGAGCCCGTTCGCGCCCGGCAACCACGTCGCGCCCTCCTGATCCGTGACGAAGAGATCGCCGCTCCGGTTGAATGCGAGCGTGTAGGGGACGCGGATGCCCGTCGCGAGGGTCTCGAGCTGTTTCGTTGAGACCGACCATTTCTGGATCGTGCCGCGTGGGCTGTGCAGATCGTAGCGCGAGACGCCGTCCTTCACGCGGTAGGGGTTCGAGTAGTTGGCGGTGAGCAGGCCGAAATAAACATTGCCGGCTTCGTCCAGCGTCACCGCCGTCGCATCGACGCCGCCCGAGGCGACGTCCGTCGCCGGCCAGCCGCTCGCGATGATTTCCTCCACGTCCGCCCGGCCGTCGCCATCGGTGTCTCGAAACAAAGAGACTTTCCCCTTCGAAGAAACGTAGAGGCCGCGCTTCGACCAAGCCATGCCCACGGGCACGCTCAACGTCGGCTTGTCCCAGAACAGCGTGTCGGTGTCCTCGAGGCCGTCGCCGTCTCGGTCGGTGAGAATGTGAATCCGACCATCGTAGCCGAGTGCGGTGAGCTTTCCGTCGGGCGTGAAGCGGAGATTGTTCACGTTGGTGAGGTTCACCGGCAGTTCGCGCACGGTGAAGCCGGGCGTCAGCATCGTGATCTCCGTTTGGGCCGAAGCGAACAGGCTGAAAAGCATGCTCGCACCGCTGACCGCGCCCGCCAAGCCCCGGAATCTCATGCGGAGAGATGGGAGGTGAATCCGGCGACGTGCAACCCGCTTGTGGGCGGATCGGATCTCGGTCCACCCGGAGCGCGGCGCCTCGGTGGCGAATATATTCCGTGGCGGTGCGGAATAATTGAGCTGGTCCGGCTTCCCAGTGATTGTGATTCCTACGCATCCCGACCGTCTGATCATGGCTTACAACGCCGAAGACGGCCTCTTTAACGCGATCAATGACTGGGCCCATAAATTTTTCTCGCCCTCCACCTATGACTGCCGGCTCTGCCATTTTACCTACGGATTGGCCGGCATGCTGAAACCTTGGAAGGAATTTTTGGAACGCCATCCGTTTCCCACGATGTTCTACCACCGGCCCGATTTCCGGCGGGCGTTCCCCGAGTTTGCCGAGCTGAAGCTGCCCCTGATCCTCGTCGAGCGCGCGGGCCGGGCGGAGATTTTGCTCACCGCAGCGGAAATCGGTGAGACTGGCGGCCTTGAGCCGCTCATCGCGCGCGTGCAGGCACGGCTCGAAGCGTGGGGTGCGGCGCGGCCTTGAAGCGGCGCTACGGCACTTCGTAGATTTCCACGAGCGCCACGCCGGCCGAGCCGTTCGCCCCGCTGGCTGACACCGTGTAGGCGCCGGGCGGTAGCGTAACGAGCAGCGCCGCATCCTTGCTGCCTTCGCCCAAGGCAAACGCGCCCACGCTCGCGGCCGTCGATCGCAGCAACGCGAGATTCGGCGCGTCACCCCAGTTGTCGTTCGTGAGCAGCAGTTGGTCGCCGGAGAAAAGCGCGATCGCCGGATCGGCCAGCGTGCCCGCGACCCCGAAGCCGGCGAGCGCCGGGCCCGCGGCGCGGATCAAGAGAGTCTTGGCCGCGGTGCCGCTGATCACGTAGCCAGGGATCATCACGTTCACGCCGGCGCCGGCGAGGCCGCGCGTCGCTAGGTTTACAAAGCCGCCGCGCCCGGACGCGCCCGGCGCGTCGGCATCGTAGATTTCCACGAGGGCGACGCCTGTCGTGGTGCCGGCACCGGCGGCGCGCACGGTGTAGGCGCCGGGCGGCAGCGTAACGAGGAGCGCGGCATCGCGCGCGCCCGCGGCCAGGGGAAACGCGCCCGTGCGTGCGCCCGCCGCCGCGATCTCGGCGGCGTTGGCGGCGGCCGACCAATCGTCGTTGGCGCCGATCACGCGTTCACCGGAAAAGAGCTCGAGCCGCGGATCCGCGAGCGCATCGGGCACACCGAAACCCGTGAGCGCCGGCCCGGCCGCGCGCACGAGCACCGTCTTGGGCCCGCCGGCGATCACGAAGCCCGGGATAAGCGCCTCGCCTCCGAGGCCGGCGAGCGCACGCGTCGCGACGTTGACCAGGCGCGACTCGACGCCGGGCTGCACCGAGAGCGTGGCGGCGGCAATCGCGGTGCCGGTCGTGTTGGCGAGCGTGACTGTGTAGCGGCCGGCTTGCGCGGCGGTGACATTCTCCAAGGCGAGCACGGCGCCGGTCGCGCCGGGGAGGAGCACGCCGTCGCGCCGCCACTCATGCGTCGCCGTTCCGCCGGAGTTGACGGCGAAGAATTGCGCGAGCTGCCCTGGCCGCACCGTGAGATCGCGCGGCCCGGCCGCCAAGGCGGGCGCCGCGAGCGTGGGTGGCGTGACCGGGGTCGGCGGGGGAACGACGGGCGCTGCTGCGCGCACGCCGTCGATGGCGCGGCGGAAGTCCGCGATCGGTGCCTGCGTTGAACCGTAGCCGAGCTGCGAAAAAACGAGTTCCCATTGCCGGTGGCTGGCCGAGCCCGCGACGCCGTTGACAATCGCGAAGATGGGCTGACCGCCAGTTTGGAAGCGGTCGGCGAGGGCCCGGTTGAAATCGTTGAGCGTCTGCCCGAGCCCGTAGGCGCTGATGAACTGCTGGGTCTGCGTCTCCTGCCCGGACTGCAAGTTCACCGCGACATGGAGCACGGGCAGGCCCGCGGGGTTGCCGCCGCGCGAAGCGTAATAATCGACGATCCCGGTGCGCACCTGCGGTGCCGCGGCCTGGCAGAACGGGCACCACCACGCGAACCACTCAAGGAAAACGATCTTGCCGGAGAAATCCGCGAGACTGACCGGCCGGCCCGTCGCCCGATCCGTGAGCGTGAAATTCTGCACGGTGTCGCCGACGCGATAGGCCTGCGCGTGCGCGGGCACGGCGGCGGCGAACAACAGGCTGCCGAGGGCGAACAGGAATCTTTTTTTCATGGGCGATTCAAAATTTCCACGAGCCGGCGAGACGCAGGGAGCGCCAATCGCGATCGCGGTAGAGGTTTTGGAAAAAGTCCGTCGCGCGGTTGGTCGCCGCGAAATCCCCGCGCGTCGCGCCGATTGCCACGCGCCACGCGAGGCGCTCGCCGTCGTGGCGCACGCCGATCTCGGCGCGGCGCGAGCGGAGGCCGGGGGCGGCGCTGGTGAAGAGGAGCGCGTTCTCGATCTCGCCGGTGTCGCGGTAGGCGTGCGCGCCCGCGAAGAGCGCGAGCGTCTCCGTCGCCGCAAACTCCACCGCGAGCCCGCCGAAGCGCGCGCGAAAGTCCGGCCGTTCCAGGCTGCCGCCGGCCTCCGCCCGCACGATCCAGCGCTCGCCGATCGCCTGGCGCGCCGAGGCCTCCGCGCCCCAGCGGGGCTTGCGGCCGGAGGTGCCGGCGGCGCGCAGCTCGACGCGCGTGCGCAGCCGCGGGGTCAGGACGTTTTCAAGCGCAAGCGTCGCGGCGTCGGTCACGAGGGTCTCGGCGCTGCGGCGCAGGCCGGCGAAATCGATTTCGTAGCCCGGCGCCACGTCGTCTTGGGCACGGCTGTAGCCGAGCTGGGCGAAACCGGAGCCGACCTGATACTCCCAGCGCGCGCCGCCCGAGAAGGCGAAGCCGCGCGGTGTCGCGCTCCGGTAACCGGCGAGCGGAGCGAAGCGCTGGCGAAAATACTCGTCGAGCCAGAGCGCGCGGTAGTTGTCGTGGCCGACGCGCAGGCCCGCGCCGCCGAGCAATTCGAGCCGGTCGCCCGCGCGATGGCGCCACGCGCCCTGCGCCGAGACGTTTGACTCGCGGCGGTGGTTTGCGCGGCCAAGAAAATCGAACGACACCGGCGCGTAGTCGATCGCGACGCTGCCGAGGCCGAGGGTGAGCGCCAGCTCGGACCGCCCGCGCGTGAAGCGCAGCGTGTCGGCGCCCTGCGTGAGCGTAACATCGGAGGCGCTCAGCACCTCGGCGCCAAATTCGAGACTGGGCTCGGTCGCGGCGCGGACGCCCGCCGTTGCGAGCAAGGCGAACAGGAGGCGGCGCTTCATCGGCACGCCGTGCAACCCGCGGCTTGCGCACCGCCGGCGGCACGGCCGGGCTCGAGTTGAGCAGCGAGCGCACCGCGGTCGGCGAGCACGGGCGAATCGGAAAACACCATGCCGGGACGTGAGACCAGGCGCTGTTGCGCGACCGGCACCGCGGCGCATCCGGCGAAAACCACGAGGAGCGCGAGCCCAGCGGCGAGTGAGAGAAGCAGGGGTGGTTTCATGGCTGGTAGCCCGTAAGAGGTTCCGGCTGGACTTTCATTCCGCGCGGCAATGCATCCTCGCGCCGGCGCTGCGTGCGTTCGAGGTAGAGGCGGCCGACCATCGTGAGAATCCCCCAGCCCGCGCGCACGATCCCACGGAGGTTGCCCGAGATCTTTGAGTCGCCCGCGCGACGTGGGTGGAACTGCACCGGCACTTCGCCGATGCGCACGCCGCGCTCCACGGCGCGCACCTGCATCTCGACGTTCCAGCCGAAGGCCCGGTCCGCGAGCCGCAGGTCCTCAAACGTCCGCCGCCGAATCGCGCGGAGCGACGCCATGTCGTGGAAACGCCGGCCCCAGCCGAGCGCGATGAGCGCGCACGCGAGGGCGTTGCCGAATCGCTGCGTCGGCGTGAGCCACGCGCGCGAGGCCGCGAGGGTGACACGCTCGCCGAGCACGAGATCCGCGCCGCCGTCGATGGCGCGCTGAAAAGCCGCTGCCGCGCCGTCGTCGAGCCGGTCACTGCCGTCGGCCGAACTGAACAAAATCCACTCGATGCCTTCGGGCAAGGCACGGGTGCCGGTCCACGCCGCCGCGCCGTAGCCGCGCCGCGGCTCGGCCACCACGTCGGCCCCGGCCGCGCGGGCGATCGCGGCGGTGGCGTCGCTGCTGCCGTTGTCGACGACGCGCACCAGCGCCGCGCCGCGCGCATGCCACTCACGCACGGTGTCCGTCAGGCATTCCGCCTCGTTGAGGGCGGGGATGACGACGGCGGTGCGCGCAAGGAAGCGCGCGGCGGGCAAAGGGTTCACGTGGATGAGATGCGTCGACCCGGCTCTTATTCCTTCGGAATAAAGCGCCGTCCATGCACTCTCATCGCCATATGATCCTGCCGTTCCCCCCCGTGCTGCGGTGCGCTGTCTTCCTGCTGGCCGCCGCCGCGGCCCACGCGTTCGACCACGGGCACGCCGCTTTCGACGGAGTGTTGAAGCAAAATGTCCGCGACGGCCTCGTGAACTATGCCGCGCTCATGGCCGCGCCACGCGCCCTCGACGACTACCTCGTGACGCTCGCCGCCGTGCCCGAGACCGAGTTCAAAGCGTGGAGCCAGCCGCAGCGTCTCGCTTTCCTCATCAACCTCTACAACGCCGCCACGCTCCGCCTCATCCTCGATCACTATCCGCTGAAGAGCATTCGCAGCATCGGCCTGTTGCCGGGCGCCGCGTGGAAAAAAGAGGGCGTCGCGCTCTTCGGTAAAAAAACCTCCCTCGACCACGTCGAACACGGCATCATCCGCGTGGAATATCAAGAGGCGCGGGCGCACTTCGCGCTCGTATGCGCCGCCCGCGGGTGCCCGCCGCTGCGCAGCGAGGCCTTCGTCGCAGCGCGGCTCGAGGCGCAGCTTGTGGATCAGGGCCGCGTCTTCCTCGGCGATCCCGTGAAGAACCGGGTCGAGGCAGCGAAGCGCACCGTGCACCTCTCCGCGATTTTCAAGTGGTTCGCCGGTGACTTTGAGGCCGCATCCGGCACGGTGCTGAAGTTTGCCGCGCCATTTTTTCCGGAGACGGCACGGAACGCGCTCGGCGACGGCGGCGGTTTCAAAATCGACTACACCGACTACGACTGGTCCCTCAACGAGCAGGCGAAGAAGTGAGCGCCGCGAAGAAAATCGGCTTCGCCCTTGTGGCCGTTGCCCTCATCGCCTGCCTTTTCATCTTCGACGTGCGGGCGCTGCTGCGGGAGATGCTCGCCGCCATCGAGGGTCTCGGCCCGTGGGGTCCGGTCATTTTCGTCCTGCTCTACATCGTCGCCGCTGTGCTCTTCGTGCCCGGCTCCGCGCTCACCCTCGGGGCCGGCGCGCTTTTCGGCGTCGGGCTCGGCTCGGTCCTTGTTTCGATCGGCGCCACGCTCGGCGCGACGGCCGCGTTTTTGGTCGGCCGCTATTTCGCCCGCGACTGGGTGGCGAAAAAAATCGAGGGCAACGCCGCCTTCGCCGCCATCGATCGCGCCGTCGCCGCCGAGGGTTGGAAGATCGTCGGCCTCACGCGGCTCTCGCCGGCGTTTCCGTTTTCCCTGCTCAACTACGCCTTTGGCCTCACGCGTGTCTCGCTGCGCGATTACGTGCTCGCCTCGTGGATCGGCATGATGCCGGGCACGGTGATGTATGTTTACGTCGGCTCCCTCGCGCGCGCCGCAGGTGATCGGCAGCGCACGCCGGGCGAGTGGACGCTGCTCGCGCTCGGGCTCGTCGCGACCCTTGCCGTCACCCTCTTCATCACGCGCATCGCCCGCACCGCGCTCGCGAAGCGCACCCAGCCCGCGGCGCCCGGCTCCCCTTCATGACGACTCCTTTTCCGCTGCAGCCCTGGGATGAGCACAATCAAAAGCTCCACGCGCACGTCTCCCCGTCTGACTGGAAAAATCCCGAGCCCGCCGCCCGCTATAACCTCGTCGTGATCGGCGGCGGCACGGCCGGCCTCGTCACCGCCGCCGGCGCCGCCGGCCTCGGCGCCAAGGTCGCACTCATCGAGCGGCACATGCTCGGCGGCGATTGCCTCAACGTCGGCTGCGTGCCGTCGAAGGCGCTGATCCGCGCCGCCCGCGCCGCCGCCGAGGCCCGGGACAGCGTGTGGTTCGGCGTGAAACTCGGCGGCCCGGTCGCCGTGGATTTTCCGGCGGTGATGGAGCGGATGCGTCGGCTTCGCGCCGACATCAGCCCGCACGATTCCGCCGCGCGTTTTCGCGAACTCGGCGTCGATGTCTTCCTCGGCGGCGGCAAATTCACCGGCCCCGACACGGTCGAGGTCGCGGGCCGCACGCTGCGTTTCGCCAAGGCCGCCATCGCCACCGGCGCGCGCGCCTCGGCCCCGCCGATCTCCGGCCTGAAGGACGTGCCCTATCTCACCAACGAGACGCTCTTCTCCCTCACCGAACTCCCGCGCCGCCTCGCCATCATCGGCGCCGGCCCCATCGGTTGCGAGATGGCGCAGTGTTTCGCGCGTTTCGGCTCCGAGGTGTTTTTATTCGTAACTACGGCCGGCGTGCTGCCTCGCGAGGATCCCGACGCCGCCAAAATCGTGCAGGCCGCGCTCGTGCGCGATGGCGTAAAGCTGATCCGGCACGCGAAAAATCTCCACCTCGCGCCCGCCGCCGCGGGCGTTTCGATCCGTTGCGAAGCGGAGGGCCCGGAGCAAACCGTGCTCGCCGACCGCCTACTCGTGGCCGTGGGCCGCGCGCCGAATGTCGAGGGCCTCGGCCTCGAAGCTGCGGGCGTTGCCTACGACAAAAAGGGCGTGAAGGTGGACGACCGCCTCCAGACCGCCAACCCGCGCATCTACGCGTGCGGCGACATCTGCTCGCCGTATCAGTTCACGCACGCGGCGGATTTCATGGCGCGCATTGTGATCCAAAACGCGCTCTTCCACGGCCGGAAAAAAGCCAGCGCGCTCGTCATCCCGTGGAGCACTTACACCTCGCCCGAGCTCGCCCACGTCGGCCTCTCCCCCAAGGACGCCAAAGCCGCGGGCCTGGCCATCGACACCTACACCCAGCCGCTCGCGAAAGTGGACCGCGCGATTCTCGACGGCGAGGATGAGGGCTTCGTGCGCATCCACGTCCGCCAAGGCACCGATGAGATCGTCGGCGCCACGATCGTCGCCGCCCACGCCGGCGACCTGATCGGCGAACTCTCGCTCGCGATGACAAAAAAGATCGGCCTCGGCAGCATCGCCGGAGCGATTCATCCGTATCCCACGCAAGCCGAAGCCATCCGCAAAGTCGGCGACCTCTACAGCCGCACGCGCCTCACGCCGTTCGTGAAGGGGCTGTTTGTGCGGTGGCTGGCATGGACGCGACAGTGAGGGTGACGCGGCGGGGGCAAACGCGCCCGTCCGAGGCCCGGCGAACGATTTTAATTTACGATGACCACGGGAAGGCCGATTTTCCGTTCCATCCACCACGTCTGAACCTTGGGATCCTCCCCGAGTGGTGGAATAGAGTGACCAGCCAGACCTCATATCCAACAGCGTAGACTTAGAAATTATGAAGAAGACCATCCTCATGTTGATCGGATTTGCGGCAGTTTTTGCTCTGAGCACGGCGTGTTTCACGCCCTCGTCCCGGCCTGACCCGAGTTCGCCCCCGTCTGCCCCGGGTAAAAAGTAAGCCCCGCCACCATGGCGGCGATTCCCCAGGACGACGTCGCGACCCGCTCGGCCTTGGCGAAGGCTTGGGCCCGTTTGCCCGAGGTGTGGCGCACGCCGACGCAATACCTCGGCCGCCACTACGCTGGGTGTGGGGCCACCATCGGCGCGATGCCGAAGTGCGACTTCGCCTGCAAAGGTTGTTATCTCGGTGAAGACGCCAACCGCGCGAAGCCCCGCCCGCTCGCGGAAATCAAGGACCAGCTTCGCACCCTCCGCGCCTGGCTTGGTCCGGTGGGCAACGTGCAACTGACCGATGGGGAGGTCTCTCTCCGCTCTGAGCCGGAGGTGATCGAGTTGATTCGCTATGCCCGCGAGATCGGGCTCGTGCCGATGCTCATGACCCATGGGGAAACGTTTCGCCGCCGATCCGGGCTGCTCGAGCGCCTCATGGTCGAGGGCGGGCTGACGGAAATCAGCATCCACATCGACACGACCCAGCGCGGGCGGCGCGACCGCTTCGCACTGGCCCGGACCGAGGCTGACCTCGATCCGCTTCGGGCCGAGTTTGCCGACTTGATTCGCGCGGCTCGTAAGACCACCGGCCGTCGCCTTGAGGCGGCCTCGACGGTCACGGTCACGCGGGGAAATCTCGACAGTGTCCCGGGCATCGTCCGCTGCCTGCTCGCTCACGCGGATGCGTTTAAGATGATCAGTTTTCAGCCGCTCGCCGAAGTGGGGCGAACGGACCCCGACCTGCGCGGCGTGCAGCCCGACGAATTGTGGGAGAGGATCGCCGAGGGCGCGGGAGATCCGGCGATTCGCCGCGGCGAGGGCTCGCTCGGTCATCCGGCGTGCACGCGGTTCGTGCAGGGCCTCGCGGTTGCGCGACCGCAGCCAAACCGTCCGCGGCTGTTTCCCTTCTACCGTAGCGATCAGCTCGACGAGATTCGCGCGCTGACCGGGTTGTTCGACCGCGTGGGTGGCATGTCGTTTCGCCTCGACGACCGCTGGCAGGCGGTGCGCCGCGCCGGCTGGATGGTGGCGAAGCACGGTGGTTTCGCGCTCACGCGGCTCCTGCCGCAGGCGTGGAAACTCTGGCGGCGCGCGGGCACGCTGCGGGGAAATTATTTCTGCATCGTGAGCCATCACTTCATGAGCGCCGCAGAGATCGCGACGGCCGAGGGGCAGGACCGTCTCGACCTCTGCGCGTTCAAGGTCTCGATTGACGGCAAACTCGAATCGATGTGCGCCGTGAATGCGCTTGGCCGGCGCGAGGAGTTCTACCGCCGCGGGGAGGCTGCGGCCGCCAGCGTCGTATGAGCGCCTACGGTTTCTTCGCGGCGACGGGCGCCGTGACGGCCATCGTCTGGCTCTGGCGGCAGCGCCGCGCGATGGGGCTGACGGAAAATGAATTCTGGGCGGCGCTCTGGCTGATTGTCGCGGGCGCGGTCATTGGGGCGAAGGCGCTCTTTGCCGCGCTCGGCTGGCAGCACTACGCCAGCGGCGAACTCCGCTTCTGGGCCGACTTCGGCACGGGCTTCGTCTTCTTTGGCGGGCTGCTCGGCGCGGGGTTCGTCGGCGGTGCATTTGCATGGTGGCGGGGGCTCAGTTTCTGGCGCGGGGCGGATTATTTTGGCGTCGCACTCCCGCTCGGCCACGCGATCGGCCGGATCGGATGTTATTCGCAAGGCTGCTGCGTCGGACGCCTTCCGCATCCGGTGCAACTCTACGAGTCGGCCGGCCTGCTCATGATCGCCTGGCTCGTGCATCGCGTGCTGCGGTCGGTCAAGGCGGGCCGGGTTTTCCTTGGCGCGGCGTTTTGCAGCTACGGCTTCCTCTACGGCGCGCTGCGTCTCGCGCTCGATCCGCTGCGCGCCGATGGCCGGCCGGAGCGGTGGCTGGGGCTCTCGCACCAGCAGGGCATCGCACTGGCGCTAATGGTGGCCGCCGTGATCGGCGGGTGGTGGCTGGGTTCGCGGCGGGTTGCTGCCTGAGGGTAGCCCTGCTTTTCGAACGAGCCCGGCGCGTCACGGCTGCTTCAGCTCATTCAGCGCCCAGTCGTAGTCCGTGAAACTCACCTTCACCTTGGCGGGTTCCCCGAGGGCGTCACGCTGGACCGCCGGGAGAAAAGGTTTCACATACGCGGCCAGCGAGCCGGCAGGCTTGATGAAATCCTCGTCATACCACTTGAAGATTGGCGAGAGATGGAGCGTGGCCGTGGCGGGGTCGAACCGGTTCTTTTCTGCGGTCGCGAGGAATTGGCGCGCCTGATCGTCGAGTTGTTCGTTCAGACGCGAACCGACATAGGGCTCATGGCGCAAGGGCGGGCACCCCACCGCCGCACACACGAGCGCGAAGTGAATGCGTGGCTCCTGGTAGTCCACGCGGATGACTTTGTTTTCGAGATGACTGAGCGACATGATCTGCCCGCCTTGTCGCACGATCAGCCCGCGCCACGCGGCGCCGGGCAACAGGCCGATGCTCCGGATGCTTTTCAAAGGGTAGTGGTCGATGATCAGCCGGAGCGTTTGTGCGTTGTAGAGATTCAAGTGGAGCGCGAGCCGGTCGGCCTCGCTCCAGCGGGCAAACTCCGCCGGCGGCACCGCGGCGACTTCCCTCAAGTAGGTGTCCAACTCCAACGGCGCGGCTTTGAGTTTCGCGTAGTCCACGTGCGCCTCCTTCACCACCGCGCTGAGCACGCGGGCGAAGGGAGCATGGGTCTGGTCGAACGGCTCGGCCGCTTGCGCGGTCAGCGCAAGCAGCGCGACCGCCAGCGACACACGTCGCAGCCGCCCCGTTACAAATGGGAACGCACACTCACCGACGGTCAACTGGCGCGAAAGCATGGAAGGGATCATGACGAGGGGTAAGAGGCTTTGCACGGCGAGTCTATTCCAGCAGCCACTGCGTCAACGGTCGGCTTGGGCGCGTTCTGTGGGTTTACAGCTTTGGAGTGCCAGGAATTTCTAGCGTGAAGGGAGTCCGTCATGCATGCCGGGACAGGACTGTGGCTGGCGTGCAGCAGACCAAGCGCACGAAGAGAAGGAAGCCCATTGGTCTTTAGGTTTTACGCAGGGTGCTCGTGTCCCGAGAAAGCATTGCCCTCGCCGAAACGGGACGCAGCTTGGCCTACCCGCATGTAACCGCGCGAACTGCCCATCTACGAGCTCGTCTTCACCGTCGTCGCGCTCGTCTCCAACACCAAATCCGCGAACCACGCCTCCGCTTCGGTCTTGGTGTTGTCCGTGTCGGACGACACGGCCACGGCGCTGATCTTCTTTGGCGGTTCGCCGAAAAACGCTTGGTAGTCCGCG